>DASPKU010000015.1 GCA_035627955.1 Phycisphaerales bacterium
GTCGGCTTGGCCTCGAGCTGCTGCGAAGGGCGGGCGCTCGGCGTTGCTGCCGCGGGCTGCGCGGCCGGGGCGTTATAAATGGTCTCGAGCAGCGCGGCCCCCACCTTGGCCGAGTCGGCGGGCGGGGGCGGCGTGGGGTCCGCGGCACTCGCGGTGATGGCGGCCGCGGTGGCGCCGGCCGGTGCGTTCCGGGGCGGGAGCGACATCGAGGTGCGGGAGACGAGGTCCTCCACCTTGACAGGGCGGACCTGCACGGTGGGCGTCTCGCCGAGGGCCGCGGGGGCTTCGACCTTGGTGAAGGCCTCGGCGATGAACTCTTCCGGGGCTGCGCGGCGGGGCGGCTTCTGGGCGGTGGCGGTCGCGCCGGTCGTGGCAGTGCTCTTCGCAGCGGGCTTGAGCGTGGGACCGCGGGCGGACATCGAGTCCGCGGCCGTGACCTCGATGACCTGCTTGCCACCGATGCCCATGACGGCGCCGACCTTGTAGGCCCGCGTGTGCAGGATGACCGCGTCCTTGCCCAGGTCCTTCTTGACCTCGGCGAGGGCTTGGGCCATCGACGGTGCGCGGTAGGTCTTGAGGTTCATGGTCCGTCCGTGGACGCTGCGGGTGAGAGCTCCCTCCTGGAGCCGTGCGCGGGAGTGTACCGCGATCGCGCAGAATCAACCAGAGGCAATCGTGGGTTTTTCGCGGTTCCTGCGCGGGGAGTCTGCGATTGTGGAAAACGTCTCGGATCGCGGAGGGAAGCAGAACACAGAGGGAACAGAGGTGGGAAACGGAGCCACACGGAGAAGGATCATGGATCGGATCCTGTCTTTCACCTCTGTTCCCTCCGTCTCAGCTCTGTGCGCTCTGTGTTCTGCCTTTCAGGCCGCAGCGCCCGCCATCGCCCGCTCGTCCACCGGCGGCGAGACCAGGGCCATCGACTCCACCTCGACGCCGCTCACGACCTCGTTGTAGCCGAGCACCGCCACCGTGGGCAGGTGGGGGTCGAGGAGCTGCTTGACCACCGCCCGCACCGGCGGGCTGGCGATGACGACCGGCGGGTGGCCGGCGGTGATGACCTTCTGCAGCGCGGTGATGACCGCGTCGGCGATGCGCGAGGCGACGCGCGAGGGCATGTTGACCGTGGTGCCCGCGGCCCCGCGGTCGATGTAGGCGTTGATCTGGTCCTCCAGCGCGGGGTCGAGCGTGACGCAGACCATGCGCGGGACGCCGCGCTCGGTGGGCGCGGAGTACTGCTGGCAGATGGTGCGGCGCAGGGCATTCCTGACGTACTCGGTGAGCACCTCGACGTCCCGGGTCTTGCTGCCCCACTCGGCCAGGGTTTCCAGGATCGTCTCGAGGTCGCGGATGGGCACGCGCTCGCGGAGCAGGGCCTGCAGGATCTTCTGCAGCTCGACGGGCTTGACGATCGCCGGCACCGTCTCCTCGATGAGCTTGGGCGCCTTGGCCTTGAGCTGCTCGAGCAGGTTGTTGACCTCGTCGCGCGTCAGCAGCTCGTCGGCGTGCTTGCGCACGATCTCGGTGATGTGCGTCGCCAGCACGCTGGTGGGGTCCACCACCGTGTAGTTCATGGTCTCGGCCCGCATGCGCAAGGCGGGGTCGATCCACCACGCGTCCAGGCCGAAGGCGGGCTCCTTGGTGGCCTCGCCGTCAATCCTGCCGGACGCGATGCCGGAGTCCATGGCCATCAGCTTGCCGGGCTTGGTGACGCCGGTGGCGATGGGGTTGCCGCGGATCTTCACGCGGTACTCCGTCGAGCTCAGCTGCATGTTGTCGCGGATGCGCACGGGCGGCATCACGAGGCCCAGCTCCACAGCCAGCTGGCGGCGGATGGCGGTGATGCGGTCGAGCAGGTCGCCGCCCTGGGCGGTGTCCACCAGCGAAACGAGGGCGTAGCCGACCTCGAGTTCGAGCGTGTCCACCTTGAGCAGCTGCTCCACCGGCGGCGGTTCGGGCTTCTGTGCTGCGGGCGCGGCCGCCTTCTTCTCCTGCTCCACCTTCTTCTGCGTCCGCATCATCATGTACGCGAGCCCGCCGAGGCCGCCCGCGCACGCGAGCAGCGGCAGCGCCGGCAGGGGCGTGAAGGCGAGGGCCGCCAGAAAGCCCGCGGTGATCATGAGGCCCCTGGGCTGGCTGATGACCTGGTCGGCCAGCTCGCTGCCCAGCTCCGCCTTGCTGCCGCTGCGCGTCACGATCAACGCGGACGCGATGGCGATCACGAAGCTGGGGATCTGGGCCGTGAGGCCGTCGCCGATCGTGAGCTTGGTGAACACCTCGGCGGTCTGGCCCGCCTCCCAGCCGCGGGAGATGATGCCCACGCCAAAGCCGCCCGCGACGTTGATGGCGGTGATGATGAGGCCGGCGATGGCGTCGCCACGCACGAACTTGGAGGCGCCGTCCATGGCGCCGAAGAAGTCGGCCTCCTGGCTGACCCGCTCACGCCGCCTGCGGGCCTCCTTCTCGTCGATGTTGCCGGCGTTGAGGTCGGCGTCGATGGCCATCTGCTTGCCGGGCATGGCGTCGAGGGTGAACCGGGCCGCGACCTCGGAGATGCGCGTGGCGCCCTTAGTGATCACCATGAACTGCACGATGACCATGATCAGGAAGATCACGATGCCCACGAAGAGCGAGTCGCCCGCGACGAAGTTGCCGAAGGCCATGATGACGTGGCCCGCGACGGTGGCGGCCTCCTCGGGCGTGCTGGCGTCCGCGGTCAGGATCAGCCGCGTGCTGGCGATGTTGAGCACCAGCCGGAACAGCGTCGTGCCCAGCAGCAGGCTGGGGAACACCGAAAAGTCCAGCGGGTGGCTCATGTAGAGCGTGGTGAGCAGGATGACCAGCGACAGCGCGATGTTGAGCGCGATCAGCACGTCCATCATCACCGGCGGCATCGGCACCAGCAGCACGGCCATCATGGCCACGAACCCCACGGGCACGATGTAGCCGCGGTACTCCTTGATCTTCAGGAGCCAGGCTGGGAAGAGGTTGTTGTTCGTGGCTGTGAGCGCGGCCATGGGTTCTGGTTATCCGGCGCGGAGCGGGGTTTGAAACACAGAGAACACAGAGAGCACAGAGCAAGGCACTTGATTAATCATCCCGTTCATTCGCTTTCTGTTCATTGTTTTGTTCCGTGCGCTCTGTGTTTCCAACTCCTACGCGGCCTTCGATTCCAGCCGGTACACGTACGCCAGCAGCTCCGCAATCGCCTGGTAGAATTCCGGTGAAACTTCCTGGCCGACCTCGACGCCCGCGTACAGGGCCCGCGCCAGTGGCGGGCGCTCGACGATCGGGACCTTGTGGATCATCGCGAGCTGGCGGATCCGCATGGCCATGTGGTCCACACCCTTTGCCACGACGCGCGGGGCCCGCATGGTCTTCTCGTCGTACTGGATCGCGATCGAGTAGTGCGTGGGGTTGGTGACGATCACGTCGGCCTTGGGGACCGCGGCCGCGACGCGCTGCATGGCCATGTCCCGCATGAGCTTCATGCGGCGGCCCTTGACCTGCGGGTCGCCGTCCATGTTGCGGCGCTCGTCCTTGACCTCCTCCTTGGTCATCTTGAGGTCCTGCGTGTGCTGCCACTTCTGGTAGAGGAAGTCCGCCGCTCCGATGACGAGCAGCAGGGCCAGCAGCCAGATCGCGAGCTCGACGACGAGCTTCACCATGAGCGCTACGCCGGTGAACGTGTCCAGCAGCGGCAGGCCCGCGACGACGGCGAGCTTGTTCTTGAGGTAGAGCCACGCGACGGTCGTCACCACCACCAGCTTGAGCACATTCATGCCGGTCTTGGCGAGGTTGCGCCTGGAGAGGAGCCGCCCGAAGCCGGTGATGGGGTTGAGGCGGTCGAACTTGGGCATGAGGGGCTGCGTGGTGAACAGCAGGCCGAACTGCACGATGTGGCTCATGGCCGCGACCACGGCGATCAAGCCGATGACCGGCGTCATCGCAAGCACGGTCTCCCAGGTGATGGTCACGAGCAGCTGGCCCATGTCCCTGGGGTCGAGGTTCCCCCCAGGGTTGGTCAGCACGTTGCGCATGACGGCCGTCATGGCGCGGATGATGGCCCCGCCGAAGATCATGAGCAGGATCACGCCGCCGATGAGGTCGATCGCGGCCGCGAGGTCCTGGCTCTTGGCGACCTGCCCCTTGCCGCGGGCGTCCTCGAGCTTGCGCCCGCTGGGTGCCTCTGTTTTTTCTCCGAGGTCGTCGGCCATGGTGGAGACCTAAAGGCAGAACACAGAGGGACGGTGGGGGACGGAGAGAACAGAGAAGGAATCTGAATAGGAAGACATTGCGTTGTCGCGCTGCGTTCTCTGGAGCTTCTGTTCTTTTCTTTCTGCTTCCATTCCCTGCCTCTCCTCCGTGTGGCTCTGTCCCATCTCTGTGCCCTCTGTGTTCGGCCTTCTCTGGTTCTAGAGCGATGCGACCCAGCCACGGATGTCGGAGAGCACGCGCATAATCTCGTCGCCCACGGCGTCCCTGATCGCGTACAGCGCGAAGGTGAGCATGAGCAGCCCCGCCACAATTTTGATCGCGAAGCCAACGGACAGCACGTTGAGCTGCGGCATCGTCTTGCCCACGACACCCAGCACCACGATGATGAGCAGGATGATGGCGGTGACGGGCGCGGACACGCGGATAGCGAGCTCAAAGCCGCTGCTGAGCGTGCCCACGAAGAGGTCCAGGGGGGTCTGCGAGACCTGGAAGCCGCCGAGCGGCACGTTCTTGAACGAGTCGATGACGCCGCAAAACAGTCTTTCGAGGCCGCCAGCCGCGACGAAGATGCCGGCGCCGATGTAGTAGATGAGCTGGCCGAGGATGTCGGTCTCGAAGTCGGCGTCGGGGTTGTACACCTTGGCCAGCCCCATGCCCATGTTCTGCCCCGCGATGATGCCCGACATCTCGAGCGACAGCAGCGGGATCGCGGCGATGCCGCCGATGGCGACGCCCACGAGGCTCTCGGTTACGATGAGCGGGACGAGGCCGAAGAGGTCGGTAGGCACCTCCGCCATGGTCAGCGACGGCGAGACGATGGGGAAGATGGCCGCGGCCAGCATGAGCACGAGCAGGGCCTTGAAGCGGCGCGGGATCATGATGTTGACCAGCAGCGGGGCCATGACGAACACCCCCGCGAGGCGGAAGGCCACGAGCGTGTACGGCACCACGCGGGCGAGAAGGGGGTTGATGTCTTGCGAGTCCATTGGGAACTAACCACAGAGGCACAGAGACACAGAGAAGACAAGGCAAAGAAAGGCGTGGATTGATACAGAGGCGGCTTGCATGTTCTTCTTTGTCCTGATCCGTCTTTTCCGTCTGCCTTTCTTCTCTGTGCCTCTGTGTCTCTGTGGTTGACTTCCCTCCTAGCTGGTGAGCGAGAAGAGGCTGGCCGCGTACTCGACGAGGCGCTGGGCGATCCATGGGATCAGCACGGCCGCGGCAACGACCATCACGACGATCTTGGGCACGAACGCGAGCGTCTGGTCCTGCACGCTCGTGACCGACTGGAGCAGCGAGATGATCAGGCCCACCACGATGCCCGCGAGCAGGATGGGCGCGGCGATCTTCAGCGTGATGATCAACGCGGTGCGGACGAGTTCGACTGAGGATTCGTCGTAGTGCATGGGAGAGAGCGAACAATGAAAAACGAGAACCGAAATGAGGAGAGCGCGGCCGTCGTCGCTTGGGTCTGCTAGCCACTCCCTGTCTGTGCGAAGCTGTGCATCAGCCCCCCCACTACCAGCGTCCAGCCGTCCACCAGCACGAACAGCAGCAGCTTGAAGGGCAGCGAGATGAGCACGGGCGGGAGCATCATCATGCTCATGGCGATGAGCATGGTGGAGATGACCATGTCGATGACGAGGAACGGCAGGTAGATGCGGAAGCCCATCAGGAACGCGGTCTTGAGCTCGCTGAGCATGTACGCGGGCACGAGCGAGATCATGTCCACGTCGGCGCGGCTGAGCTTCTCGGGCTCGCTGGTGTCCACGCCGCGGTACTCGAGGATCATGTAGAGGCTCGACCAGTTGCCGGTCGCCTCGATCTGGTTGAACATGAAGTCGCGGAGCGGCTGCTTGGCCTTGTTCCACAGCTCGTCGTAGTCCTTGATCTCGCCCTGGCGGTAGGGCACGATCGCCTCGGCGTTGATGCGGTCGAGCGTGGGCGCCATGACCAGCAGCGTCATGAAGAGGGCCAGCGCGGTCGTGACCTGCGGGGGCGGGACGCTCTGCGTGCCCATCGCCTGCCGCAGCAGCCCCAGCACGATCAGGATGCGCACGAAGCACGTGCACATCAGCATGATCGAGGGCGCGAGCGCGACGACCGTCAGGACGACGAGGATGTTGAGCGCCGTCGAGAGGCCGGGCTTCTCGCCGTCGCTGCTGCTGGTGTTGCCGCCGGGCAGGACGCGCGCGGCGGAGTCGATCATCTGGAGCGGGTTCAGCGCGTCCGTCGCGGTCGTGGTTGGCAGCGAAAGCAGCGGCCCGGCGGGCGGGTTGACCGTGGGGTTCGTGACAGGCTGCACAGACGCCGGTGCGGCGTCGACCGGCGGGCCGACCTGGGCGGGCGCTGCGAGCGCGAACGCAGCTGTGGCGAGCGCGACGGCCAGCGTGCGGAGCCTCATCGCGCCCCCCCCCGCCGCGGGCGTGCGCATCGTCTGGAGGCGCGAGCGGATCGCGCTGGGCTGGCGCTGCGTCGCATGCGGGCGCGCAGTGCTGGCGATGGCGGAAGCCGTCGGCTCGTCGGTGATCTCGACCCCAGCGGGCTCTTCGAGCGCGGCCGCTGCGGCCCGGTCGGAGGCCGAGAGCATGCCCTGGAACTTGCGGGCGAGCGTGTCGCCCTCCTCGTCGCGCACCTTGAGCAGGATCGACGCAACGTCCTCGGCGTCGGTGACCTCTGTGAGCGTGGTCATCGTCGTACCGCCAAGCTTGCCGCCACGCCCCTGGCACAGCAGCAGCACGCGCCGGTCCATCTTCAGCAGGATCAGCGTGCTGCCGCGCCCTACCGGGTA
The DNA here is from genome assembly GCA_035627955.1 of Phycisphaerales bacterium. NCBI lineage: Bacteria > Pseudomonadati > Planctomycetota > Phycisphaerae > Phycisphaerales > Phycisphaerales bacterium. Next base: position 7,010 of record DASPKU010000015.1, read on the forward strand.
GCGGCCAAGGACTTCGAGGATCCCGGACGGCGCCCGCCCCCCCGCGCCCAGCGCGGCCATGAGCCCCCCACTGCGACGCGAGACAAGCCGCACGGTGACGCCGAGCACGACGATCAGCGCAACAACCCCCGCGAGGGAGACAACGGTCTGCACTGTCGAGGCCGAGATGGAGGGCTCAGAGTTGCCGAGCGGCGCGGCCTCGGTCTTCTGCTTGGCTGCGGGGGCGAGGGGCTTGGACTCCGGCGAATCGGCGAGGGTGGCGGATGCGAGCACGAGGGCGACTGACGCGCCGAGCACCCGCACGAAGCGGCACGACCCGAAGACAGACCGTGCCCGTTCCACCTCGGGCGCTCTGCTGCGTGATTTCGTCTCCGCACGGGCCATCCTGGCGCTCGCGAGTAGTTTGGGCAGCTCCGCTGCCTTGCAGTTTCAGGGTGTGATCAGCCGGCCTTGGCCGCGGGTTGCGGGGCCTCAGCGGCCGGCGCGACAATCTCGTTGATTCGCACGCAGAAGTTATCGTTGAGGACGAGCACCTCGCCCCGCGCGACGTGGCGATCGTTGACGTAGACGTCCACCGGGTCGCCGGCGAGCTTGTCGAGCTCGACGACGGCGCCCTCGGAGAGCCGCAGCACGTCCTCGACCAGCATCCGCGTGCGGCCCAGCTCGATCTTGACGTTGAGGTTCACGTCCGACAGCAGGTCGATCGCCTTGGGCGCGGGTGTGGACGCGGGCGTCGAAAAACTGGGGAGCGGCAGCGGCGCAGGTGCGCCCGCATCAGCTGCGGTCGGCGGTGCTCCGGGAGCGGGCATCGAAGGATCAGACTCGGCCATCCTGGCCTCCTGACAAAGACCCGCACCGCGCCGGCACGACATCCTGTCGATACGGCGTGGGGCGTTGTGGCTCCACCATCGGATATTGCGCGGCCCCCCCGGTACTTTTCGGCAGCGTCTGCGCGTGGTCCCATAAGCACGCGCAAGGCCTGCGCGCCTGTACAGGGGAGTCGCTACCTCGGCGGCGCGGCGCTATTCGGTCGGGAAGCCCTTGCACTTCGGGATGACCAGCTTCTCCAGCCGGTCGCGACCCTCGGTGTCCTTCCCGAGGATCTGGTTCATGTACGCGGTGATCTGGCGGTTGATGGTCTGGAGGTCCGATTCCTTGAGTTGGCTGTGCGGGGCGCGCCGGAAGATCATGGCAATGCCCTCCTGCACCTCGGCCTTTCGGCGCTCCAGTTCCTTCTCGACAACCTCCTTGTTGCGGACCCGGACCTTGAGCACAATCGAGGTGTCCCACACCCAGACCCGGCCGGTCTGCATGTTCTGGAACTTCTCGTCGATGAGCGGCACCTCGACGGTCGCTTCGAGATCTTCCTTCTCCTCGCCCTCCAGGGCCTTGGCCTCGGCAACCTGGGGCTGCTTGCTGGTGGCGCTCACGAACACGAACACCCCTACCGCCTCCGCGATCATGAGCGCGCCGACCACGCCCATGGTCTTGATGGGCAAGCCCTTCTTGGGGGCCTCCGGCGCGGGCTCACCCTCGGGCTTCTTCTTTTCGTCCTTGTCGGCCACGCGACTACCTCCCGGCGCGCTGAGGGCGCCCGAGTCCACATCGGCTGGAAAAGGTCAGGGGTGAAGCGAGCGCGGGTATCGGGCGTGGTGGTCTGCCGGAATAAACGGATCGCGCTCAGGCGGCCTTGGCGGGCGGCAGTTCCTGCGCCATGGTGCGGGCGTCCGCGGCCGCGCGGCGTCGCCGCCCCGTAGCCGCCGCGGACACCGCAACAACGGACATGATGATCCACAGTGCCGCCGCGCCCGCGGCCCAAGGGTCCAGGAGCAGCGAGGAGGGCACGAAACCCAGCAGGATGGCGAGCGAGCCCGCCGCGCCGACAGCTGCGATGGCGTGCTTGGCCCCGGCGCCCACCTCGCGCAATGCCAGGCGCAGCAGGTGGTCCACCCGCAGGTGCGCCGCGGTCCACAGCGCGGCCACTACCAGTACGGCCGCGAGGGCCAGCATGGCCGCGAACAGGGCCAGGTCGTTGATGGTCTGGTCGGCGACGGTCATCACAAGATTCATCGGCCAATCTCCTCCGGCGGGGCGTGTGCCGGAGTGTGATCGGACGTTCCCGGGTGCCGCTTGAGCGGGCCCCAGCGTCTTCAGGGCTGGTGGCCAGTTCTTACCGGCCCAGCGTCATGAGCTGCTGCATGAGGTCGTCGGCGGTGCGGATGACACGCGAGGACGCCGAGTAGCCCGTGGACGACAAAATCAGCTTGATGAACTCCTCGCCAAGATCGACGTTGGAGAGCTCGAGGGCGCCGCCGATGACGCTGCCGGCGCTGAACTCGCCCGCCGCCGTGATCACGGGGTTCCCCGAGTTCGCGCCGACGGTGAACATGCTGTTGCCGGCGTCCACCATGCCCTCAGGGTTGGCGAACGTGGCGATCGCGACCTGGCCGAGGGTGCGGGTCAGGCCGTTGGTGAAAGCGCCGGTGATGATGCCATCAGCGCCCACCGCGTACGCCGAGAGCGTGCCGATGGGGGCGCCGTCGCGGGCGGTCGCGGCGAGCGTCGAACGGCTGTCGCTGAGCGAGGTCACGCCGTTGCTGCCGTCGTTGCCGGTGAAGCTGAGGCTGATGGAGAGCGGGGAGTCGGCGCCTGAGCCGTCGCGGTCGATCGCGATACCGAGCGGCAGCGGGTTGAGGGGCTGGCCGTTGCTGTCGAAGGAAACGGTGCCGGAGCCGACCTGCAACGCGATGTCGCTGTCGTCCACGGACTCGACCGAGTAGCGCCAGGTCGTGCCGTTTACGCCCCGGGACTCGAGCGTGAGCGTGAGGTCTACCTCGACCGGTGAGCCGAGCGAGTCGAAGGCGACGAAGGTCGTTCGCACGCTCTCGCCATCCGCGGCCACTGCCTTCGCAGAGGCGAAGGGCGAGCGCAGGAACGTGCCTGCTCCGTTGGTGATCCGGAGGTCGGCGACGTCGATCACCAGATCGTTCGCCGTGCCGGTGTTGCCGATGATCGAGATCTCGCCCGTGACGCCGTTGATGTCCACGCCGGGCATCGAACCGTCGGGGTTGGCGCCGGCATTGAGGTCGATGCCAAGGGCTTCCGCGAGGAACGTGTTCAGGTCGTCGATCGTGGTGGTCGCGGTCACGGCGAAGCTGGCGGTAGGCAGCTGCTTCCCGCCCTTTTCAGCCCCCTTGATCTCGAACCGCTGACCGGCGGTGAAGAGGGGCGTGTCGGAACCGAGCAGTGTCGGGTCCTCGATATCGACGAGGCGGGTGGTGCGGTCGATGATGTCGGGCGCGGTGGGCGCGGGATTCGCGGTGGTGATCGCCCGCAGGGCGTTGCTGCCCGTGCCTGTCAGGTTGATGCGGGCCCCTTGAGTGGGGAGCAAACCGTCGGAGTTGAGGTTGCCGGAGAACTTCACGTTGCGCGTGGCCTCGGCGAGGGTCATCGAGCCCAGCGGTACGTTCAGGTCGATCAGCTGCCCGGGGATGATGTTGAAGTTGGCATCAACGCCGAAGCCCTGCAGACGGTTGCCCGCGAGGTCAACAAGGTCATTGTTCTGGTTGGCCCGGAACGCACCGGCACGCGTGAAGACCTGCGAAGGCCCGCGGTTCATCACGAAGAACCCCGCGCCGTCGATCGCCAGGTCGCGGGCGTCACCTGTCGCGGAAATAGCCCCGCCCGTCATGTTGCGCTGCGTGCCGCCGGCCTGGACGCCGTAGCCGATCTGGAACGGGTTACTGCCGCCACGAGCCTCGGAGGGCGCGGAGCCCGCCGTCATGTTGCGGCTGAACATCGTGGAGAAGAGCATGCGGCTGCTCTTGTACGAGGTCGTGTTGACGTTGGCGATGTTGTTGCCGATGACGTCGATGTTCCGCGAGTTGGCGGTCATCCCTGAGAGGCCGGTGAACAGGGCGGTGGTCGAAGCCATGGTCCTGGTTCCTTCGCGTGCACAAATCGCGACGGTGAATCGCTAAGGGAGGGCCTCCATGCCCGGAACATCGGCGGCGTCCTTGCCGCGTGACTGGTATCTCAGGCCCTTGGCGGCGTCCTGCCACCAAGAATCCTGAGCAGAGAAGCATTCATGCTGTTGGCTGTGAGCGTTGGCACCTGGTTCGGCACCTCACCCGCATCGGGCGCGACGGTGACCACGGCGTCCACGCCGTTGAGCACCCTGGTGGCTGATGTATCGGCCTTGCCGGTGATGGTCCGCAGGCCGACGTCCATCTGCAGCACCATGCCGTCGATGAGCACCAGGGCCTTGCTCGCTCCCGCGGCCTCGGCGCGGTCGGCCGCGGCGGCGAGGCGGTTGAGCTGAGAGGGTGTCAGGTCGATGCCGGCATGACGGGAGACGCGGATCGGCAGATCGCTGGAAACGCCACCAGTGCTCGCTTTGTCGAGCATGTCCTGGAACGATGGCCCCTCGATAAGGCGTGGCGTGGCACTGGCAGGGTCGGCTCCGACGGGGCGGATCCCCGAGCCGAGCGCCCGCAGGAGTGCCGTGGGATCATTCGTCACTCGCCACCCCCACTGCTGGCGGTCTGCTTGATCTCGTCGAGGTAGCCCACCGGGATGCGCTCGCCGGACTTAAGGATCAGCATCGTGCCGTCCTGGGTGCGGGCGACGGACTTCACCTCCCCGGTCACACGCTCGAAGTTCTCATCCACGCCGCTGACCGTCTTCCCAACCAGCATCGCCGCGGAGGCGAACTCATTCTGCTGCACCAGCCGGCCCAGGTCGTTCGACAGGTCCATGTCGGACTGGATGGACCGCACGGCCGAGATCTGCTGCAGCAGCGCGTTCGTGTCGTTTGGCGCGAGCGGGTCCTGCTTCGTCAGCTCGGTCAGGATGAGCTTGAAGAAGTCGCCGGAGGACAGGTTGCTCAGGCCCCCTGCTCCGCCGCTGCTCTGTGCGCTGGTGAGTGCGTCGATGGCGCTCATGGTTCTTCCTCAGGCCACGGCGTCGAGGTGAAGGCGGTAGACACCGCCCTGCTCGAGCGCAAAGGACACTTCAACGGCGGCTGCGGGCCAGGGCTCGTGCACCTGGATGTCGCCCTGTCGCCCCTGCCCGCGGCCTTCACCGGTGTGCGCCTCCGCGCCGCCGCCGGTGTGCCGGCCCGTGTGTTCGCCGGTGGCTTGCTCCCCGGTGTGATCGGGCTGCTTGTCCGCCGCGTCCTGCGACGGTGCGCCGCTCGGCGGCGCCACGATGTCGATGCGTTCCACGCTCAGACCCCGCGCTTCCAGCGCGGCCCGGAGAGAATGCTGTGCGTCGGTGAGCAACTGCCGTGCCGTCTCGCTGGACGCTTCCAGCTTGGCGGTAACCTCCCCCTGCTCCATGCTGACCTCGATCTTGAGCGAGCCCAGGTGCGCGGGTTTCAAGTTGATGGTCACGGTGCCCTCACCCTGCTTGAGCGCCATGGCAAGGCCCTTCGCGGCCTGCGGGATAAACGCATGCTGGACGACGCTCTGCTTGAGTGCCGGGGCCTGCGCGGTGAGCCGGTTGAGAGCGGCCTGTTTGGCGGCGGTTGCGGGGAGGGTGCCGAAGGGGCCTACGCCCTGTGCCGTACTGCCTCGCGCGGCGGTTGTAGCGCGCTGGTTCTGCGGCGTGCTCTGCGCGGCTTGCGCCGCGGTGGCTGCGGCGTTCGCTTGCGAGTGAGTTGCTGGGAGGGCCTGCATGTTGTCCGATGGCCCCGGCCCCGGTTTACTCGCGTGGTGGTCGCTGTACCGCGGCCTCGATTCCGCCTCCGGCGCCGTAGGCTGGGGCTCGCCATCCGCTTCGGGGATGACGGGCTGATCCTGGGCAACTGGGCTCGCCGCCAGCTGAGCTGATGACCGAACGGCCCGGCGATCGATCGCTCCTTCCGCCGGCGCCGGCTGCGGGTGCGGCTGCTCGCTCTGAGGGGCGGCACCGACGGCGCTCGTCGCGGTTGAGGAGACTTGAGGAGCAGCATGCTGAGCTGCAGCGTTTTCAGCCGCGTCCTTCCCCGCCGCTTCGGTGACGGGCGCAACGCTCGGCTGCAGCGGCGCGGCGGCGGGGACCGGAGTGGCCAGCTCGGTGGTCGCAGCAGTAGCGATTGAGGAGGAATGCCGCGACGGCTCAGCCGTCTCCACGACAGCCAGTTGTCCCGAGGTGGCGTCCTCGCGCGATTCCTGCACTTCCTGCCTGGTATCAGCAGGTTGCTGCGCGTCCTCGGGCCGTTCCTGCGCATCGCGCTCAAGTTGTTCGCTCGTCGATGCTCGTGACTGCCGTTGCACGGCCTCAGGCGCGTGCACTGGCAGTTCCGCGCCCTTCACACCAAGGTTGAGCCCCGCCATGAGCGCCGCGAACGGGTTCGCTGGCCTCGCGCGTGGCCTCTGCACGGGCGCGTCGGTCGGCAGGAACGTATTGACCGGGGCAGGGCTGACCTTGGGCATCGTTGAGCGGGCCTCACGGCACGCGGGCGAACTCGCCGCGTTTCCGGAGTCGCTCAAGCAAGTCGGCTGCCAGCTTCGGGTCGGTCTTCGTCAGGGACTCCATGATCTTGGCCCGCTGCTTGTCGCCCATCGCATCCAGGTACTCCACCACAGCACCGATCTGCTGCTCATTGGGACCGGCCGGTGCCGGCTGTGGTGCTTCGGCCCCGTTCGCGACGGGCACCATGGTCAGCTCTGGCGGGGGCGCGGCCGGCTCCAGCATCTGGAGCAACAGCGTGACAGCCTGCTGCGGCTTGGCGCTCGTGAGGATTTTCAAGGTCTTTTGGAACTGTGCATCGCTGGTCCCGGCGTTCAGGCTGGCCACCACCTGATCGAACTGCTTCTTCTCGGCCTCGAACGCCGCGCGCTCGTCGCGGAGCCGCTGACCCTCGGCGGCGAGCTGCATCTGGAGGTCCGCCACCTCGCGCTTGAGCCGCTCGATGCGCTGGCGGTCGATTTCGGTCGCTTCAATGCGGGCCTGGAGCTTTTCCGCCGCGGTGAGCGGTGGCCGGCCTGCGCGTGCCTCAGCCTCTGCTTTCGCGTTCGCGGCTTCCTGCTCCTTAGCGGCCTGCTCCAGCTCCGATCGCTCCAGCGAGATTGGCTTAGCGATCACCTCTCGCACGGCACGCACGCGGTCCATGCTCAGGCGGTCGGACTTCGCGAGCCAGCCGACAAAGCTCATTAGCGCGACAAGGTTGGCGACCGCGAGCACCGACAGCACGGTCCACAGCGACTTCATAACGGCTCCTCGGTGCGGCTCGCCCGCACCACATTCAGCTCATCGAGCGCGGCCTCCTCGCGCTTGCGCTGCTCCAGTTTCCACTCCTCGTGTCGCCGCTCCTTCAGCATCTCGACGCCCTTGCGGCGGGTGGTGGCCTGGAGGAGCAGCAGGCGGGCCGCGTCGATCTTCTTGTGCACGCCCGCGAGCTGGAGGACTGCCCGCTGCGCCATCGTGACCAGCCGCAGCGAGGCGCCGGCCTGGAATCGCACGCCGCGGAAGTCGAGCGTTGCGGAACGGGCCTGAGTGGCCGCGAGCTGTTCCCGCAGCTCGTCGCGCTCGCTGGTGAGGTCGCGCTGGTAAGTGCGGATGAGGTCCTCAAGCTGCTGCCGCTCGCGCTCGAGCACGGCTACCGCCAGCTGCCGCTCGCGTTCTTCCGCGAGCCGCTGCTTCAGCACGGCCTCAAGCTCAAAGACGAATCGCGGCATGGTTCAGCTCTGGTTGAAGAGTCACGTTCACCGTTTGGCCTTCGTGGCGCGGGCGAGCGCGTCGGAACTGTCCTTCGAAATGCGGAGCATGGTGGCGAGCGACTTCTCGAAGGGCGTGGCGTCGTCGCCGCCCTGGCGCAGCACGTCGTTGATGGTGCGGTTGAGATCGATTGCGACGTCGGCCTCGGGATTGCTGCCGCGGGCATAGGCGCCGATCTGCACAAGATCCTCCACGTCTCGGTAGGTTGCGAGCAGGCGCGACCACTGGCGGCGCGCGGCCGCGTGCTCGGCCGACACGACGTCGTTCTGCACGCGACTAACGGAGTCGAGCACGTCGATTGCCGGATAGTGCGACTTTTGGGCGAGCTTACGCGACAAGATGATGTGGCCGTCGAGGATACCGCGGGCCGCGTCGGCGATGGGCTCGGTCATGTCGTCGCCTTCGACGAGGATGGTGTAGAGCCCGGTGATCGAGCCCGCCTTGCCGCTGCCCGGAGCGACCTCGAGCGCCCCCGCCCGCTCCAGCAGCAGCGCCATGTTGGCGAACACGCTGGGCGTGTAGCCCTTGGTCGCCGGCGGCTCGCCCACGCTCAGCCCCACTTGGCGCTGCGCCTGAGCGAAGCGGGTGATGGAGTCCATCATCAGGAGCACGTCCAGCCCGCGGGCGCGGAAGTACTCGGCCGCGGTGCACGCGAGCTTCGCGGCCCGGAGTCGCAGCAGCGGCGACTCGTCGCTGGTCGCGACGACAACGACTGACCGCGCCAGCCCATCGGGCCCGAGGCTGTGCTCGATGAAGTCCTTCACCTCGCGCCCACGCTCACCGATAAGGGCAATGACGTTGACATCCGCGCTGGTGCGTCTGGCGATGGTGCCCAGCAGGGTGGACTTGCCCACACCCGGACCAGCAAACAAGCCCATGCGCTGCCCGCGCCCGAGCGTCGTCATCAGGTCGATCGCCCGCACGCCGGTGTACAGCGGCTGGTTGATGCGGCGGCGGCGAAGGGCCTTGATCGGCTCCGGGCTGATGGGCAGGTGCACGCAGTCGGCGATGCCGCCCTTCTCGTCGATCGGTCGCGCCAGCCCGTCGACCACTCGCCCCAGCAGTCGCGGGCCGACGGGGGCGGTCTGCGTCACCTCCTCGCACGTCACACGGTCGCCGGGGCGGATGCCGGTGGTCTGCCCCAGCAGCATCAGGATCGCGTGCTCGCGTGTGAAGCCCACGACTTCCGCGTAGCTCGCTCGACCATTGTTCGAAGCACCAGACTCGATCGAGACGAGCGAGCCGATCGGAACCGGCAGGTCATCAACCAGCACCGTCAGCCCACGAAGCGCAGCGACCGTGCCGACCACTCCGAGCGGCTGCACGCGCGTCAGTGCGTCAAAGGCTGTCGCGAACGCGGTCAAGCCTGACCTCCTGCGTGAATCGCGCCACCTTCACCGCCGCTTGGGAGCAGCGCCCGCGCAATGCGGTCCAGCTGCGTCGGGATCGACGCGTCGATCCGCCCCCCGCCGCTCGTGGTACCCGCGCACGACCCTCGAGCCAGCGCCGGATCGATTCTCAGGTCAACATGCTGCGCCGCCGGGTACCGCGCCATCAAGTCCGGAAGAACCTCCCGGGCGAGCACCTCATCCTCGGTGCTGATGGTGACCGTGAGTCGCGTCGGCTTCGCAAACAGCGACAGCACGCTCTCCAGCTGTGAAGCCACGACCTGCGGATCCGTCTCGATCTTCCGGCGCGTCACGCGCTCGCCCAGCATGACGGCCAGCCGCACCAGGTCTTCGCGTGCCTCGAGCAGCATGCGGTCCCGTTCCGCCTCGAACTGCGCCAGCGCAGCCCCCCAGCCCGCCGCCAGCGTGTCGAGCTGGTGCCGTCGCTCGGCGACTGCAGCGTCGTAGCCCTTCTTGCGGCCCTCCTCCAGCCCCCTCGCCAGCCCCTCGGCATGCCCCTGCCGGATGCCCTCCTCCTTCGCGCTCGCGAGCAGCCTCTGACGTTCCTGCTGCGCCCGCGCGAGGATCGCCTCCGCCTCCTTCAACGCGTGGGCCCGCACCTGCTCGCCCTGACGCGTGAGGTCACCCAGGTCGAGAACGATGGCATCCTGCACCACGCGGTCGGCCAAGGATTGACGGATCACGGCCATGGGTTAGACCAGCTGCTCCGCGTCGCCGCCGCGGCCTTCGATGACCACGTCGCCCGACTCTTCCAGACGCCGCACGATGTCCACGATCCGCTGCTGCGCCGTCTCCACGTCGCTGACCCGCACCGGGCCCATGTACTCCATGTCCTCCTTGATGAGGGCCGCGGCGCGCTCCGACATGTTCTTGAAGATCTTGGTCTGTAGCTCGCTGCTGGCGGTCTTGAGGGCCAGCGACAGCTCGCTGTTGTCGACCTCCTTGAGCACCGCCTGGATGCCCTTGTCGTTGACCTTCAGCACGTCCTCGAACACGAACATCAGTCGGCGGATCTGCTCGACAAGGTCCGGGTCCTCGGCCTCCAGCCCCTCCATGATGCTCTTCTCGGTCGAGCGGTCGGCGAGGTTGAGGATCTCGGCAACGGTGTCGACGCCGCCCGCCTTCTCCATGCTCTGCACCAGCATGCTGGAGAGGCGCGACTCCAGGCCCTTCTCCACCTCGCGGATGACCTCCGGGTTGGTCTGCTCCATGTTCGCAACCCGCTTGATCACCTCGATCTGCTTCTGCATGGGCAGGCCGACCAGGATCTCCGCGGCCTTGTGGTGCGGCAGGTGGCACACGATCAGCGCGATCGTCTGCGGGTGCTCGTCCTGGATGAACGTCATCAGGTTCTCGCTCTCGGCCCTCTGCAGGAACGAGAACGGCGTCTTCTGCACCTGGGTCTGGATCTGCCCCAGCATCCGCTCGGCGCTCTTGCTGTCCAGCGAGTTGGCCAGCAGCTGCCGGGCGTAATCGAGGCTGCCCTCGTTGGCGTACTGGCTCGCAACGGTGATGTTGTAGAACTCCTCCACCACCTCGGCCTGCAGCGACTGCGGCACGCGACCCAGGCTCGCCAGCTCGCGCGTGACCTCCTCCACCCCCTGCGGCGGAAGCTGCTTCAGCACGCTCGAGGCCCGCTCCGGACCGATTGCCAGCATCAGGATCGCGGCCTTTGTGAGGCCTTCCAGCTCGGCGGCTTTCGCGGGCAGTTTCTCGTGCGGGCGGCGCGGCATCGTCGTTCCTCGCTCTCAATCTTCCACGTTGATCCAGCGGTTGAGCATCTTGGCCGCGGACTGCGGGTTCTCCTGCACCATCTGGCTCACGGTCTGCAGAAGCTGCTGGCTCTGCATCTGGTCGTCGCCGACCTCAATGCCCTCCATCGCCATCTCGCCCTCCGCGGCCTCGCCGATAATGTCGGCCTGAGCATCCAGCGTGGGCGGCAGCCCGACGAGCTCCTCGGCGCTCGGGATGTCCGTCTTGCGCCCGGCCTTCTTGACCATCACGACCATCATGCCCAGTGCGAAGACGCCCAGCAGCCCGAGCACGCCCTTCTCGATCAGCCCCCCTGGAACGCCGAGCACGTTGCGACCACCGCCGCCAGAACCGCTCGCCAGCGACCCGAGCAGCCCCGCCTGCTGCGGGCCCGGCTCACCCCTGGGCATATCGGGGATGAGTGACACGCTGATGGATTGGTCGACCAGCGCGTCGATTGCCTTCGGGTCCGCCTTGGCATTGGCCGCGACCGTCATCGCGCGCACCTGCGGCCGGATCATGTTGCGGATGACCGATTGGAGGTCCTTGAACTCGTCTTCGATCTGCTGCTTGCTGGCGGCGGCCTCCGCCCCGCCCGCGGCCGGCTGCACCAGGCCAGCAACGAACCGGCGCGGCACGTTCACCGACACGGCGACCATGGTCGGGTGCCCTTTCGGATCGATCACCGACTCGGTCGAAACGCCCGCGCGCGTCTCATTCTCCACCGTGGTCTCGGTGCTCGCCGTGCGCGAGCCCCCGCCCAGGCCGCGGTTGATATCGGCCTGCACGTTCGACGCCGGGCCCGGCTCGCCCCCCGGCGCCGCGTCCTGCGACGTCGTCTCGACCGCGGTCTCCTTCTTGGTCAGCACCACGCTGCCCTGGTCCTCGGGCAGGTACTTCTGCGTCTGGGTCGTTACCTTGGTGACGTCCACCTGCGCCGTGACCGCCACGATCACATCAGGGATGAACGCGAGAAGGCCCATGACCTTCTCCTGCGTCTGACTCTCCACCTTCGCGGCGTGCTCCAGGTAGCTGGACGCCATTGCATCCTCGTCGGTCGTTACCTTCCGCTGCCGACCGGTGCTGCCGTCGATCACCTTCACGCGGCTGACGTCCAGCCCCGCCCGCGAGCCCGCAATGAAACTCGCCACCGCGTCCACCATCGACTGCGGCATCGCCTCGCCAGTGTCAGTCCACACCGTCGCGCTCGCAGTCGGGCGCCGCACCGCCGCGCCCAGCCCCACCGCCTCGGGCACATCGATGAGCACCTTCGCGTGGTCCACGCCCTTGAAGCTGCCGATAGTGAGCGCCAGCTCGTTCATCAGGGCATTCAGAAAGTTCATCTCGTTCTGCTGGCGCGAGTTGGTCCAGCTGTTCTTCTCGATCAGCGTCTCGAAGAGCAGCTGCTTGTCCCGCGGCATCTGCCCCGTCTGCGCCAGCACCGCCCGGGCCTTCACCTGGTCCGCCGAGCGCACCATCAGCTTGCCGCTTTTGGGCACCACCTCAAACCCGGCGCTCACAAGCGCGACCTTCGCCTGCTCGACCTCCTGTGCGCTCGCCGTCGGCAGCAGGTCCACGAGGTCCGGCTTGCCCGTCCACTGCGCGACGACCAGCATCACCGTGACCAGCAGCAGGGCCACGCTCGCCATTGCCAGCTTATGGCTGGGGCTCAGTTTTTTGAGCTGCTCGGCGACACTCGCCAGGATGCGGCGAACCTGGTCCATCGGGCCTCCTGCCTGTCGTCGGCGCAATCCTTGCGCCGCGGACGTGCGCACCAGCGCACATCCGGCGGCTTACTTCGGCCGGGTAGCGCGGGTAGCTTGAGGTTTGAGGGTCTGGACGTTGCGGGTCAGAGGCCGAGCGCCGCGCTCAGGGCTGCGTGTAGCTCGCCCGGGGTCCGGGCGGCGGTGATCGAGTCGCGGAACTCTTCGTGCATCAGCTTGCGGGCGAGCTTGGCGAAAACCTTCATGTGGGCGCCCGTCGTGTCCGCGGCCGGGACGGTCAGAAGCATGACGACCGAAACCGGCTGACCGTCGCTCGACTCCCACTCGACCGGGCTCGCGAGTTTCAGCACCACCAGGCTCGCCGCTGTGACACTCTCGGTCCGGCAGTGCGGCACCGCGAAGCCATAGCCAAGTCCGGTTGAGTACTCGCCCTCGCGGGCCCACACCGCGGCCTCGACGACGTCCGATCCGTCGGTGCGGGCGTGCACGTAAAGGTGATCCACGGCCGCGCGGATCGCCTCTTCCTTGGTCGATGCCCTAACTCCTACCGCGATCAGCTCCTCCGAGACAACCGCAGCGGCGCCGGGGCCCCGCCACTCGCCCGCGCCCAGAAGTGACGCGACCTGGGCCGAGTCCTCGCAGTTGCAGGCCCTCGCCAACAGCTCACGGCAACGCCCCGCGTCCGCTTCCCGCACCACCAGCTTGATCTTGCCGATCTCACCCGGCGCCGCGCTGACCTCATCGACACCAAGCCCCAGCAGCACCGGGATGTTCGCCGGGTCGCCGCCCATCTCCCCGCACACGCCGACCCATGTCCCGGCGGCGCGGGCGCCCTCGACAATCGTCCTCAGCAGCCGCAGAAACGCGGGATGCCGCACGTCGTGCAACGCTGCGACACGACGGTTGCCGCGGTCCACCGCAAAGGTGTACTGCGCCAGGTCGTTGGTCCCGATGCTGACAAAGTCCACATGCCGGCAGAGCTGGTCCATGACCGTTGCCAAGGCCGGCACCTCGACCATTACACCGACGGCGACGCTCGCTCCGAACGCCTGGCCCCGCGCCTCGAGCGAGCGCTTCGCCTCCTCGACCATGACCCTGAACACCGCGGCCTCCGCCGGCGTTGAGATCATCGGCGCCATCACCTTCACCGGCCCCAGCACCGACACCCTCAGCACGGCCCGCAACTGCGACTGGATCAGCCCCTGGTGCGACGAATACAGCCGGAACCCGCGCTCGCCGAGGAACGGATTGTCCTCAGCCGGGAGCTTCATGTACGGCGCCGGCTTGTCGCCCCCGATGTCCAGCGTGCGGATGATCACCGGCCGCCCTCCGGCCGCCCGCACCACGGCCGCATACTGCTCGAACTGCTCGTCTTCCGATGGCGGCGTATCGCGTTCCAGGAAAAGCAGCTCAGTGCGGAGCAGCCCAACGCCATCCGCCCCGCCAGCCGCCGCCCGCTCTACCTCCGCCAGGCCGGACGCATTGCAGCCCACCTCGAGAGCCACGCCATCGCGAGTTACGGCCCTACCGCCAACGAGCGGCAGGAGCCGACGTGCACGCGCGTGTTCGGCATGCTGGGCGGCGTCGTACCACCTCGCCACCGGTGGCGTTGGCTCCACCAACGCAACGCCGCGCGTGCCGTCCACGATCACCGCCCAGCCCTCGCGCGCCTCGTGCACCGGGGCATCGATAATGGTGGGCACACCCATCGATCGGGCCAGAATAATGGTGTGGGACGTCGCCCCCACCGGCCCCAGCACCAGCCCCTGCAGCTTTGAACGCTCAAACGCCATGAGCTGGCTGGGCGTCAGCACATCGGCGAACACGACGCTCGGTCCGCGCAGCGTCACCTCGCACCCCATGCACTGCTTCCCACCCAATCGCGTGAGCAGCTGCATCGCTACATCCTGCACGTCCACCACGCGGTCGCGGATGTACGCGCTCGTCGCGCCGGAGAGCCGCTGGCAGAAGCCCCCGGCCGCGGCACTTACCGCCTGCACCGCCGTCGCACCCCGGCGCACCTGCGCCTCCATCTCCGCGAGCATCGCCGGGTCCGCCGCCATGCTCGCGTGTGCACTCAGCAACTCGCGCTCGAGCCCCGCCGCGGTTAGGGCCCGGCGCGAGAGTTCATCCCGCAGGCCCGCCGTCGCGAGCCGCAGCCTTGCCAGCTCCTCCTCCGCCGAGCCCGCCCGCGCGGAGGCCTGCTCCGGCGTGAGCGTCAAGCCCGACACGATGACCGCATCGCCGCGCCCAATCCCCCCCGAGACCCCGCGCCCGCGCAGCACGCGCGGGTGCAGGCGGGCAAGGCTCACCGGCAGCGATACCGTGTCCGTCTCCGCGTGGGCGATCGCCTCGCTCCCGGCCTCATCCTCCTGCCTCAGCCGCTGCTCGATCAGCTCGACCAGAGCCACGCGGCATGCGGCCGCGTCATCGCCCTCGATCTCGATGACGCACTCGTCATCCAGCTTGATGTCCAGCCCCACGAGCGAAAGCACGCTGCGAAGGTCTGCGCTCTCGCCCGTGCCCTTTCGCAGCACGACCGCGGACGTGAACGCCCGCGCCGCCTCCGCCAGCATGCTCGCCGGGCGGGCGTGCAGCCCGTTCTTGAGCGTGCAGCTGAATCGGTACTCGACGCGCATCAGCCGACCGTCACCCCGGCCTTGCTGAGCACGCCCTTGGGGTTCTTGATCGCCTCCGACACGCTCACCTGCAGCGTCTTCTTGCCGTCGAAGCGCTCACGCTTCTCGACCTCGATGTCGACCGCGAAGATCGCCACGTCGGCGTCGGCGATATCCTTCTTGGACAACTCGTCCTCGATCCCCATCGCCCCCTGCGTCTCCACGAGGATGCTGTGGCCCGCGGCCTTCGCCGTCTTCTGCAGCTGCTCCGCCGCCATGTACGTGTGCGCGATCCCGGTGGGGCAGGCTGTCACGGCCACAATCTTCATACGAATCCTCCTCCACCAACGGTACCCCGATGCTCCACCTTCAGGCGAGGGGCTCAGGATGCAGCCGGCTCCTGCTTCCGCGACATCATCTTGACTACGTTGATCGCGACTGCGGTCACGAGCGTGCCGGCGACGATCGCCACGATGTACATCAGCTTGTTGTCGACGACCGGCAGCACGATCGGCCCGCCGTGCGGCGCATTGTCACCGACGTGGGCCAGCATCGCCGTCGTGCTCGCCACCATCGATCCCAACATGATGCAGGGAATCACCCGCAGCGGGTCCGACGCCGCGAAGGGGATCGCGCCCTCGGTGATTCCGATCATGCCCATGCCGACCGCGGCATAGCCGGACTCGCGCTGCTCTTCCGTCCACAGTCGTCGCCCGATGATGGTCGCCAGCCCCATTCCCAGGGGCGGCGTGCAGATGGCCGCGGCAACCGGCCCCATTACGTAGATATTCCCCTCCGCGATCAGCCCTGACGCGAAGAAGAACGCCGCCTTGTTCACGGGGCCGCCCATGTCAAAGGCAATCATCGCGCCCAGCAGCATCGCGAGCAGCACGGCGTTCCCGCCCTGCATCTCACGCAGTTCGGTGGACAGGAAGCCCATGAGTTCTACGAGCGGCGGGCCGAGCACGCTCATCATGAGCCCGCACACGATCACCGACGACACAATCGGGATCACCAGGATCGGCATGATCGGCTTGATGAACTTGTGCGTGGGCACCTTCTTGATGCCCTGCACCAGGTACCCGGCCAGCAGGCCTGCGAGGATCGCGCCCAGGAACCCCGCGGGTGCATCCTTCACGCCCTCCTGCGGGAAGAATATCAGCAGGTTCAGGTCGTTGCACACGAACCCGCCGATCGCTCCCGCCACCAGCCCTGGCTTGCCGGCGATTGAGTACGCGATGTACGCGCCAAGTATCGCGAGCATCAGCTTGAAGCTGACCACCCCCACCTTCAGCATGAACATGAGGGCGGGCACGCTCGACGGGTCGGGCGCGTTGTTGGCCCCCTTCGGTGCGAACGCCAGGGCCGCGGCGATCAGGATGCCGCCGCATGCCACAAACGGAATCGCGTACGACACACCCGTGAGCAGGTGCTGACGGAGCTGTTTCAGCCGTTCCATTCAGTCGAGTTCCTCGCGCGCGGCCCGTTGGAAGGCCGGCCGGCCGATCTTACAGGAAAACCGACGGCACACTCGCTACCCCGGAACGAGGTCTCACCACAGCGCCACGGAGCAGCGCAGCGCCCCGTCCCTCCGCTGGCTCTCCCCGGTTCGGATCGGGACGACCGGTACCGCGGGCCCCAGCGCCCGTGTGACCACCTGTTGCGCCGCCTCGTCCACTGACCGGAACAGCCCCCCGTAGGCCGGCATGAGGTACGCGTTAGGGGTGTGCAGCCCGTTCACCGGGTTGATGCTGCGGTCACCCTGCCCGATCCCGGGGACCGGGACCACCTGCCAACCGAGGTTCCGAAGAGAGGCCCGCAGCAATGTGCGATCCTCGTTCCTTCGCGAGAGCGATTGGTAATACACCCGCAGGTTCGCGTCCTGCACGCCCTCCAGGCCCTTTGCGTCCATGCTGTACAGCAGGTCGAGCGCCGCCATCAGCCGGTGCAGGTTCCCCACGCCCGAATCGCTGATTCCGTCCTTGAACCGCGCCGCGAATGGCAGCGGGAACTTCCCGGGTGCGACGGCCGCGGGGGCGAGCACCGACCACACCATCCCGCACCCCTCTGCGAACCGCCCGACCGCGATGTGGCTCATAGCGGTTGCGGCCGCGGCGCTGTCAACCAGGCCGATCCCCACAAGCACCCGGAGGCCCGCCTCAACCACCAGACGCGCACCCGCGCCAGTGTCCAGCACGAACGCGGTGACCCGCCCATCGTGCACGCGGCAGCTCACCTCGTAGTCGATGTGGATGCTGGCCGCGGGGAGGACGACACCCTTCTCGCACCCCATCTCGGCGCAGAGCGCCGCGATAGCCTGCCCGCGCGTCAGACCAAGCGTCTGGTTCCGGCACACCTCGGCCTCACCGATGAGCAGCACGCGCCGGCCGGGGGCCTCGCGCACAGTGAGCAGATTGCCCCCCTGGAATAGCAGCGGCGAGTGCCCGACCCGCAGCCCGGCATGAGCCCACCCGCGCGCGGCGTACGTGTCACCCGGCACGTATAGCGATATCTCCTCGCCACGCGTCGCGTACCGCGGAATCAGCACCGCCGGCCCGGAGGCGTCATGCCCCCCTTTGGCGTTGTCCTGGGCCCACTGCGAGATCGCGAAGGGGTGCGACAGAAGCGTGAGCCGGTCGCGCTGTTCGGGCGTCCATCCAGCCACCGCGCCCCGCAGTTCGGGAACATGCCGGTCCTCGATGCTCGCGATGACACGGGTCGATGGCAGCGCTGCGAGCACCTGCTGCAGTACATCGATTGACCCGCCGTCACCGGGCCCGATCCAGTATCCGCCTCGGGAGAGCTGGATACGCGCGATGCCGGCCGATCCACTCCCGCCATCGTCGCTGCTCTTAAAACCGTGCACCGTCGGACGGTAGTGGAACGCCACGTCCTTCAGCACGCGCGCCCAGCGGCCCGGGGGCTCAGTGATGACCTTTGAGACCAACCACCCAGGGATCTCGGTGCTGTCGCCCTCCGGCGAACCGCTGATCGTGAAGTGCCGGAGCAGGTCCGTAGGGAACCCGGCACGTGCAAGCGCCGCCCCTGCAGCCCCAGCCGACGCCCGCGCAATCTCCGGCATTGCGGCGAGCGCTCTCGCCGCCGTCACCAGCAACCCGTCGCGCGCCAGCCCGGCCGCCACAAGCCGTGACGCTTCCGACTCAGACTTCGGTGAGCGCTCGAGCGGTACGTCTCCCTCCAGCACCCGCGGCACAAACCCCCGTGCCGGTGCCGACTTGATCGGCCCCTCCGGGAACTCCCCATCGGGGCACTCGACATGCTGCACCGGCAGGTCAGCCCGCTCGGCGCCCGGCTTCCACACCTCATGCTCGGTCGCGCCCGGCCGGTCGCTCACCACCAGCCGGAACTTCTCCTGGAACGAGAGCTGGATGATCCGCCCTGCAACGCGCCGCAGGAACGCCTCGGGCAGCCCCAGGGCCCCCACCGTCGCGGCACCCAGCGCCTGCGCCCGCAGGTTCGCCAGCACCTGCGCCTCGGCGGACTCGAATGTCAGTGTGCCTTTGACCGGCCCGCGGGCCTGCATGCCCATTCTTAGCACGAGCCCCCGCCCAGCACTCGGAAGAAGCTCTCGATGTCCTGGTCGGTGGCCGTGTCCCCGTCGCGGTTGAAGTCGGCGGAGCCGCAGGTCTCGCAGCACGTGCCGCCGATGCACGCGAAGAACGCCTCGATGTCCTGATCAGTGCCCGTATCGCCGTCGCCGTTGAAGTCGGCGCTGCATGACACGCCCTGGAACTCGCACGCGCCGATGTCCACCGCAGGCTCCTGCCCGGGCACCGCGTCCATCATGCTGGTGTCATCGATACGCCGCGCCACCCCGCCCGCATCCAGGGTGACATTCGCCGGAAGCACCGCCGCGTTGCCGGCATCAATAAGGGGCGACGCCGGTGCCAGCCGCAGGTCGCCCAGCTCATCATCGGCTGTCCGCCAGACGCCGTCGGGGCCCGCCGAGGGCATCCGCACGAACCGCGGGTCCACCTGCATGTCCCCCGGCCCGGTCACGCCCGTCCCCACATCCGAGTACGAGATGTTCGACGACCCGCTCACATCCGACGGCGCGTTGTCCCAGATCACCGAGTTGGCGATCGTCGAAGGCACCGCCGCCATCGTGTGCACGCCGCCGCCGCGGGCATCAGCCGCCGTCGACCGGTTGGCCACGATCGTCGAATTCACGATGGTCGGCGTCGAGAGGACTGCGTTGGCGACCCCGCCCCCACGCTCGGCTTCGTTCCCCACAATCACGCACCCCACCATCGTGGCCGACGTGTGGAACCCGTTGAGCACGCCGCCGCCCCACCCCTGATCCACCCACGTCGCCTTGTTCCGCGTGATGATCGAGTTCACGATCAGCGGCGATTCGCCCTCGACATAGATCCCGCCGCCGCCCACGCCGGCGATGTTCGAATCCACGATGCAGTCAGCGATCACAGAGTTCGAGAAGTACGCGCTGATCCCACCCCCCACCGGGAACTGCCCGCCCGAGGCGATGTTCCGCTCGATGGTGCAGCCATGGGCCGACGCGCGGCTCATTAGGATGTACAGCCCGCCCGCCTCATTCGCAACATTGTCGCGGATGACGCAGCGCACCACCCGCCCCGTACTGTCCTCGTTGAAGTACACGCCCCCGCCAAAGGTCGCCTGGTTGGCTGCGAACACGCAGTCCACCACCAGCGGGTCGCCGCCGGTGGCCCAGAACCCCCCACCGCCGCTCCCGCCGCCGCCGCCCGAGCCCTCGAGGTCATCCAGCGGCCCCGCGAGGTTGTTGGTGAACGTGCACTCGCGCACCGTTGGGTTCGCGAACTTGGCCGCGACACCCGCCCCGCCCGTGTGCGCGATGTTGTAGCTGAAGGTGGACCGCAGGATCGTGGGGCTGCTGCCCTCGGCGGTGTACATCCCCGCCCCGAAGTTCGCGAGGTTGTACGTGAACAGCGAATCCTCCACCCGCGCACCCACATAGCTCCGCGAGTACGCCCCCGCCCCCTCCTGCGGCGTCTCGTTCCGCGTGAACACGCACCGCGTCGCCACCGTCTGCGACTGGAAGTGCATGTACAGCCCGGCCCCCAGCAGCCCGCCGTAGTTCCGCCGGAACGTGCACGCGACCAGCGTCGAACTGCCGTGGTCGTTCACCGCGCCGTGGTTGCTGGCGTAGTTGTCCTCGAAGATGATGTTCTCAAAGTGCGGGTAGGAGTCGTAAACGTTGACACCGCTGCCCTGGTCCTGGCTCTCGGGCGTCGCGCCCAACGCCGCGCCGTTCGCGTGCCCGCCGCTGATCGTGAACCCATCCAGCCTGCACGTCCCCAGCCCGACCGCGACTACCACGTGGTACGCGTTGTCCGCGCGGTTGGCCCAGTTCGGCGCGTCGTTGCCCAGCAGGTCGCCCGACAGCACCGTCACGTTGCTTGCCCAGTCGCGCTGCTCGCGCGCAGTTTCGGTCCCGGCGAACCCGCCATACAGGTTCACCCCCGTCTTGAGCGCAAAGCTTGCCGTCCGAGCAGTCCCCGGCCGGTACGTACCCGCCGCCACCCAGATCTCATCCGAAGGCGCCGCCCCGTTAAGCGCCGCCTGCAGATCGGTGTAGGCGTTGGCCCACGAGGTGCCGTTGTTCCCGCCCGTGGCCGCGTGGTTGACGTAAATCACAACGCCCATGGCGTTTACGCCAAAGGTCGTCGCGGCTAACGCCGCCACTAAGGCCGGGGTGACATGTCGTGCACTCATGCAGGTCAAGGCCAGTCTAACCGACTGGGCCACCACGGCCCAGGGTTTGTCCAAGATCGGCGATCCGAGGCTCCTGATCTCCGCAGACAGCAGAAGACGGGTTGCCCACACGCCATCCCCAGGATGTTTTTGCGCATGTCTGAACTGCACCCGGGGGTCTATCCGATAACACCCGCTGATCCCCCCACCTCGCGGGATCTCTTATAAGGATCAGCGTGCCCCAGCCGTCCCCCCAACCCGAGCAGAACCCGCACCCACGCCAGACATGGCGTGACGTGTGGCAGGTCCCCGTCCTGGGGGCCTCGGTCCTGCTGCTGGCCGGGGGTCTCGCGGCCGCGTTCGTCACCCGCCCCAAGCCCGATCTGAACGCCGGCATGCAGGGTGCCAAGCAGCAGATCGAGGCCCGGGCCTACGAGGACGCCCTCCGCATACTCAACGACGACGTCCTGCCCGGCATCAGCAAGGGCACGCTCACGCCCGACCAGCGCCGCGAGTTCCACCTCCTCCGCGCCCGGGCGCTCTACCTCGGCCAGAAAGAACTCAACCTCGACCGCGCCGAGAACCACCGCGCCATCGTCTCCGAGTACATGGAGGCCGAGCACCTCAACGCGGCGCTCACGGAGCATGATCAGCAGTACCTCTGCACCTCGCTGCTGGCGCTAGGCGAGGTGGAGCGGGCTGTCCGCCGGGTGCAGAACCTGCCCGACTCGTCACGCGAGGCCCGCACCGCGCTCATCAAGCGTTGCATCGACGCGGCCACCACCGCCAGGCCCCCGAACCCCACTCTCGCCCTTGACCTGATCACCTTCCTGACCGGCGACGCGCAACTCTCGCTCGAGGACCGCGCCTGGGCGCTCGCCCGCCAGGGACGCGTGCTGCTGGCGCAGGGCTACGCCTCAGAGGCCGTGGGCAAGATCGTCAAGTCGCTCCCGCGCCTCGACGGCGCCAGCCCCGCGATGCTTGGGGAGATCCACTACACGCTCGCCCGCGCGTTCGAGAAGCAGAACGAGCTCGAGGAGTCGGCCCAGGAGTTGGACAAGGCCGCGGCCCTGCTCGAATCCGGCAGCCCGCTCATCCCATCGCTCACGCTGCTCCAAGGCCAGATCTACCATCGCAAGCCGGGCCTCGGCTCGGCCCGCGACCGTTACCAGGCGATCATCAACAAGTTCGCGCACTCGCCCGAGCTTGTCGGTGCGCTGCTCGGCATGGGGGAGGTCGAGGCCGAAACGCTGTTCGCTCAGGACAACGGCCAGGACCGCGGCGAGGGCGGCGACGCCGCGGGCGCCCTCACCCGCTCCCTGGACTACTACACGCGCGTCGTGGAGCTGGTCCGCACCTCCCCGTCATCCCCCGACGGCGCCGCCGTCACCCCAGATCGCATCGGCGAGAGCCTGCTGGCCCGCTGCCGCGAGCAGGTGGAGGCCCGCAAGCCCGACTACCGGCGTGCCCTCCAGTTCGCTGATCTCGGGGAGCAGCTGTTCGGAGTCGATAAAGCGCCGCCCGAGCTGCTGCTGGTGCTCGCCCAGGTGCACCAGGAGCTCGCAGAAGAAATTCTCGCCAGCGCTACCGCCAAGGGCGGCGTGCTCAGCCTGGCCGACGCCGACCCGGCCACCCAGCGTGAAGCCCGCGAGCACCTGGTCCGCGCGGGCGAGTACTACCGCAACCACGCCGCACGTGTCGTCGCCGCGAACGTCGGCCTCTACGGCGAGTCCCTCTGGGCCGCGGCCGACGTCTTCGACCGCGCCGGAGACACCGACGCCGCCATCAGCGCTTTCCAGCAGTTCGCCGCCGACTTCCCCACCGACGTCCGTCAGCCGGAGGCCAGCTTCCGCCTCGCCCAGTGCTATCAGGCCCGCGGCGATCTCGAACTCGCCGCGAAGATCTACCGCACCCTCATCGCGGGGCGCGATAAGGGCGAGCAGGCCGGCCCGTTCGCCGATGCCAGCTATGTCCCCCTCGCGCAGACGCTGCTGACCGATGCGGACCATGCGAACGACGCCGACGCCGAGAACCTGCTGGTCTCGGTGGTCAACGGCGCCCTGGGCGGCACCCGCGCGCCCGCGTTCCGCGACGCCCTCCGCGAGCTCGGCCAGCGCTACTACGTCAGCGGCCGCCACGAACGCGCCATTGAGCGCTTCGAGGAGTTCCTGACCCGCACCGCTCAGGATGGCACGGCTACGCCCCCCGGCGCGGTTGAGAGCGTGCGCTACAAACTCGCTGATTCCTACCGGCTTTCCGCCGCCGGGCTGGCCGCGCAGCTCGCGAGCGGTGCAATGCCCGACGGTGAACGCCGTGGTAAAGAAGAAGCGCGCGAGAGCCGGCTCCGCGCCGCCTCCGCAGCGTTCGAGCAGGTCCGCACCGCCCTCGAGGCCCGCTCCCACCGCACCGCCCTCGAAGACCTCTACCTGCGCAACAGCTACTACTACCTCGGCGCCTGCGCCTTTGACCTCAAGGACTACACCGGCGCGATCGCCCACTATGACGCCGCACGCGAGCGCTACCCCAAGGACCCGGCGTCGCTCGTGGCCCTGGTGCAGGTGGTCAGCTGCTACCTCGCGCAGGGCGATGTGGCCAAGGCCGCCCTCGCGAACCAGCGGGCGCAGCGTTTCTACGACTCGATCCCCGCGAGCGCGTGGGAGGACCCAAACCTCCCGATGACGCGTGCCGACTGGAAGCAGTGGCTCGATGCTAAGGACGAGCTCCGGCGTGCCGGCGAGGGCGCCACCGCGGGGGTGAAGGACGAGTAGACGTTCGATCACTTGAACAAAGACGCCGGGGGACCCGGCGAGGAAGGTCACGGATGACCAGCTTCAAGCCTCACGCAGGCGCCTCACAATCACACCCACCGGCCCAGCCGCACGCCAGCGGTGCGCACCCGCGGACGCACGCGCCCGCCGCGACCGCCGCGCACACCACCGGCCACACGCCGGAGAACTGCGAGTCGTGCGTGCGCGAGTACCTCGCGGTGCTCACGCAGCAGCGGGCGCTCCTGGGCGAGCTCGACGCTCTCAGCCAGCGGCAGTCGCTGCTCATCGACGAGCCCGTGCTCGAGCCGCTGCTGATGGTGCTCGAAGAGCGCCAGCAGGTGATCGACCGCATCACGCAGACGGCCCGTCTGGTGGAGCAGCTCCGCCCGCAGTGGGACCGCACGCGCGACCACGTGCCCGAGGCGCACCTGCGGCAGGTCGAGCGCGAGCTGGAGGCCGTGAGCTCGCTCGCCGAGCAGGTGCAGAAGCGTGACGAGCGCGACCACGCCCGCCTCAAGCAGCGGCTGGAGGGCGTCACCAGCGAGCTCGCCGGCCTGGCCACCTCCAAGAAGGCCGCGAACGCGTACACGCCGCAGCAGACCGTGCTCCCCCGCTTCCAGGACCGAAAGGGCTGATGAGCAGCGTCGCCGCCACAACCTCTGCCGCCGCGCACACGCTGGGCCCGGCTGACCTCGCCGAGCTGATGGGCGCGTTCAACGACGTCACCGCCAAGCTCCAGGCCTCGCACGAGCAGCTGCGCGCCGAGGTTGCACGCCTCACCCGCGAGCTGGGCGAAGCGAACGCTGCCTTGGAGCGCTCCCGCCGCCTCGCGGCCCTGGGCGAGATGGCCGCGGGCATCGCCCACGAGATCCGCAACCCCCTGGGCTCGGTGCGGCTCTACGCCCGCATGCTGGAGCAGGACCTGACCGACCGGCCCGGCGAGCAGGGCATCGCGCTCAAGATCGCCGGCGCCGCCCGTGTGATGGACGGCATCGTCAACGACGTGCTCACATTCTCCCGCGAGTTCCGCCTCCGCCCGCAGCCGATCGACGTGCCCGACCTGTACGACCGTGTGCTCGAATCCTGCTGCCACGACGGCGTGCCGGGCTGGAAACACGTGACGGTCGTGCGCAAAGACCGCGGCGCCAACCTGCCCGGGTTCGAGGCCGACCACAGCCTGCTGCAGCAGGCCCTTGTCAACGTCGTGCGCAACGCCTTCGAGGCCATGGCCGACGTGCCCGACCGCACGCACGCGCTCACCCTCGCAGCTTCCGCCTGTGACACCGAGTCGATCGTGCTCAGCATCCGCGACACCGGCCCGGGTATCCGCCCCGAGGTCGTGGATCGCATGTTCAACCCGTTCTTCACCACCCGCAACACCGGCACGGGCCTGGGCCTCGCCATCGTGCACCGCATCATCGACGCCCACGCCGGTCGCGTGAGCGTGGCCAACAACGACGACGGCCCGGGGGCCACCGTCCGCATCGAACTCCCCCTGCGGGTCGCCCCCGCCGCGACCCCCGCCCCCACCACAGACCCGATCCACGTTCTGGAGACTGTCCGATGAAAACCGTGCTGGTTGTCGACGACAAGGAAATGATGCGCGACAGCGTGTGCGTCACGCTCGAGCGGGCCGGCTTCACCGTGGTGAGCGCCCCCGACGGCGCCGCGGCCCTCGAGACAATCGCCAAAAAGCGCCCCGACGCCGTCGTCACCGACATGAAGATGCCGCACATGACCGGCATCGAGCTGCTGGAGAAGGTCCGGCAGATCGACGACGAGCTGCCCGTCGTACTGATGACCGCCTTCGGCACGATCGAGACCGCCGTGAAGGCCATGAAGCTCGGCGCCTTCGACTACCTCACCAAGCCCTTCGAGGGCGACGAGCTGATCATCTCGCTCAAGCGGGCCATCGAGCACCGCCGCCTGATGCGTGAGAACGCCGTGCTGCGGGCCGCGGCCGGGGTTTCCGAGGGTTCGACCTCGCCCGCCGGCGCGAGCACGAATGGGCAGTCGACCAAGAGCCGCGCCGGCCTGGACCGCCTCATCGGCAACTCCGAGGCAATGAAGAAGCTCCGCGAGGCCATCCAGTTCATTGCCAACTCGCATGGCACGGTGCTCATCACCGGCGAGTCGGGCGTGGGCAAGGAGGTCGTCGCCCGCGCCATCCACGAGTGCAGCCCGCGCTCTCAGGGGGCCTACCTTGCCGTCAACTGCGCCGCCCTCTCCTCCTCGCTCCTTGAGAGCGAGCTCTTCGGTCACGAGCGCGGCGCCTTCACCGGCGCTGAAAAACTCCGCAAGGGCCGCTTCGAGCTCGCCGACGGCGGCACCCTGCTGCTGGACGAGATCTCCGAGGTCAACCCGCAGATACAGGCCAAGCTGCTCCGCGTGCTCCAGGAGCGGGCCTTCGAGCGCGTGGGCTCATCGCTCACGATCGGCGTGGAGGTCCGCGTCATCGCCACCAGCAACCGTGACCTGCCCGCGACCGTCGCCAAGGGCGACTTCCGCCAGGACCTCTACTTCCGCCTCAACGTGCTGCCTGTGCACGTGCCCCCGCTCCGCGAGCGGCTGGAGGACGTGCCCGCGCTGGCCAATCACTTCGCCGCCCAGGTCTGCGCCCGCGAGGGCCGCGCCGCCCTCCGCTTCGCCCCCGCTGCCGAGTCGATGCTCATGGCCTACAGCTGGCCCGGCAATGTCCGCGAGCTGCAGAACATCTGCGAGCGGGCCGTGGTCCTCAGCGGCGGCATGCCCGGCGCGCTCCGCGACGGGATGATCACGCCCGAGCTGATCGCTCCATGGGTCACCCCCGCCGCGGCCGCGACCTTCGTGCGGGCGATGCCCATCCAGCAGATCGAGGCCAAGCCCCACGGGCACCTCAATGGCGAAAGCGGCACGAGCGGCCTGAACGGGCACGCCGGCAACGGTGACACCCGCCCCCTTGAGGAAATCGAGCGCGAGGCGATCGTGGCCACCCTCACCCGCTTCAACGGCCACCGCCAGAAGACCGCCACCGCCCTGGGCATCGGCGTCCGCACCCTTGGCCTCAAGCTCAAGAAGTGGAAGGAAGACAAGCTCGTCGCTGACACCCTCTAGCCGAAGGGGGATTGAACCACAGAGCCCACAGAGCACACAGAGGAAGGCGGCTGAATCGGATTTGAAGCACTCACCTGCCGCTCAGCGACCAACCTCCCTGACTTGGCTTGGTTCTGATCCACGTGCCTCCCTCTGTGCCCACTGTGTGCTCTGTGGTTCAAACCCATCTTCGTTCGGCACAGGTCTTGCAGGAACCCCACCGTGATCGATGGCCTCCACAACGCCGGCGCCCTCCCCGTCCTGGAGAAGGTTCTCCAGTTCTCCGGCCAGCGCCAGAAGCTCCTCGCCCACCACGCGGCCAACATCGATACCCCCGACTTCCGCCCCCTGGACGTCTCGGTCACCAGCTTCCAGCACGCCCTCGCCCGCGCCGTCAAGGAGCGCCGCGAGGCCACCGACGGCAGCACCGACCAGGCCCCGCTTGAGTTCCAGGGCACCCGCGAGGTGCAGGTCGGGCGTGACGGCCGCCTCACCCTCACGCCGCGCACCCCCACCGGCAACATCCTCTACCACGACCGCAACAACCGCGATGTCGAGCGCCTGATGCAGGGCATCGCCGAGAACGGCCTGATGTACAAGGCCACCGTCGACCTCATCCGGCGCGAGCACGACCTCCTCCGCACCGCCATCAGCCAGCGAGTCTGACCGCACGCGCAGAAACGACCGCGCAGAACTAGCAGGAGACGCGCATGTACGGCGCACTGGATATCTCGGTCAGCGGCATGATCGCCCAGCGCGCCCGCCTGACCGCCATCTCGGCCAACATCGCCAACCGCACGGCCGTGCACGCCGACGGCACCCCCTACCGCGCCCGCCACGTCATCATGGCCCCCGGCGACCCCACCGCCCGCGACCCCCAGGGCCGCCGCCTGGGCGTGCACGTCTCCGAGATCCAGATCGACCAGACCCCCTTCCGCATGCGCTGGGCGCCCAATGACCCGCGGGCGATCAAGGACGGACCGCAGAAGGGCTACGTGCAGGAAAGCAACGTCAACCCGGTCATGGAGCAGGTCAACCAGCTCGAGGCGACGCGGGCCTATGAGGCCAACGCCGTCGCTGCCGAGGCGACCAAGGCCATGATCGGGCAGGCACTCCGCTTGCTTGGGTAAACTGGAACCGTTCGTGACGAGCCCCGAACGCGGTGAGGGGTTCCGAGCTTCTCGAAGGATCGACCATGGCAGACCCACTCGGGCTCATCGGCGGCAACGGCGGGATCAACCCGTCGGCCTACCCGCGCCCGTTCATCAAGGGCCCCGGCGGAGCGGGGGCACCCGGAGCGGCGGACGCCGCGGGCGCTGCGGGCGCGGCAACGCCCGGCGCCTCCTTCAAGGACGTGCTGCTGCAGAACCTCAACGAGGTCAACAGGGCCCAGCAGGACGCCACCCGCGCGGTGGAGGACCTGGCCACCGGCCAGCGGACCGACATCGAGGGCGTCATCCTCGCCACCCAGAAGGCCGACAACGCCTTCCGCATGCTCCAGGCCCTGCGCAACAAGGTCATGGACGCGTACGAGGAGGTGAAGCAGATCCGCACCTAACCCCTGGGGCTTGGTCGCTGGGGCAACCCTTCACGAAGTGCGATCAGGCGCAGAAAGAAAGCCACCGCTTTGGTGGCTTCGTTCGTGCGCTCAGTACGCGGTTCGCCGAACAGGCCGCTCACCCAGCGTGCTGGTTCAGCCACTGCAGCAGCGCCCCCGCGTCCATGTAGCCCATGTTGCGGGCCAGCTCCCGTCCGTCCTTCATCAGAATCACCGTGGGCATACCGCGGATCTGCAGCTCCTTGGCGGCGGCGGGGTCCTTGTCCACATCCACCTGCACCGCCAGGCCGCGGTCCTTCATCCAGGCGGCCAGCTCGGGCTGCGGCCAGGTATCCCGCTCCATCGCCTTGCAGGGCGGGCACCACGTCGCGGTTGCGTCCACCAGCAGCAGGCGCGAGCCGGCCGCGCTCTTGGCCTCCGCGTAGCTCATAGGCGAGAAGAAGGCGGCGTGACCGCCGGACTCCGCCGCGCCGGCCGGCGCGGGGGTCGCAAGCGCGGTCTGCCTCTCGCGGCTCTTCTGCAGCACCACCGACCCGCCGATCACCACGCCGATGAACAGGATCACAATCAGCAGACGACCCATGCGGCACCTCCGGTTGCGGCCCCCCTGTGGGCCGGCAGCTCAAGGGTATCAGGCCAGCCCAGCCGCCGCGGCCGCGTCGGGGCACACGAAGAACTCGCCCGCGGCCACCTTGCGGATCGCCTCGGTGATGTAGTCCGGGTCGCGGTGCTTGCCCACGTACCCGAGGGCGCCGGCGTCGATCGAGCCCAGCACGTACTCGCGCTTGAGGTGCCCGCTCAGCATCAGCACTCTGGTGTTGGGGAACCTGGTCGCGATGTCCGTCACGAGCTTGCAGGTGTCCACGCCCGGCATCTGCATGTCCATGAGCACCAGCGCAGGCTCACGCTCCTGCACCGCGTCGATAACGCCCTCGCCGCCGGTGAGGCCGCACTCCCAGCGCAGGCCGGGCGTGCTCTTCACCATCCGTTCCAGCGAATCCACCATCAGCGGGTTGTCGTCCACGGCGATCACGCCGACATCCAGCACACCAGCATTCGAGGTCATGGGTGACCCTCCCGGCTATCGGCCGCGCCCACCCCCGGCGCAAACGCCCGCTTCAGTAATATTCGCAGCTCCGACACGCCGGGGCGCACCCCGGCAAAGAGAACACGCTCGTTCTTCGGCACTTGGCCCCCGGATTCTCCATTGCTGGCCGGCGCCGGAGCTTGCCCCAGCACCACCGCCCACCGCCCGGGCTCTTTCGCGAAGTCGCACGCCTGGTGGGCGCGGCTCTGATCCACCACCCACACGCTGGCCATCGGCACCTCGTTCTCACGCGACTGCTTCGCCTCGATGCCCACTAGCTTCATCGCCCACTGCATGTACGCCAGCGTGCGGGGGTCAGAAACACTGATCGCCGCCGTTGGCCGCTCGCCCGCGGGCTGCGACTTGAGCTCCACCGTGGGCAGCTCAGCGGCCCGCAGCACCAGCGTGAACGACGCGCCCTGGCCCGGCGCCGTCTTGAGTTCAACTTCCCCGCCCACGCTGGACGTGATGCCAGCAACCAGCGAAAGCCCGAGCCCGCCCGAGAGCCGTCGGTGTTTCGTTGAGAAGAACGGCTCCATGCACCGCTGACGCACTTCGTCAGTCATCCCTGGGCCGTGGTCGGTCACGTTCACCCGCACCTGAGCCTCGCCTCCCGGACCGACGCCCGGTCCCGCAGAGACCTCGATCGCCGGGTCGGAGTCGGTCCCTTCCAGCGCCTCGGCCGCGTTCTGAACCAGGTTGAACACCGCCTGCAGCAGCTGGTGCGGGGCGATAGCGGCGACCAGCCGCCCGTTGGCCGCGCGGTGCACGTCCCACTTGAGGCTCCCCGACCGCGGCAGCACGGCCTTGAGCACCGGCTCCGCCGTCGGCCACCACTCCTCCAGGTCCGTGAAGCCCGCCCCCGACTGGCGCGGGTCGGCCGGGTCCATCGCCAGCATGCGCAGGCTGCGGGACAGCCCCTGCACGTACGACAGCCCCGCGTCGATCGCCTCGATGTCGGCCCGGGCCGTGTCTGAGCGCACCTCGGCGCGGATGGTCTGCACACGCAGCCGCAGCGGCAGCACCAGATTCCCGATGTCGTGCCCCAGCCCCTGCGAGAGCGTGCCCAAGGCCGTCATGCGCTCGGCCGCCCGCAGCTGCGCGTGCGTCTTCTCGAGCTCAAGCGTCCGCTGCTCCACCAGCCGCTCCAGCCCCTCGCGGTACTCCGCCAGCTGCAGCTGATCGATCCGCTCGCGCGTGATGTCGCGATCCACCGCTAGGATCACCGTGCACCGGCCCTGGGCGTCTCGCTCGAAGGGCGTCAGTCGCGCCCGCAGGATCGCCCACGCTCCCGTCGAGTTGAGCGCCCGGTGCTCAAAGTCCAGCAGCTCACCATCGGACAGCTCCGCCGCACGCCGCAGATTTGTGATCACCGCCTCCTGGTCCTCGGGATGGATGATCGGGTTGCCGGTCGCCGCGCCGCCGTGCCCCCGCAGTTCTTCGAGGGTGTACCCCATCGTTTGCGTCACAGCCGGGTTGATGAGCACCGGCAAGAAGGTGTCGACGTCGATGAGGAACACCATGTCCGGCAGCGTCTGCGTCACCCTGGCGAAACGCTGCAGGGCCGCGTCGCGCTCGCGCTCCATCGCCTTGCGGGCGGTGATGTCGCGGGCGATCTTGGAAACGCCGATCACGCGCCCGGTCTCATCCCGCACCGGCGAAATCGTCAGGGACACCTCGACATCCCGCCCTGAGCGCGTGCGGCGGAATGTCTCCATGTGGTCGATGCGCTCCCCCTGCATGATCCGGGCGAGGATCTCCTCCTCTTCCTGCAGCCGCTCCGGAGGGATCAGCGTCTGGATGGGCTTACCAATGATCTCGTGAGCCTGGTACCCGTACAGCCGCTCGGCCGCGGGGTTGAACGAGAGGATCCGCCCTGACAGGTCTTTGGAGATGATCGCGTCGTCGGAGTTCTGCACGATCGCGGCCAGGCGCGATTCGGTCAGCTGCTCCTGGGTCTTGACATCCGCGTACTGCTGGAGCGAGCGCCTGGCCAGCCGCACCGAGGCCCATAGCCCAGTGATGATCAGCAGCGAAAACGCCAGCGTGATGGCGAGTACGCCAGGGTCCATGCTCCCGTGCGGGGCGACCACCACCAGCTGTGCCGCGACGAACCCCAGGAGCGAGCAGACCCAGAACACGCCCCCCCGCAGCAGCCACGCCAGCGGCACCAGCGCGCCCCAGAGCGTGATGAGTTCCAGCCTTCCCTCGAGCCAGGGTTCCATCAGGACCCGCAGCCCCAGCGCCGCGGCGACAATCGCCAGCCCCGTCAGGAGCTGCACCACGACCGGCGAGGTGTGGATCGAGTACGGGAGCTGGACCTTCGCCTGCGCCAACAACAATGCCCTTCCACAGTCGCGACGCACCCGCGCAGCCGCCCTGCACGAGCCATGGTAGCAGACGGTGCAAGGGCTCTGTTCGTGGGCGAAACCCTTGGGGCGATCCGACCCGGTGCGCGGTACCATCGCCTCCCCCCGGCGCCCGCTCGAACGCGCCGGGACACTGGAGGTACTCGCTGATGACCCGTCTCCTGGTGCTCGCCGCCGGCCTCGCCGTGACTGTCTCCTCTGCCTGGGCACAGACCGACTCCAAGCCGGCCACCCCCGCGCAGCAGCCCGCCCTCACCAAAGTCCCCGCCGCAACCCCCGACCTCACCAAAGAGCCCACGCTCTACGTCGTCGGCTACGCCCACCTCGACACCCAGTGGCGCTGGTGCTACCCGCAGGTCATCCGCGAGTTCATCCCCGCGACCCTCCGCAACAACTTCGCCCACTTCGAGAAGTACCCGAACTTCGTCTTCAACTTCTCCGGCAGCCGCCGCTACCAGATGATGAAGGAGTACTACCCGCAGGATTACGAGACGCTCAAGAAGTACATCGCCGGCGGCCAGTGGTTCGTGTGCGGCTCCAGCGTCGACGAGAACGACGCCAACGTCCCCAGCGGCGAGTCGCAGATCCGCCACGTGCTCTACGGCAACCAGTACTCCAAGCGCGAGTTCGGCACCACCTCCGAGGAGTTCATGCTCCCGGACTGCTTTGGGTTCCCCGCATCGCTCCCTAGCGTGCTTGCCCACTGCGGCCTCAAGGGCTTCTCCACCCAGAAGCTGACCTGGAACGCCGTGGTCCCCATCCCCTTCAAGGTCGGCGTGTGGAAGGGCCCCGACGGGCGCGGCATCGTCTCCGCCCTCGACCCCGGCGCCTACGTCGGCGAGGTCCTCGAGAATCTCGCCAACAGCAACGGCTGGAGCACCCGCATCGCCAAGAACGGGGAGCGCTCCGGCGTCCTCGTCGATTACCACTACTACGGCGTCGGAGACCGCGGCGGCGCCCCCACCGAGAAGTCGGTCAAGATGGTCGAGGAGAGCCTGCGGACCAACGGCAAGGTCAAGGTCATCTCCAGCAAGGCCGACGACATGTTCAAGGCCATTACGCCCGAGCTGCGGGCCAAGCTGCCGACCTACACCGGCGAGCTCGAGCTGATCGAGCACTCCGCCGGCTCGCTCACCTCTGCCACCATCATGAAGCGGTGGAACCGCAAGAACGAGAAGCTCGCCGACGCGGCCGAGCGCGCCAGCGTCCTCGCGTGGCACCTGGGCCAGGCCTACCCCAATCAGAAGCTCGAAGACGCGTGGTACCTCGTGCTGGGCTCGCAGATGCACGACATCCTGCCCGGCACCAGCCACCCCTACGCGTACGACTACTCGCAGAACGACGAGGTCATCGCCGCGGGGCAGTTCGGCGATGTGCTGACCAGCGCCGTGAGCGGCGTCGCGTCGCTGATGGATACCAGCGGCGAGGGTGTGCCGCTGGTCGTGTACAACCCCGTTTCCATCGACCGTGATGAGGTTGTCGAAGCCGAGATCCCCGGTGACAGCGGCAAGGGCGTCGTTGTCACCGGCCCCGACGGTAAGCCCGTCCCCACGCAGGTGCTGAGTACCGCCGACGGAAAGACGAGAATCGCCTTCCAGGCCCGCGTCCCCAGCGTCGGCTTCGGCGTGTTCCACGCTAAGGTTGGGCAGGCCGCGAAGCACGAGGCCGTGCTGAAGGTCACCGAGCGCACGCTCGAGAACTCCCGGTACAAGGTCACCTTCAACGACGCGGGCGACGTGTCGTCCATCATGGACAAGCAGGCCAAGCGCGAGCTGCTGAAGGCCCCCATCACGCTCCAGCAGTGCTACGAGAAGCCCGCCCAGTGGCCCGCCTGGAACCAGGACTGGAACGACCGCGTCAAGCCCCCGATGGAGGTCGTCGGCGGGCCCGCGGCGTTCAAGATCGTCGAGAACGGCCCCGTGCGGGTCTCGATCGAGGTCACCCGCTCGCAGGGCGCCTCCACCTTCCGCCAGGTCGTGAGCCTCACCGAGGGCGACGCCGCCGCCCAGGTCCGCTTCGACAACACCATCGACTGGAACGCCGGCGAGCGCAGCCTCCGCGTCTCCTTCCCCCTCGCCGTCAGCAACAAGACGGCCACGTGGGACGGCCAGACCGGCTTCGTCGAGCGCGGCAACTCGCACAAGCAGCAGTTCGAGTACGCCGGCCAGCAGTGGATGGACCTCACCGACGCCAAGGGTGAGTACGGCGTCGCCATCAGCAACGACTGCAAGTACGCCAGCGACAAGCCCAGCGACAACACGCTCCGCCTCACCCTGCTCCACACGCCCGGCGTGCACAACGAGTACCAGGACCAGGCCTGCCAGGACATCGGCCGCCACGAGGTGAGCTTCGCAGTCCAAGGGCACGAGGGCGGCTGGCAGAACGCCCGCACACCCGCCCTGGCCGAGGCCCTCAACCAGCCCATGCGGGCCTTCCGCGTCCGCGCCCACCAGGGCCGCCTCGGCCGCGAACTCTCGCTCGCCAAGGTCGAAGGGCCCGCGGTCATGATCACCGCCATCAAGA
Organism: Phycisphaerales bacterium; assembly: GCA_035627955.1. Classification (NCBI taxonomy): domain Bacteria; kingdom Pseudomonadati; phylum Planctomycetota; class Phycisphaerae; order Phycisphaerales; species Phycisphaerales bacterium. The sequence goes on from DASPKU010000015.1 coordinate 41,303, forward strand.
AGGCCGAGGAGGGCGACAACACCATCGTCCGCCTCCGCGAGCTCACCGGCCGGCCCATCAACGGCGCCCGCATCTCCTTCCACGGCGGCATCGCCGAGGCCTACGAGGTCGACGGCCAGGAACGCCGCATCTCCGACGCCAGGGTCGACAAGGGCGCGCTCGTGGTCGATATGAACGGCGCCGAACTCCGCGCGTTCGCCTTCAAGCCCGCGCCCCGCAGGACCAAGGACGTCCCCCCCACAGTCCAGCCGCTCGCCTGCACGCCCCTCACGCTCGAGCACGACGCCGACGTCGTGAGCACCAACGCCGCCCTCAAGGACGGCTCGATGGACGGCGCGTTCACCTACCCCGCCGAGCAGTTCCCCGCCGGCACCTTCACCAGCGACGGCATCGCCTTCAAGCTCGGCGGCGCCGGTAATGGCCAGAAGCAGGCCACCACCTGCAAGGGCCAGACGCTGCAGCTGCCAGACGCCAACGGCGGGCGTGTGTACCTGCTCGCCGCGGCCGTGGGCGACGACGTCACGACCGATGTCACCATCGGCGATCAGGCCACCCCCGTCACCTTCCGCAGCTGGCGCGGCTACGTCGGGCTCTGGGACCGTCGGGTCTGGGGCGGCACCGTCGAGGAGACCTCCTTCAACTGGCAGAACCCGCTCGTGGGCCTGGAGCCAGGCTTCATCAAGGACACCTCCGTCGCCTGGTACTGCTCGCACCACCACGGGCACGACGGTGACCAGTACTACCGCTATTCCTACCTCTTCAAGCACCCGATCGACGTGCCCAAGGGCGCGACCACGCTCAAGCTCCCCGACAACGCCAGCGTCCGCGTGTTCGCGGCCACCTTCGTCGCCAATCCCCCCGAGGCCGCGCCCGCCGCGCCGCTCTTCGACACGCTCGCCGACCGCGCTCAGGACGCCCCGCTGGTAAAGGTCGAAGGCAACAACCTGAGCGACGTGACCACCGTAAACATCCAGCCGCGCCTCTTCTACGGCCCCGGCCAGCTCCGCTACACGCTCGACGGCAGCGAACCGGGGCCCAGCTCGCCCGAGTTCACCGCGCCCATCACCCTCTACAAGCCCACGACCGTCAAGGCGGCGGTCGTGCGCAACGGCGCCGCCGGGCCCAGCGCGGCCGTGCACGTGAACGTCAACGACACCACGCCCCCGAGCGTCACGTCGCTGACCACCTCCTACATGAGCCCCCAGGTCCGCTTCCAGCTCTCCGAGCCCGTGGACAGCCCCGTCGGCATGTTCTTCTCCCCCGGCGTGATGATCACCGCCATCAACCGCCAGCCCGACGGCCGCACCTACATTGCCGAGCTCGAGAAGCCGCTCGAGCCGGGCAAGACCTACACCGCCACCATCTCCGGCGGTCAGGACCGCTCCCCCGCCGCCAACGGCATGCAGCCCCAGAAGCTCCAGCTCTCGGTCCCCGCTGCCCTCTACGCGCTCGACCGCGTCACCCCCGAGCAGATGGGCAAGGAGATCAAGGTCGACGGCCTGCCCACCCGCGGCAAGGACCCGTGGACCCTCAACCTGTTCGTCAAGCCCGCCAAGCAGCCCGAGCCGCGCACCATCATTGCGGGCTTCGGCGCCTGCAAGCAGCAGACCAGCGGCGGCGGCCGCTACCTCTCCCGTTTCCAGGGCGTGCACTTCTGGGCCCACAACAGCGACGTCGCGAGCCGCGCGCAGCTGGAGGTCGGCAAGTGGCAGATGCTGACCGCGTCGTACGACGGCAACAAGCTCCGCCTGTTTAAGGACGGCAAGAAGATCGGCGAGCGCGAGGTCACCCTCGCGGACGACGCCAGCGTGGTCAACATCGCGCCTGTTGATCCGTGGGACGGCAAGCGCCGCTTCGAGGGCGAGATCCGCGCCCTGACCATCTGGCCAACGGCGATGGACGAGGAGTCGCTCAAGGCCCTGCGTGAGAGCGTAAAGGTCGACGACCAGTGAGCGGGCGGCTGCTCCAAGTCCTGGCCGCCGCGGCGATGCTGCTGGTGGCCTTCGCGCCGGCGGGGGCCCACCCGGGCATCTTCGCCTCCGCGCTGGTCAAGGTGGAGGCCGACGGCATCGTGACGGTCACCATTCGCCACGACGCCCTCGCGTTCGCCCTGGACGCGCTCCCCGCGGTGGTCGAGGACGAGCCGATGCTTGCCCTGCTCGACGGCCCCGACCGCGCCCTCGACGCCACGCTTGACGAAACCCGTCAACGCTTTGTCGAGCAGTTCTACCTCGAGGTTGATGGGCGGGCGGTTCCGTTCGAACTGCTCACCAGCCCCACGGCCGCCGACGTCCGCGAGTGGGAGCGCTCGCAGGCCGTGCGTGCCCTCCCCGTTCGGCTCGACTACATCGCCCGCACCCGGGTCCCTTCCGGCGTGCACACCGTCTCGATGATGTTCCCGCCCGCCATGGGCGACGTCATCACCACCTTCGACCGCCCGAACTTGGAGCCCTTCGCACTCCCCATCGGCACCGCCGAGCTCTCGCCCCCGCTCGATGTGCACGTGCAGTCTCCGCCACCGGCGGCCGCGAGTGATGCTTCGCCCACGACAGACACACCGCCCACGAGTTCGCCCACAACGGCCCGACAAGATTCCGCTCCCGCCGCCGCCGCGTCCCCCTCGCTGGCAACGGTGGCGCGCCAGTACATCGCCCTCGGCTTCGCCCACATCATCCCCAAGGGCCTCGATCACGTGCTCTTCGTGCTCGGCCTCTTCCTGCTCAGCCCCAAGCTCAAGCCGCTCCTGTGGCAGGTGACCGCCTTCACCCTCGCCCACACCCTCACGCTCGCCCTCACCGTCATGGGGAAGCTGCCCGACGTGCCGAACATCGTCGAGCCCCTCATCGCCGCCTCCATCGCGTTCGTCGCGGTCGAGAACCTCGTCACCAGCAAGCTGCACGCGTGGCGCCCGCTGCTGGTCTTCGCCTTCGGCCTGCTGCACGGCATGGGCTTCGCCGGCGTGCTGAAGGACGCCGGCCTGCCTGAGGGCCAGCTCGCCACCGCCCTCATCACCTTCAACATCGGGGTCGAGCTCGGCCAGCTCGCCGTCATCGCCGGCGCGCTCGCCCTCGTGGGCTGGTTCCGGGGCAAGCCGTGGTACCGTCCCGCGATCACCATCCCAGCCTCGGTCATCATCGCGGCGGTCGCGATCTGGTGGACGCTCGAACGCGTCGGCGTCGTCGGCAGCTGATCGGAGCGACCCAACCGCTTCTGCGCGAGCGACTCGCTAGCGGTAATCCCCGTCATCCCACGTATTCAGGTCCCGCAGATCGTTGGCGGAAATCGCGCTCGCGTGCCCGTCCATGTACATCGCGTTGGCACCGTTGCCGTGCCGCTTGGGCGCCGTCCGCGGCCAATACCTGGGGTCCCCGCTCTCGGGCCCGTTGATGTTGCTCACCCGCCAGATGTCGTAGAAGATTGACAGCTCAAGGTCCGAGTTCGCGTTCACGTTCGCGTACCCCGAGCGCACGTTGCCAAGGTCATCCGCGTAACACGTCAGGTACAGCACCGGCGAGGTCCGCGGCAGGCGCCCCAGCTGCTGCGGCGGCTTGGTCTCGTTCTCGTTGTGCGTGATCGTGTTGCCCACCCGCACGAACCGCACCCCGTTCACCACATAGTGGATGTTGTGGTCGTCCCGAGGGCGCGCGGGGTCGCGGTAGTACACCGAGTCCTTGAAGCGGTCGTTCAGCCCGCCGGTATCGTCATTGCAGTGCGCCCGCGAGTCCAGGAACGGCCGCAGGCTGTACGCCCAGGAAATGTTGTACGCCGAGTGCTGGCTTGCCGGGTTCCACGCTCGGTACCACGCGGGCACCAGCGGCACCCGCCCCGTCGACGAAGGCGGCGGGCTCCCGGGGTAGGGCAGCCGCTCGCTCGTGCCCGATTCCCGCGGAATCCATTCCTTGTAGGCGTTCGCGTAGCTCATCAGGGCCGCGCCGATCTGCCGCTGGTTGCTCAGGCACACCACCGCCCGCCCCGCCTCCCGCGCCTTGCGCAGCCCCGGCAGGAGCAGCCCCAGCAGGATCCCGATGATCAGGATCACGACCAGCAGCTCGATCAACGTGAACGCACGGCTGCAGTCCCGACCGGCCTGTCCGCGTTTCGTGTTCAACATACGAGCGGGCTTCCCGACCCCTCACCCCAGTGTACCTCACCCCGCAACCCTCTGGGAACCCCATTCGCAGCCCACATAAGATGCCCCTATGTGCGGGCGGTTCCTGCTCATTACCCCAGCCAGGGTCGTCGCCGAGCTCTTCCGGGCCCACGCCGGGCTCACGGGCTCGCAGGACGCGATTCTCTTCCAGCCCCGCTACAACATCGCCCCCTCGCAACCGGTCCTGGTGGTCCGCAACACGAAGGATGGCACCGGGCGCGAGCTCGCCGGCATGCGCTGGGGCCTGGTCCCAAGCTGGGCCAAGGACGAGTCGATCGGCCTCAAGACCATCAACTGCCGCTCGGAGACCGCCCTCGAGAAGCCGATGTTCCGCTCGCTCTACGAGCGCCGCCGGTGCCTCGTCCCCGCCGACGGCTTCTACGAGTGGAAGGCCGTCCCCGGCCGACGCACGAAGCAGCCGATGCTGATCCAGGTGCGCGAGGCAGGCCAGCCGAAGACCTTTGCCATGGCCGCGCTGTGGGACCGCTGGCGCCCGCCCGAAGGTGAACCGATCGACTCGGTCACCATCCTCACCACCGCGGCCAACGAGCAGGTCGCGCCCGTGCACGACCGCATGCCGGTTATTCTGCCCGCGTCCGCGTGGGACGACTGGCTCGCCGCCCGCCAGCCCGCGCCCAGCGCCGTCGAGCTCTCGCTCACACCGGTCAGCACGCTCGTCAGCAATGTCCGCAACGACGGCCCGGACCTCGTCCGCCCGGTTGCCGTGGAAGAGCAAGGCGGCCTCTTCTAGCCATCAGGCTTGTCACGACTCCGGCGTGCTGTCGTCCTCGCCGTCATCCTCGACCACCACGGCCGTGCCGGCCAGCTGATCGCCCTTGTGCCGCCCACCCGCGTCCAGCAGCCCGAACAGCGCCAGCGGCGGCAGCCCCCACTTCACCGCATTCCGCAGCAGCGACTTCCACACGAGCGGCGTTTTGGCCCCCCCGTCCTTCGCCTTACCCCCACCGGTGCCAGAGTGCATCTCCACCACCGCGCAACCGGTCACCATCTTGCCCAGTGAGCGCCCCAGCAGTGCCTCCAGCACGCCGCCGGTGACCACCAGCAGCCCCAGGGCAACGAACATCGCGTTCTGCGCCGGGCCGCTGTTCCACAGGCCCGAGCCGAGAAACTCGCCCACGGGAATGCCGATGATCCGGCACGCGATCAGCACGCCGATGCACAGGTCAATCAGCGACGCCAGCATCCGCCGCCCGGGCTCCGCCAGCGACACCCCCGGCGGCAGGTGCACCGAGTCCTTGGGCGTCGGCCGCCACAGGAACACCGCCACCAGCCCCGTCACGTACGCCAGCACCACGCCAACGAACCGGTAGTCCGAGCCGCTGATCGGACTGCCCAGGCTGATGCCGCCGTCGTAGGCCACGCTTCCGGTGCGCGCCGAAACCTCCGTGATCCGCAGGCTCGGTGCGTCCTTGTTCGTCTTCGCCCGTGTGTGGCTGACCACGCCGACGCGCCCGACGCCGTCCATCGCCACCAGCGCGCAGTCCGCCGTCGCGCCCGCGAAGGCCGCGACCTCGCGCCACGCGACCGGCGCCGCCACCGGCTGCGTGAACACCCGCACCCGCCCGTTCGCGTTCACCACGCTCACCACGATGTGGTCCGCGCTCCCCACCACCTCCACCTGGTCCGTCGGCGCCGAATCCTGCACCGGAACCGACAGTTCTCTCTGCGTCCACGTAGCCGAGGGCGTGCCCCCCGCCGGCGATCCGCCGAAGTCTGCGAGGAACGTCGTCCCGTGCACGGGCTCATTCGCCTTCCGCGGCGGGATCACCATCAGCCCAAGCCCCGCCTCCGTCGCGAACAGCCGCCACGCCGCCCGTGACACCGGCTTGCTGTCCCGCACCTCGAAGTTCGCCCCCGCGAGCGATTGCGCCTCCGGCGGCACCGGCACGCTTACCCACCCCCCGCGCGTCAGCACCTGCAGCACGAGCGTCTTTGGGTCCTCACCCTTTCCCGAGAGTCCCTGCAGCAGGGCCGCGTAGCCCTGCGGAGAACCCGTGAACCCCAGCAGCACCCCGTCAGCCCTCAGCGAGGGCAGCGTCTCCAGCCGCGGGCCCGAGGCCGCCCGCCACACGCCTGGCTCTCCCTGCACCACCGTGAGCGCCAGCACCGGGCGCCCGTGCAGGTTGGTCACGCCCCCGCCCGCATCCGCAAACACCATCGCGAGCTGATCGCCGATCGCCCCCATCCCCGCCGGCATCGACGCCAGCGTGGTCGCCACCCGTGCCTCGCCTTCGGGCGCCCCGATCACCCGCCCCGACCGCTCCGACACCACACCCCGCGGCGGCAGGTGCAGGATGATGCTCCGCGTGCCCTCGGGCTCAGGAATCGCCAGCCACCCATGCGTCACGGGCACGCCCGCGTTCACCGGCGCTTCCGACAACGAGCCCGCGCCCACGATGCCCGATGCCCGCGCAGCAAGCAGCGCGAATACCACCACACACACAATCACGCGGGCAGTGAACGGCGTCAACGCTTCTCAGCTCCGGGGGTCGGCGTCAGAACCCCCGCGCTGGGCCGCTCGCCGGCCGCGGGCGCGGGGTCCTGATTCTGTGCCCGCGCCTGATCGATGTCGACCACATTTCGGATATTGAAGTTCTGCAGCACCGCCTGCAGGTTAAACACCTGCACCCGCAGCTCCTGCCCGGGGTTTCTCGGCTCGTACACCGACACCGTCACCGTCGCCTTCTGCACCGGCAGCGACAGGTCGATCCGCTTGGTCACCTGCGGCCGAACCGTCGTGTTCCCCACCACTTCCACAGGCTGGAAGTCCGTGTGCACGCACGACACCACCGTGCTCCCTTGCCCATCGAGCAGCTCGATGCGAATCGGGGCGAATGTCTCGGGGTGCAGCGAGAACCGCCGCTCTCCCCACCGCCCCGGCAGCGTGACCACCAGCGCCCGCCCGTTCGCCGACCACGCGAGCCTCGCCTGATGGGCCTCGTCACTCCCGGGCTGCGGCAGCGGCTTGATCGCCAGCACCTCGATCAGGTCCATCGGATGCACCGGAATCCCGAAGTCGTTCACCGCCTCTGGCGTTGCCTTCGCGTGCGCCCCCACCATCGCCACCTTGGGGTCCTGCGTCAGGTCAATCCACCAGTACTGCTGCTCGTTGCTCCCGAGGTAGAACACCGGCTTGCCGACCTTGTCCACCCGCAGCGACACGCTCGCAGGCAGCATCACCTTCAGGTTCCCTTCCACCTGATTGCTGATCTGCTCGCCCTTCTGGTTCACCGCTGTAACGTTGAGCGCCACCAGCGCCTCCAGCCGCTCCAGGTGTGTCACCCGCCGGTTGTACCCGTTCGCCACCGCGTCGTAGGCCGGCAGTGCCCCGCGCTGGATGACCGAGCCCTCGTCCGCCGGCTTCGGTTGAGCACCTCCGCGGCATCCCACGTTCAGGGACACGACCCCGCAGAGGCACAGAACGCCCAGGCACGCGCGTGTGTTCATGACTTCATCCCTGCGTCGGTGCGCTCTTGCCGTTCTTCGCGGGCGTGGGCGCATCGGTCGCCACCACCTGCCCCAGCTGCTCGATCGCGTCGGCGATCGCCTGCTCGTCCAGCCCCGGGTCGGTCACCGCGATCGGCTCGCGGGCCGTGTCGCCGCTGCCCCGCGGCAGCACGCTCATGACACCCGGCTTCGTCCCCACCACCCGCAGCACGCGCCGGCGGATCAGCAGCAGGGACAGGATGTAGCGGAACGTCACCTGCTTCGGTTCAGTCGCCCCGCCCAGTTCCTCGAAGAGGTCCAGCAGCTCCGGATCGCCCAGCAGCGGCTGCTTCTTGGCCTCCTGCGCCTGGTAGGTCCCACGCCAGAACCCGAACATCCGCAGAGGCGGCTGCGGGCGTGCCCCGCCATCCCACTGAGCCGCTCCGTAGTCCAGCCGCTCCAGCCCCGCCTGGCCGTCCCGCTCGACCAGCACAGCCACGTACGGGTCGCCTTCCTTAAACATCGCCCCGGTCGCTGCACACTGCCCGGTCGAACGGGCCACGGGGTACGGAGAGCTCACAATCGCCATAGACCCGCAGTGTAGTGGCAAGATCTCTTCACGAAACGCAGCTCACCTCGAACTGCCGCTGCTCCGTCCCACCCGGCCCCACCACGAACCGCACGTCCTTCCCGCACTTGGGGCACCGCGCCAGGTACCGCTGACCGTCCGCCGAGCGGTACACCCGCAGGTACGCGTTCGCGCAGCGGAACATCACCTGAAGGAACGGCCGTCCACGCGGCCTGGCCGCCTCACTCGACTCGGTGATGTCAAAACTTCCTGACGGCGTGAGCGGCACTTCAGCATCCATCGGTGTACCTATCGACAAGTTCAGTGGTACCAGCGGAGTACGCGCGTGGATCTGTGCACACGTCCGAGAAGCCCGAACATCCGTCAGGGGTGGTTGCCGCGCATGCTTGTCCACACTAAACTTGGCCGCTCGTCAGATTCGGCTGTTTCTGCCGATACCACCGAGTGGCCCTTGTGCGCGGGTGTGTTGACGAACCGTTCACAGGTTGCCTGCAGTCGTGAGACCCCCGCACGGGCGGGGTGCATCCCCCGACGGCGACCGACCTTGCTCCGCTCCGGAACGCCTGACTGATGTCTGCCCTCAGGACCCTTGCCCCGCTCACGATCCTCGCCGATCCACCGGCGCCGCCCACGGCCATCGGTCTCATCGCCGGCGGTGGCGGCCTGCCGATCCTGATCGCCCGCAGCCTGCGGGCCGCGGGGCACCCGGTTCACGGACTTGGCCTCGCCAACCAGTTCGACCCGACGCTCCCGCAGCTGTGCTCCTCCTTCCGCGAAGTCGGTCTGCTCCGGGTCGGCTCCTGGGGCCGAATCCTGTCCCGCCTGGGCGTGCACCACGCCATCATGGTCGGCAAGGTCGACAAGGCCAAGCTGATGCACGACCCGTGGCGCATTTTCCGGAACATTCCGGACCTTGCCACCATGGGCGTGTGGTACCGCCGGCTGCGGAAGGACCGCCGATCCCACGCCGTGCTCACCGCCGTTGCGGATGAGCTCGACCGCTGCGGCGTCACGCTGCTGGACTCCACCGCGCCCATCCCCGCCGAGATGGCCCACGCGGGCGTGATGACCCGCCGTCAGCCCACACCCGAGCAGCGGGCCGACATCGAGTTCGTGTGGCCGCTGCTGGCCCAGACGCTGCGGCTGGACATCGGCCAGGCGATCGCGGTGCGCGAGCGCGATGTGATCGCCGTGGAAGCCGTGGAAGGCACCGACCGCATGATCGAGCGCGTGGGCAAGCTCTGCCGCGCCAGGGGCTGGACGCTGGTGAAGGGCGCCCGCGCCGGGCACGACCGGCGCGCCGACGTGCCCACAGTCGGCATCAACACGATCCGGAACCTGCACGCCAACGGCGGCGGCTGCCTGGCTCTCGCCGCGACCGACGTCATCATGCTCGACAAGGACGAGATGATCGATCTCGCCGACAAGCTCGGTGTCGCGATCGTCGGTGTCCCGGCCGCGCAGGGCATCGGCATCACCCGCCCCGTGGACGAAGACATCGCGGCGTACATCGGCGCGTGACACGACGCCGGGACTGAGCCGCTCTGGGCGAAGTCCCGGGTTGGCAGTTGCCCGCGCGTCATCATGTCCAAGGACCCCACCAACCCCTACGTCAGCCGCGGCGGCCTCAAACTCCGCCACGCCCTCGACGAGTTCAAAATCGACGTCACTGGCCTCACCTGCGCCGACCTGGGCGCCAGCACCGGCGGCTTCACCGACTGCCTCCTGCAAGCCGGTGCCGCCAAGGTCTACTCCGTCGATACCGCCTACGGCGAGTTCGCCTGGAAGCTCCGCAACGACCCGCGCGTCGTGCTGATGGAGCGCACCAACGCCCTGCACGCCGGGCCGCCGGCCGGTGGCGTCGACCTCGTCGTCGTGGACCTCGGCTGGACCCCCCAGCGGCTCCTCGTGCCCGCGGCATTGAAGTGGCTGCGCACCTTCCCGAGTGCCATGGCGACGTCTTCGTCGCTATGGAGAGACACTGGCGCTCCACCGCCCTCGCATAGCCACGAAGACGTGGCCATGGCACGAAAAGGCCGGATCATCTCCCTCATCAAACCCCACTACGAGGCCCCCGACCTCACCAAGGGCGCGCCCAAGGGCATCCTCACCGACGAGCAGTGTGAGTCGATCACGCAGCGCGTGGTCGCGGAACTGCCGTCGATGGGCGTGCGTGTTGCGGGCCTGACCCGGTCACCCGTCCTCGGCGGCAGCAAGGGCAAGGGCAACGCCGAGTGGCTGGTGGTGCTGGAGCCATCCTAAAAAGCCGATCGCGCAAGCGATCGATCTTGATGTCTTTCTCGTCCTCTCAACGAAACCAAGGCACTCGATCGCTCGCGCGATCGGCTCTTTACGTCGCCTTCGCCTCGCCCTCTTTCCACCCCTCGACCTTGAAGTCGCTCGGGTGGAGCATCGCCCACAGCCGCTCCAGCAGGGGCTTGAGACCGTCGCGCGAGGCCGCGGAGATGATCATCACCTCGCGGTCGGGCCGCAGGTTCAGCTCCCGCGAGACCTCCTTGAGCGCCTCCTCGGCCTCCTCGGGCAGCACCAGGTCCGCCTTGTTGAGCGCCACCAGCTCGGGCTTCTCGGAGAGCGCCTCGGAGTACTGCCGCAGCTCCTCGCGGATCAGCTTGTAGTTCTGCACCGGCGTGGTGCCGTCCAGCGGCGCCACGTCCAGAAGGTGCACGATCACCCGCGTCCGCTCGATGTGCCGCAGGAAGTCGTGCCCCAGCCCCGCGCCCTGCGAGGCGCCCTCGATCAGCCCGGGGATGTCCGCCAGCACGATGCGTCGCGTGGCGTCGATGGGCGCGACGCCCAGCTGCGGCGAGAGGGTCGTGAACGGGTAGTTGGCGATCTTGGGTGTGGCCGCGGAGACCGCCGCCAGCAGCGTGCTCTTGCCGGCATTTGGCAGCCCCACGATCCCCACCTCGGCGATCAGCTTGAGCTCCAGCCGCAGCTTGAACTCCTGCCCCGGCTCGCCCGCGTCGGCGTGCTTGGGCGTCTGGTACGTTGAGGTCTTGAAGTGCTCGTTGCCCCAGCCGCCCTTGCCGCCCTTGGCGATGACCACCGAGTCGCCCGGCTTGAGGTCGTGCATCAGCTCGCCAGTCTCGGCGTTGAAAATCAGTGTGCCCGGGGGGAGCCGCATGACCAGGTCCGCGCCGTTCGCCCCCGTGCACTGCTTCCGCCCACCCGGCTCGCCGTCCTTGGCCGCCCACAGCTTCTGGTCGCGGAAGTCGTAAAGCGTGGACATGCCGGAGTCGGCCTGGATGACGACGTTGCCGCCGTCACCCCCGTTCCCGCCGTTGGGCCCACCCTTGGCCTCGAACATCTCGCGGCGGAATGACACCGCCCCATTGCCCCCGGCACCAGCACGAACACGGATATTGGCTTGATCGACGAACACGGGGGAGGGTAGGAGCGGGTGCGGGCTGACGCGGCCAGAACATGAAAAGACCCCTGCCGGGCAGGGGTCTTACTCGTACTGATGGAGGTTCTCGGCTGCTCAGGCCTTCGGGGCCGCCGCTTTGCTCGTCGTGGGCTTGGACTCGGGCGCCGCGGCGGGCGTCGCTGGTGTGGTAGACGGGGCGGGGCTCTTCACCGCCGTGCCCGTGGGCGCCGGGTGTGCCTGCGAGCCGCGGTGACGCGCGACCTCCTCCAGACGGGCAACCTCGGCGAAGTACGAATCGGCCTTGGCCTTATCGCCGCGGGACTCCGCCAACACTCCCACGTTGTAGTTGGCATCCACCGGGGGCATCACCTGCTGGTAGAGTGCCAGCGACTCTTCGTACCTGCCCATGCGGCCCAACGCCGCGGCCATGTTCGCTCGGTACCGCACGTTGCCCGGGGCGAGCGTCGCCGCCTTGGTGAAGTGCTTGAGCGCGCCTTCGTAGTCGCTCTTCATCATCGCGCAGATGCCCAGGTTATTGATCAGCACCGGGTCATCGCCGACCGTCTTGAGGCCGGTGTTCAGGATCGCCACCGCCTCGCCGTTGCGGTTGGCCCGCATATGGCACTCGGCCAGTTCGCAGTACGCCGGCGAGAAGTCCGGGTAGTCGCGGTTGATCCGCTTGAGCGTCCAGATCGCCTCCTCGTCACGCCCCTGGTGGACCATGAGCCGGGCGGCGTTGTACAGGGTCTGCGGCGTCGGGGCCCGGTCCGCCCCGCTCTGGAACTGCGCGTCGGCATCGCGGGCGGAGGCCCCGCCGGTACACCCGACCAGCAGCAGAGCGGCCCCGGTCAGGATAGCGGTGAGTACGGATCGGTTCATCGCTGGGTCCCCTTGTCGTTCGTGTTGCGGTTGCCGCGGTCGGTGCGGTCGGCGCTGTCGCCCTGGCTCGTGCTGCTGCCGCTTTCAGAGCTCTGGTTCGCCATCATGCTGCGGGAGAGGACTTCCAACGCCCGCTCGCTGGACACGCCGTCGCCGCCTGGCACCTTGTCGACGATGCGCAACGAGCCCTGGTCGACGCCCATGGCCACCAGAGCCCTGGTCACGTTCTGCACGCGGGCGTCGTACATCCCCTGATCCTCGCGCCCGCGCCGCAGGTTGATCTCGCCCGGGTACCGCGAGTAGTGCTGCGCCAGGATCTTGACGTCGCGCTCCCCCAGTTCGTTCAGCACGGCAGAGTTCGCCGCGAAGTGGTACGGGTACAGCGTGTGCTGCGTAATCACCGCGTTGGCGACGGACTCGTCGTCCATAGTCTGGATCGTCCAGCGGTTGACATTCTGACGCTGGTCGTCGACCCGCACCAGCCCGCCCTCCCGGGCGCAACCGGTGAGCCCCACGAGGGCGAGCAAGGGAATTAGCATGATCCGCACGAGTTGCTCCTTCCTTCTCTCGAAACACGAGGCGAGAACAGTCTAACCAGACGCGAAACTAGTGCTCGAACAGGTCCAGCAGCTTGAGGACCGCGGGGCCGACCATGACGACCATGGCCGCGGGGAACACGAACAGGACCATCGGGATGATCAGCTTTACGCTCATCTTCTCGGCCGACTCCTCGGCCTTGGCGCTGCGCTCCTGCCGCAGGCTGGCGGCGAAGGTCTGCAGGGCCTCGCCCACGCTGGTGCCGAACCGCTCGGACTGGATCAGCACCGCCACCAGCGACAGCAGTTCCGGCGAGTTCGTCCGCTCCGCCATGTGCCGCATTGCCACGTGACGCGGCGCATTGAGCTGGATCTCCAGGTTCGTCAGCGCCATCTCGTCGGCTAGCACCGAGCTCACGTGCCGGATCTCGTCCGTCACGACGTTCCAGGCCATGTCCAGGCCCATGCCGGCGCACACGCACACCTCCAGCAGGTCGGTTGCGTCCGCCAGGCTGCGCCGCACCTCCTGCGAGCGCTTGCTCCGCCGCATGGAGACGTACAGGTTGGGCACGAACGACATCACCGCGCCCACGAACACCATCAGCACGATCCGCAGCAGCGGCGGCACGGGCAGCCAGATGGTCGCGACGCCCACCATGGCCGCCCCGATCACCAGCAGCAGGATCTTGGACCCCAGGAACACCTGCGGTGCGGAGGGGTCCGACAGCCCGGCCTGCGTCAGCTGCTTCTGCAGCTTGTCCGTCGTCTTGCCGAACGTGACGGCGCGCCCCACGCGGTCGACCAGTTCCACTGCCCGCTGCTCGCCCTCGCCCGCCACATCGCTGATCTGGTCCGTGAACAGGCGCGGGGCGATGGCCTTCCGCTTCGCGCCCCGGGCCGCGATGATCGCGCCCCCCAGGAACAGCACCGCCAGGAAGACCAGCGCCGGCAGGATGATGAGCTGAGCGCCCTGCATCAGTACTTCAGCTCCGAGAGTTTGTTCATCACCCACACGCCCAGGATCATGTTGACGCCCGCGATCGCGAGCATCAGCTGCCCCACCGGCTCCTTGATCAGCGGCTTCATGTACTCCTGGTTGATGACGTTGAGCACCACGAACAGGATGATCGGCAGCGCGATCAGCACGCGCTTGCTGAACTGCGTCTGGGCCGTGAGCACCTTGATCCGCCGCCCGATGCGGACGCGGTCGCGGATGACCGACGCCAGCCGCTCCATCACGTCCGCCAGGTTGCCGCCGCTGCGCAGCTGGATCGTCACCGCCGTCGCGAACAGCTGCACGTCCTTGTTCGGGGTGGTCGCCGCGACGCGCTCGATCGCCTCCTCCAGCTTCAGCCCCATGGTGTGCTGCTGGCAGATCGAAGAGAACAGCGTCTTCACCGGGTCCGCGAGCTCGTCAGAGATCAGCTGGAACGCCCCCAGCAGCGGGTGCCCCGCCCGCAGCGACCGCGCCGCCAGCCCCATCGCGTCCACGAACTGGTGCTCGAACAGCGCCTCGCGCTTGTCCACGCGTGCGCCCAGGTACCACCAGCCCCCCACGACGACCGCCATGCAGGCGCCCGCGGCCACCACCACGCTCTGCGTCAGCATCCACCCCAGCACGCCGCCCAGGATGCTGAACCCCAGCACGCTCATGACGAACGGCTTGGGATCCCCCTCGAAGCCCGCCTTCACGAACAGCACGTGCATGCGCTGCTCGAACGTGGGCTTCTCGTCGTCGCCCCGCACCACCGTCGATGCCAGCTTGCCGTCCAGCCACAGGCGGATCACACGCCCGCTGCCGTCATCCGCCCCCTCGCCGATCCCCAGCCGCTGCTCCATCGCCTTGGCCCGCGCCGCCCGCCGCAGCGACAGCAGCATCAGCAGCCCGAACCACAGGCTGGCGAGCAGCCCGAACAGGGCCACCACGATGATCACGTTCATGATCAGGCGTGGGTCGCTCATGGGCTCCCCTTCGGGAACGGCAGCGGCCGCCGCTCAAACAGCGTCGCCGGCAGCTTCGTCCCTTCCGCCTCGATGCGGTCCATGATCCGAGGCCTGATCCCGCACCCCTCAAACTGCCCCAGCGCGTGCCCGTCGGGCCCCACGCCCGTCTGCCGGAACTTGAAGATCTCCTGAAGGCAGACCGTGTCGCCCTCCATGCCCGTCACCTCCATCACCGACTGCACCTTGCGGCGCCCGCCGGTCATGCGTGCCACGTGCACCACCAGGTTGATGGCCGAGGCCATCTGCTGGCGGATCGCCGTCACCGGGTAGTTCAGGCCCGCCATGGAGATCATGTTCTCCACGCGCCGGATGGCGTCGCGCCCGGTGTTGGCGTGCACCGTGGTCATCGACCCCTCGTGACCGGTGTTCATCGCCTGCATCATGTCCAGCGCCTCGGCGCCGCGGACTTCGCCGATGATGATGCGGTCAGGCCGCATACGCAGCGTGTTGCGCAGCAGGTCGCGCTGCGTCACCTCGCCCCGGCCCTCGATGTTGGGCGGGCGGGTCTCCAGCCGCACCACGTGCTGCCGCTGCAAGCGCAGTTCGGCCGCGTCCTCGATGGTCACCACGCGCTCGCCCGCGGGGATCCACCGCGACAGCACGTTCAGCAGCGTGGTCTTGCCGGCGCCGGTGCCGCCCGCCAGCAGGATGTTGATCCGCGACTTGACGCTGGCCTCGAGGAACTGGGCCATCTCCGGCGTAAAGGCCTGGAACTCGATCAGCTTCGCCGCGTCGATCGGGATGACGCCGAAACGGCGGATGGACACCGTCGGCCCGTCCAGCGCCAGGGGCGGGATGATGGCGTTCACGCGCGAGCCATCGGCCAGGCGCGCGTCCATCATCGGCGTGCTCTCGTCGATGCGCCGCCCGACCTGCGAGCCGATCCGCTGGATCACCTTCAGCAGGTGGTCGCTGTCGCGGAACGACGAGGTCGCACGCACCAGCCGGCCCTCGCGCTCCAGGTACACCTGGTCGGGGCCGTTGATCAGGATGTCGCTGATCGTCGGGTCGCGCAGGAACTCCTCCAGCGGCCCCAGCCCGAAGATCTCGTCCAGCAGGTCGCGCAGCAGCTGCCGCCGCTCAGGCGCCGACAGCGGCGTGCGCTCCTCCGTCAGCAGGGAATCGAGCTTCCGCGAGCACTCCGCCGCGAGCTGGTCCTGCGGCAGCCGCTGCGCCTCGACGAGGTCCAGCGAGTCCAGCAGCCGCCGGTGCATCCGCACCTTGAGGTCCTGGAGCGCGCCAGCGCCCAGCACCTTCGGCGCTCCGTTCATCGGGGGTGTTGTTTCAGGTGGCGGCATGGGTCACCAGTTGATCTTGCTCGGTTTCAGCCCCTCAGGGCTGGAGTGGGCCTTATGAATCTGCTCGGCCAGCGCCGCGATCCCCTTCCGAAGGGCGCTCCGCGGCGCCTGCTGACTGAGCGGTTTGCCGAAGTTCATGCTCTCGACCGCGGCCTCCCAGTCGTTCTCCAGCCGTCCAACGCTCTCTCGCCCCAGGGCGCGGCACACGTCCTCGTACCGCACCAGGGCCCCACGCTTCTTGAAGCGGTTGATCACCGGCACGATCGTGTCGGGCATGCACCCGTGCGAGACCAGCGCCGTGATCAGCTTCTTGACGCAGTTGACCCCCACCACCGTCGCCTGGAACGGCACCAGCGTCAGATGGCTGTGCGACACGATGTCGCTCGTCACCTCCAGCGGCAGGCGCGGCAGGTCGAGCACCGTGTACTGGAACCCCTCCTTCGCGGCCTCCAGGAACCGCCCCATGTTCTCAAAGGCGATCCGCTGCCCGTGGCTCCGCGTCGAGACCGACGCGCTCTCGATCACCGACAGCGTGCCCGAGTGCAGCGTCGCCGAGCTCCTGATCAGCTCGGCGTCCATGCGCGATGCATCCGCCAGCACCACGTCAAGCGAGTACTGCGGCTCAATCCCCAGGTACGCCGCGGCCGCGCCGCAGTACATATCCAGGTCCACCAGCAGGGTGGACGACTTGGTGAGCAGCCGCAGCTCATCGGCGAGGTTCACCGCCAGGAGCGTGGCGCCCGCACCGCCGCTCGCCTGCAGCACCGTCACCGCGCACCCGGTCCCCGCCTTCTTGAGGGCGGCTACTGGGAGCACGCGGTTGAGCACGCCGATGAGGTCCGAGGCGATCGCCTCCTTCCCCAGGAAGTGCCGCGCCCCCACCTGCATGGCCTCCAGCAGCAGCTCCTGGCGCGGGTGCTGGCCAAGGGCCACGAACCGCGTGTCCGAGAACTTGCTGATCAGCGGCTCCAGCAGGCTCAGCGTCCGCTCGGGCTCGGGGTCCACATCCACCAGCGCCACCGTCGGCGCGCCGGTCTTGAGTGCCCTGAGCAGTTCCGGGAGCGAACGCACCGAGGTCTCCAGTGAAAGCGAGCGCTCCGCGCGCAACGCCGCAATGACCGAGCGTTCGGTGCCCGGGTCCGCCGTCATCAGGTACACGCCGCGCTGCGCCATCCGTGCGTCCGGTCCTTAGTGAGCGGCCGAGTCGTTCGGCCGCAGGTTCGAGGTTGAGGAAGCGGGCGCCTGGTCGTGGGTGCTCCACGCGCCCGGACCGCGCAGGCGGTTCATGCCCGTGGACTTCATCCACTCGCAGTCCGCCGCACTCACACGCGGCGTCGGGTTGCCGTCGATCATGCCCTTGGAGTACAGCTCCCAGTCGTTGGGCGAGCTGTGCGTTGAGCCCGGCACCGCCGTCTTCCCCGCGACGTTCATGGGCTCGACGAGGTCCGCCGTCACCATGACCACCAGTTCCGTCTCGCCTGCCTGGTACCGCACCGAGCGGAACAGCGTGCCCAGCACGGGCAGGTCGCCCAGCAGCGGCGCCCGCGAGTTGCGCCCCTCGCTGCGCTGGCTGATCAGCCCCGCCAGTGAGAACGTCTGCCCGCTCTTGAGCTCCAGCGTGGTCTCCGCACGACGCGTGAGGATGGCCGGGATGCGGAAGCCCTGGATGTTCACCGCGCCGGTCTCAGTAAGCTCGCTCACCTCCGGCGCCACCAGCAGCCGGATGGTGTTGTCACCCAGCACGTAAGGCTTGAACCGCAGGCGGACACCGAACTCCTTGTACTCAATCGTGATCGAGGTCGTGCTCGTGGTCGCCGTTACTGCGCCGCCGCCCTGGACGACCGGGATCGGGAACTCGCCGCCCGCGAGGAACGTCGCCTCCTCGCCGCTCACGCACTTGAGGCTCGGCTCCGCCAGCACGCGGAGGTAGTTGTTCTCCTGCAGCGCCTGGATGAAGGTGTCAATCTTCCACTCGGGGATGCTCACGCCCAGCCCGAACGCGTTGTCGAGGCTCCCCGTGAAGCGGCTCACCCCAGCGGTCAGCAGCGAGGGGTTCGTCGTGCCGGTGCTCGTGTCAGAAAATGCAGGTCCGATCCGATAGCCACCAACATCCGTGTCCGCCGCGAGGATCCGCAGCGCCGCACGCTGCACCTCCGCAACGCGCACGCGGATCAGCACCTGCTGTACGCCGGCGACCGTCGTGCGGTCCACGAACTCCATCCCCGTCTTCTCGAAGAACGAGCGCAGGCCGGCGGAGTCGTCCACCCGCCGCAGCAGCCCGCTCACCACCAGCACGTTCTGAGCGACGGTCACGTCGAGCTCGGCTCCCGGGAAGAGCCGCTCGAGGTCGGCCTTGATGCGAGCAACGTCGATGCCCACATCCACGCGGGCCCGCCAGATCCGCTCGTCCTGGCTCCACAGCACCAGGTCCGTCGACCCCGGCTTCTTGCCCAGCACCAGCACCTGCTCGGGCGTCAGCGCCTGCACGTCGGCGATTGACGGGTCGGTCACCGACACCCGCGCAACCGGCCACGGTGGGCGGATGACCTGCGACTGCCCCGCCAGGATCTGCAGCGGCGGGTTCTCGTCCCCCGGCTGCGACAGCACGATCGTCGCGACCTGCGACTGCGCCTGAACGCCGACGGCGAGCCCGGCCACCGCCGCCAGCCCGCCGACGAACACACCCAGGCCCGGAACCCAGGCCGACGTACGCCCCCACTTCTGATTCAGCATGGACTTCAGCTCCTTGCGCCCTCTCTCGATCCACTCTCATCGGACCTACGGCCTCGCAGCCTCGACCGTCTTCTTGTCAACCGGCTTCGGCTTCACCTTCTTGACCGGCACCGGCTCGGCCCCGGGGATCGGGAACGAGTTCTGCGACGAAGCGCCGCCGCGCAGGACGGTTGTCACCCACATCGGCAGCTCGTATTCGATCTCTTCTTCGGGTTCTTCCCTCGGCGCGGGCACGGCCGGCCGCTGGGGCTCGCTGGTCAGAGCGAACACACCCGCCGGCAGGGTGCCCGGAGCCGGCGTCGGAGCCTGGGCTGGCGTCGCCGCCATGGGCTGCTGCGGCACATCCCGCACCGCCAGCATCTTGGAGTCACCCTCCAGCAGCTCGGGCGGCAGGCCGATGTCCTCCAGGCGCGTCACCCGCGAGGAATCCTCGGCCGTGTCGGTCGGCCCGCGCAGAGCCAGCGAGATGCTCCCGAAGTCCATCGCCAGCCGCAGCTTCTCGGCCTGCTCGGGCGAGACAAGCAGCGTCACTTTGCGACGGTTGGCGTCGATGTTCTTGGGCTGCTCTTCATCGAGGGGCGACGCCATCGTCCGGTTGTCGATGGCGAGCACCGTGATGTTCCGCAGCAGCGTCTTGGACAGCACGCCCTGCTTCGCGTCACCCTTGCTGCGCATGTCGAACGACGCGATCACGTCCACGTTCGAGCCCGGGTACAGCAGCCCGTCCAGCATCGAGTAGTCCGCCACCGCGATCGGGAACGCCCGCTTGCCCGGGGGCAGCATCGAAGCGATGTAGAAGCCGGACCCCTCCGGCGCGAAGACCGCCTCGGTGAAGGGCTGCCCCTTCACCAGCTTCACCGTGATCACCTGCCCCACCACCTTGGTCATCGTGGCGATCGCGCTCTTGGGCGCCTGGGCCCGCGAGATCTTCTTGACCTCGCACATCTCCTCGGTGACTTTCGTCATCGGCTCGATGTCCTTGCCGGCCACGATCACGTCGACGTCATCGCTCACCGCCGCGGGCGCCGAGCGGTTGAACATCACCAGCAGGGTCGCGCACAACGCGCAGATGACGCCAAGCCCCACCAGCCCCAGGTATTGCAGCTTCATACGTGCTCCGCCTTATGGCCCCTCGCGGGCCATGACCACCCGCCCACGGATCGTGGTCGGGGTTGGAATCAGAACGATACCCACCGCGTCAACATTCGCGTAGGGAACAGTGATGTCAACCGTCAGCAGCTGCCCCGCCCCCAGCGTCCCCGGGTTCGCGGGCGTCACCGTCAGCGTGTAACCGCTCGATGCCATCCCCGACGCCGTCATCGCGGTGCTCACGGCGTTGGTGATGTCAGTAGAAGTAGACCCGTACCGCGCCCCAGCCCGCGCCCCCACCCGCGCCGCGTTGGAGAGCTGCTGGCACTTCAGCAGGCACCAGCCGTACTCGATTACCCCCAGCACCAGCAGGATCATCAGCTGCGCAACAATGGCCATCTCGACGAGGGCCGCCCCACGCCGCGCACCACCTTGACGTGTCTTCCTCATCCGCGCCATAAGAAGACCCCGATGCCCGCGACGAGCAGCCCCGCGCAAATCGCCACCCCGTACGGCACGGTTTGCGGCTCCTCACGCCCAGGTTCCACTCCCGCCTCCGCCTCCGCTGCCGCGGGGACGGTACGGGCGACGGCGTGACCCGCCCATCCCACGACCATGCCCGAGATGTTGCCCGCGACCTCGCGGGTCTTACCGGTCGCTATCGCATATCCGATGCCAAGGAGAATCCCCGACACTGCCACCGCCCCCAGAACGATCCCGCCGTTGATGACACCCAGCCACACGCCAAGAGCGCCCATCAGCTTGGCGTCGCCCGCGCCCCCCCCCGCGAACAGGAACAGCAGCACATAGGGGAGCCCAAGGGCGACGCACGCCAGAAGCCCATCCGCAACCCCCGCCACACCGCCCGACCAGGCGGCGAAGGCCAGCCCCGTCGCGAACGTTCCCGCCGTCAGCCAGTTGGGCAGCCGGCGCGCATGCAGGTCCGTCGCCGCACCAACAAGCACGGCCACGGCCGGGACCGCCCACTGGAGCGCGGGCTGCGAGCTGTTCCAAAGGGTCGTGAGCACCGCATCCTCCCTAATCCGGTGTTCCCGGCCATACGCCCCGCCGGGGGATAGAAACCGAAGGGGCACCGTTTCCGGTGCCCCTCGGCTGGCTTGTCGAGGCCTCGCGGCCTCTGGCGCGATTAGGCGCCGAGCTCGCTCTTCAGGCCGTTCCACTTGCCGTGGACCCAGGTGCCGATGGCGGCGACGATGGCCACCACGCCGGCGACGATGAGGCCCGCGACGATCGCGTACTCGATGGTCTCGAGGCCGCGCTCATCCTTCACGAAACGGTTCAGAATCTTCGACATGGCAATCTCCTTCTAGAGTTGTGGCAGGTTGCCCCTGCCGGGTTGGTGTCTGGGGCCACGAGCCCCCTCTCTCCCACGGCTCAGGCGCCGAGGCTGGTCTTCAGGCCGTTCCACTTCCCGTGCACCCACGTGCCGATGGCGGCGACGATGGCCACCACGCCCGCGACGATGAGGCCGGCGACAATCGCGTACTCGATGGTCTCGAGGCCGCGCTCGTCCTTGGCGAAACGGTTCAGAATCTTGGTCATGTGACGTTCCTTTCTTCAGCTGTCCGGCCTGGGAAGTCCCCGCCGGCTCTTCAAGCCCCCCGCCGAGCCGCACGCGCGCCTCTGCTGCCAGGGTTCCCAGGATGCGGGGACAACGTCCCCGGAATCGCCCCCGCGGCGTTCCCGCCGGCAGAGCCGTTCACGAACCGGTCAACCGCTTTCGTCCTTGAGGTAAGTCCGTTCACCTGAGGCGGTTACCGGGTCTCCACCCGACCGTTGCCCTCAGTGCGGTGCATGCTGAGCACGCCCAATGTGTACTCACCTTTAGCCGTCCCAACCACCGATCCTGACAAGTCATTGCACAAAACGGGGCATTAACCTGCACAGACCGCCGATCTTACCATGCGGTGCACGCTTCCAAAGGGTTATTGGCGTCCTCATTCGCAAGTGCGTGATCCGTTTGGGTTTGCGCACATCGACCAAGCATCCACAACTTTCCCTTGAACCCACGGCGTCCTGCCGTAGACTCTCCACATCTGCGTGCGGGAGCACTTTCATATGAAGGGTGGGCGCCGGGGTATTGCCATCGTCTGGGTGAGCATCGCCATCGTGGTGATGCTTTCGCTCGTTGGCCTCGCGCTCGACACCGGTTACGCCGTGCTCGTCGGCAACCAGCTCCAGAACGGCGCTGACGCTGCGGCCCTCGCCGGTGCACAAACTGTCGCGACCGACCAGGCCACCGCCCGCGCCCGCGCCTCAACGGCCGGTGCGGCCAACTCCGCCGCAGGCTCCAGCCTCACCTTCGACCAGAACACAGACGTCGAGGTCGGTTACTTCCACCCCTCGACCAAGGTATTCACCGCTTCCGGCGTTCTTCCCAATGCGGTCCGCGCCCATGCCCGGCGCACCGGCACCGCCCACGGCGCCGTGCCCCTCCTCTTCGGTGCCGCCTACGGCTCGCCGACCATGGATATGACACGCGACGCGGTGGCCAGCATCAACGTCTCCGTGTCGCCCGCGCTCCTCGTGATGGACCCCACCGGCGAGTACGCGCTGGACCTCACCGGCTCCGCCCGCATCCGCGTCCCCAACGGCGGCGTCCTCGTCAACTCCAGCCACCCCAACGGCACCCGCCTTGGCGGCTCGTCCATTCTCGACACCCCTGCGCTCGCGATCACCACCAGCTCCATCCCCGACATCTCCCACCTTACCGGCCAGCTCGCGACCAACCGCGCTCCGCAGTCGGACCCCATGGCGTGGCTTCCCGAGCCCACCCCCGGCCCCGCCGTCGAGACCAACAAGGTGGTCGTCGGCACCGGCAACACCCGCACCCTTGAGCCCGGCTACTACCCCGGCGGCATCAACGTCCGCGGCACGCTCGTCATGAACCCCGGCATCTACATCCTCGATGACGACTTTGAGGCCAACAGCCAGGCCAGCGTCACCGGCAACGGCGTCATGATTTTCCTTCGCGGCTCCGCCAACATGGGCTTCAACAGCGACGGCATGACCCTTCTGCTCAACCCCCCCACCTCCGGGCTCTACCAGGGCGTCACCATCTTCCAGCAGCGCGGCAACACCGCCGCGTCCAGCCTCCCCGTCTCCGGCACCGCCATCCCCAACGGCACCATTTACATCCCCAGCGCGCAGCTCAACATCACCTCCAGCGGCGGCTCGGGCGGCGTCAAGCTCCTCGTCTGGCGCCTCAACGTGTCCGGCTCGGGAACGCTGACCATCACCGGTCAGAACCAGATCTCCACCACCGGCAACCCGTTCCTGGTCGAGTAGCCCCGCGTATCATCCTGCCGACGCGGGCGTAACTCAGTGGTAGAGTGACAGCCTTCCAAGCTGTACGTCGGGGGTTCGAATCCCCTCGCCCGCTTTCAGCTTCCAATCACGTGGCGGCATGAAGGGCGCGGTTCCCCAACCGTGCCCTCTTCATTAGACTCCCCTACGTGCAGCCGCTCACCCAGCAGCAGGTCCTCGCGCTCGCGCCAGATGCTGCCTCTGCCACCGCGGGGCAGGGGCTGTGTGCGCTCAAGAAGTGGACCAGCGTCGGGCGGAGCGGGCGGGCCGTGTGGGGCCTGTGCCAGGGTTCAGGCAAGGACCCTTACCAGATCCGCGTGGACCTCACCGGCCCGGCGTTCAAGTGCAACTGCCCGAGCCGCAAGTTCCCCTGCAAGCACGGCCTTGGGCTGATGCTCCTATGGGCAAAGGAACCCAGCGCGTTCAAGGAGCAGGACGAGCCCGGCTGGGTCAGCGAGTGGATCGAGGGCCGGGCAGAGAAGCAGGAGAAGAAGGTCGAGAAGGCCAAGGCCGTGGCCGAGAAGCCAGTCGACCTCGAGGCCCAGGCGAAGCGCGCGGCGCAGCGCGATGCGCGCGTCCGCGAAGGCGTAGCGGGGTGCCGCTTGTGGTTGGATGACCTGTTGCGGCGCGGCCTCGCGGCGGCGCGCTCGGGCAGTGCGCTGAGCGAGATGGAGAAGACAGCCGCTCGACTCGTGGATGCGCAGGCGCCCGGCCTCGCGGGGTATGTGCGGCGCACACCCGAACTGCTCGTCTCAGGTGATGGCTGGGAGGCGCGAATACTCGACCATCTCTCGCGGCTGCACCTGCTGCTCGCCGCCGCGGAGCAGCTCGGGTCGCTGCCGCCGGAACTGGGCACGGACGTCCGCACCGCGCTGGGCTACACGCAGTCGAAGGACGAGGTGCTGGCCGCCCCCGGCGTGCAGGACCGCTGGTGCGTGATCGCGCAGCTGATCGAGGAGGAGGACCGGTTGCGCTCGCGGCGGACGTGGCTGCTGGGCCGCGGAACGGGCCGGCGAGCCCTCGTCCTGGACTTTGCTGCGGGGCTCCAGCCGCTGGACACGAGCCTCGTCGCAGGCGTGGAGTTTGAGGGCGAAGTAGGGTTCTACCCGTCGCGCCTGCCGCAGCGGGCACTGATCAAGTCGCGCGATGCGGGCGCCTCCCTCACCCAACTGCCCGAGGGAGCGGCTGACGGTTCAATCGAGGCTGCGCTCAGCGGCTATGCGGGTGCGCTCGCGCAGCAGCCCTGGATGTTCCGGTGGCCGATGGTGCTCGCGGGGGGGGGGCTTGTGCAGCACGGCAGCAGATGGCTGATCGCGGACAGCTCGGGTGCGGCCCTGCCAATCAGCCCTGCTTTCGCCCGCACGCTTCACCTTTGGCGACTCCTCTCAGCCACGAGTGGCAGGCCGGCGCTCATCACCGGCGAGTGGGACGGCGAGAACTTCCTGCCCCTCAGCGTGATAACTCCGGCGGGGTACGAGGACGTCGCCCCAAGGGGGGCCGCATGACGCAAGCTGCCGCACAATCACCGCCGCAGGTGCTCAAGCAGCTGATCCCCGGCGTGCTCGTCGGCCTCAGCCGCGATCAGCAACAGCCGTCTCTAGTGCTCACCCGCGCCGCCCGCGCGGCCACCCGCGCCCGCGCCGGGTTCAAGCCGGTCCCCGCGGGCACACCGCTGCCCACCTGCCCAGACGACGCCAGCCCCGCCGCAAGCCCCGGCGCAGGCGCAATCCTCGACCGACTGCTCACCGACCCGGACGCGGGGCTCATCGAAGAATGGGCCACGCTCGCGCAGGATCGCGGCGTTCGTGTCGCTGACCGCAGTGTCACTGACCTTCTCGAGTGGTGGTCCCGCCAGCCGCGCCGCTCCGAGGCGGTGTTCGCGGCAACTGGCGCACGCGGCCAGTGGCTCGCGTCGCTCAACCCCGAGTGGCGCAAGCCCGTGGCCGTCACCGCCGTCCCCGCTCACGCGGACGAGTTGTGGCAGACTGGCACTGGCGCAGAACGTGCGGCCCTGCTGACCACGATTCGCCGCCATGACCCGGCCCGGGCCCTCGGGCTCGTGCGGTCCACGTGGGCCGATGATGGCGCGGACGATCGGCGCCGCTTCATCGACGCCCTGCTCGCAGACGCGTCGATGCTCGACGAGCCGTTCCTCGAGTCCGCCCTCGATGATCGGGCCAAGAGCGTCCGTCGTGCCGCTGCGGCCGCGCTGATCACGATCCAGGGTTCCCGCCTGCGCGCCCGCATGACCGCGCTCGCCCGCACCATCATCAAGGCCGACAAGAAGAAGGGTGCACTCACGAGCGGCGTCGTCATCACGCTGGCTCGTCCGGCGGAGTACGACCAAGCTTGGGACCGCGACGGCATCGAAGAGCAGCCCTCCGGCGGAGGCGGCAAGCGCGCGTGGTGGACCAGGCAGGTCCTGGCGGGAGCCGATCTCAAAGTCTGGACCGAAGTGTCCGGACTGCCGCCCGAGCGCGTCCTTGAGAGCTTGGACCAGGACGACGTCACCGACGCGCTCGACGCGATCACCCGCGCCGCGCAGCTCGCCCGCAGCCCCGAGTGGGCTGGCCCCGTCGCCCGCACGGTGCTCGCACTCGAGCCCAAGAAGGTGCTGGAGCTCACCACCCTTTGGCCACTGCTTACCCAGGATGATCAGGAGGCCCTCGTATCCCGCATCATCGAGGCCCCCAAGCTCACGTTCTACGACGTGCTCGCCGCGCTCGCGGCCCTCCCCGGCCCCTGGTCGCCCGCGCTCTCCACCCGCATCCTCGCATTGTTCCAGAAGCACGCGACCTCCAAGAAGCCCGACGCCTGGCTGCTCGCCGGTCCCATCGACGCCATGGTCCGCAAGCTCTCTCCCACTGCCGTGGACGCCATGGAGCAGACCCTCGCCGCAATGTTCAGCGCCGAGTCCAGCAACACGATCCAGAAGACCATCGACAAGCTTCGCCTCCGGGCGGAGATGCACAAGGAGTTCAAAGCGTGAGCAAGACGGCCGCACCCGCACCATCCCCCGCCACGCTCCGGGACACCGCCGAGCGGCAGTTCGCCGCCGAGCTCGCGGCGCTCCTGAAGGCCGATGACCGCCCGCGCCCGCCGAAGTGGAGGCTGTCACCCTGGGCCGTGGTCACCTACCTCGTCGGCGGCACGCTTGCCGACGGCACGGTCATCACGCCCAAGTACATTGGCAATCGCCGCCTCATGGAGATCGCCGTCGCCACCCTCGCCACCGACCGCGCACTGCTGCTGCTGGGCGTTCCCGGCACTGCGAAGAGCTGGGTGAGCGAGCACATCGCCGCGGCTATCAGCGGCGACTCGACTCTCATGGTCCAAGGCACCGCCGGCACGCCCGAAGAAGCGATCCGCTACGGCTGGAACTACGCCCTGCTGCTCGCCAAGGGCCCGAGCCGAGAGGCCCTGGTCCACAGCCCGGTGATGCGCGGCATGACCGAGGGCAAGATCGTGCGCGTAGAGGAGCTCACGCGCGTCCCCAGTGATGTGCAGGACACGCTGATCACGATCCTCTCCGAAAAGACGCTGCCCGTCCCCGAGCTCAACGAAGAGGTGCGCGCGGTCAAGGGCTTCAACATCATCGCGACCGCCAACGACCGCGACAGGGGTGTCAACGAGCTGTCGAGCGCCCTGAAGCGGCGCTTCAACACCGTCGTGCTCCCCGTGCCCGAGACGATGGACGAAGAGGTGGACATTGTGCAGCGGCGCGTGGTGCAGATGGGCAAGGCCCTCGAGATCCCCGCGGAGACGCCCGCGATGGATGAGATCCGGCGCGTGGTCACCATCTTCCGCGAGCTGCGCGATGGGAAGACCACGGACGGGAAGAGCAAGCTCAAGCAGCCCAGCGGCACGCTCAGCACGGCCGAGGCCATCAGCGTCATCACCAACGGGTCCGCGCTCGCGGCCCACTTCGGCGACGGCAAGCTTCGGGCAGCTGACGTCGCCAGCAGCATCATCGGCGCAATCATCAAGGACCCCGTGCAGGACCGCATCGTGATGCAGGAGTACCTCGAGACGGTGATCAAGGAACGCGACGGCTGGAAGGACCTGTACCGGGCGTGCAAGGACGTGATGTAATAGATGCCCGGTGAGCTGCACGTTTTTGGGATTCGCCACCACGGGCCAGGTTCGGCCCGCATGGTCGTGCGCGCTCTCGAGAAGCTGCGGCCGGACGCGGTGCTGGTCGAGGGTCCGCCCGATGCCGCGCAAGTTCTTCCGCTTGCAGCCGCCACGGGCATGAAGCCGCCCGTGGCGCTGCTGGTGTACGAGCCTGACGAGCCTCGCAATGCGAGCTACTACCCTTTCGCGGAGTTCTCGCCCGAGTGGCAGGCGATCCGCTGGGGGCAGCAGAACGCGGCGAGGGTGTCGTTTATCGACCTGCCGCAGGCACTGCGGGGTAAGGAACTGCCGAGTTCCGAGTCCCGAGGGCCGGGTCCCGAGTCCCAAGGGCCGAGCGACAAGAGCGCGCCAGAGCCCAACTCCGAACTCGGAACCCAGCACTCCGCACTCGATCCTCTCGATCAGCTCGCCCTCGCCGCCGGCTACCCCGACGGCGAGGCCTGGTGGGGCCGCCTCATCGAGGAACGTCGCGGCGACCACGACCCGCTCGCCGTCTTCGACGCCATCCGCGAAGCGATGGCCGAGCTCCGCTCCACCCGCGACACTTCACCACCACACTCGGCGCCCGGCACTCGGCCCTCGGCACTCCGTAACGACCCCGATGAGCCCGCCCGAGAGGCCCACATGCGACGCTGCATCCGCGCCGCCCTCAAGGAGCACGAGCGTGTGGCTGTCGTCTGCGGCGCGTGGCACGCGCCGGTGCTCACGGCGGACGCACTGAAGCACAAACCCGTGAAGGCCGACGACGAGGTCCTCAGGCCGCTGACGAGGCGCAAGACCACCGCGACCTGGGTGCCCTGGACCTACGACCGCCTGTCCATGTTCTCCGGTTACGGCGCGGGCGTGCTCAGCCCCGGCTGGTACGAGCACCTCTGGCTCAACCACGCCCGCTTCTCCGAAACCTGGCTCACCAAGGTCGCGCGCCTCATGCGCGACGAGGACCTCGACGCATCGCCCGCGAGCGTGATCGAGGCTGTCCGCCTCGCCGACTCCCTCGCCGCTCTCCGCGGCCACTCTATCGCCGGCCTGCCCGAGCTCAGTGAGGCCACCCTGGCCATCCTCTGCCACGCGAACCCGCTCCCGATGAAGGTCATTGAGCGCAAGCTCATCATCGGCGTGCGCCTTGGAGAGGTGCCCGAGGACGCCCCCGCCGTTCCGCTCCAGCGCGACCTCGCTGCGGAGCAGAAGTCGCTCCGCCTCAAGGTCACCGCCGACGATCAGCTCCTCGACCTCGACCAGCGCAAGGACATCGACCTCGCGCGCAGCCGACTCCTGCACCGCCTCGCAATCCTCGGCATTCCTTGGGGCAAGCTCGAGGCCGACCAGCGTCAACGCGCCAGCTCGTTCCACGAGGTCTGGCGCCTGCAATGGAGGGCCGACTTCGCCGTCGCGGTGATCGAGGCCGCACGGTACGGCAATACGGTGCTCGACGCCGCGGCCGCCTGCGTCCGCCACCACACCCAGCATGCTTCCAGCCTCGCCGCGCTCACGACGATGCTCGACCACGTCATGCTCGCGGACCTTCCCGCAGCCGTGGAGCACCTCGTCGCGCGCATCCAGGAGCTCTCCGCCGTCGGCGCAGATGTGGGCACTCTGATGGTGGCGCTCCCGCCGCTCGCACGCGTGCTCCGATATGGCAACGTCCGCAAAACCGACGCCGCGCTCGTGGCGCCGCTCGTGGCAGGGCTGCTCACCCGGATCTGCACCGGCCTGCTCCCGGCTTGCGGGGCGCTCGATGACGACGCCGCGCACGCCATGCGGAGCCGCATCGACGACGTGCAGGGCTCACTCTCGATGCTCGACGACCCCGCCCTGACAACCCCGTGGCACGATGCTCTCCGACGGGTCGGCAACGCCGACATGCACGGCCTGGTTGTCGGCCGCTGCTGGCGCATCCTGCTCGACTCGGGGGCCTCATCGACCGAGGATGCCTCCGGCCACCTCTCGCTCGCGCTCTCGCCCGGCAACGACCCCGCCAAGGCCTCGGCCTGGCTCGAGGGTTTCCTTGCCGGATCGGGCATGGTGCTCGCTCACGACGACCGCCTGCTCGCCATCATCGACCAGTGGGTCACAACGCTGCGGCCGGAGATCTTCGATCAGGTCTGCCCGATTGCCCGCCGCACGTTCTCGAGCTTTGAGCCCCCAGAGCGCCGGCAGATCGGCGAGCGTCTCAAGCGCGCGGGCGCACCCGGCCCCACAACAACCACCCACGCAGCAGCAGTTGAAGACTACGACCCCGCCCGCGGCTCGCTGGTGGAACCCGTTCTCAACCTCATCCTCGGGAAGGAAGCATGACGACGCCCCCGCCCATCGACCCGCAGGAACGGCTCAAGCGCTGGCGCATGCTCCTGGGCGGCGACGCCTCCGACGGGATCGGTATCCGCCTCACCGGGCGCGACGAGGCAATGGACAACGCCATGAGCGCGCTCTACGACCCCAAGCCGGGCATGGGCGGCGGCCGGCGCGGCGGGCTCGGCGCGTCGGCCCCCACTGCCGCCCGCTGGCTCGGCGACATCCGCGAGTACTTCCCCAGCTCCGTTGTGCGCGTCATGCAGAAGGACGCCATCGACCGACTTGGCATGAGCAGCCTCCTCCTTGAGAAGGAGATGCTCGACGCGATCACACCGGACATCCACCTCGTGACCACGCTTATGTCATTGAGTGGCGTGATCCCGCAGAAGGCGAAGGCCACTGCCCGGCTCATCGTGCAGCGCGTCGTTCGCGATCTCCAGAAGAAGCTGGACGCGCCCATGCGTCAGGCCGTTATCGGGGCGCTCAAGCGCTCCACCCGCACCCGCCGCCCTCGCCACGGCGAGATCGATTGGAACCGGACGATCCGCGCCAACCTCAAGCACTACCAGCCCGAGTACAGGACCATCGTCCCTGAGACCCGCATCGGGTACGGCCGCAGGCGGAACGAGCTCCGCACCATCATCGTGTGCATCGACCAGTCCGGCTCCATGGGCCAGAGCGTCGTCTACTCAGGTGTTTTCGGCGCCGTGCTCGCGTCGATCCCCGCCCTCCGGTCGCATGTGGTTGCGTTTGACACCAGCGTCGTCGACCTCACCGAGAAAATGGCGGACCCTGTCGACGTGCTCATGGGCGTGCAGCTGGGCGGCGGCACCGATATCAACCGCGCGCTCGCCTATTGCGAAACCCTCATCAACCGCCCCCGCGACACCATCTTGGTACTCATCACGGACCTTTACGAGGGCGGCGACAACGCCCAGATGCTCAAACGGGCCGCGTCGATCGCCGGCTCGGGCGTCAAGTTCGTCACCCTGCTCGCCCTCGGCGACACCGGCGCCCCAACGTTCGATCAGAACAATGCCGCGGCCATGGCGAGCTTCGGTATCCCCAGCTTCGCCTGCACGCCCGACCGCTTCCCCGACCTCATGGCCGCGGCCATCCAGGGGCGGGACCTCGGCCAATGGGCCGCCGAGCACGACCTCGCTACCGCCCGCCCGCACGCGACCGTCTGATCTCGGAGCGCCTCGACCGCCTCAGCTCGCGCGCACCACGCCCGCCGTGCTGCTGTCCCACTTGAGCCCGAACCGCGCCAGGTACTTCCTGAGGCGGTCCGCATCGTTCAGGCTCGTGCGCTGTGCGCGCGACTGACTGAACAGCTGACGCCCCGCTTCCGACAAGGTCCCGCACACTGCACACACGGTCAGCACATCCGCCAGTTGCACACGATCGAAACGATCCAGCTTCGATGCCTCCTGTTCACCGAGCGCCCGCGCGCACGGGTCCTCGCCCGGACCCGCGCCCGACCACCCCTGCCGCAGCCGTCCCACCTCCGCCGCGACGACCTCCTCCGTGATCCTCCCACTCGCGGAGAGCGTCGCCATCCGCGTCACCGACGCCGAAAGATCCCGGAAGTTGCCCGCCCAGACCGCATCCGCGCTGGTGGCAAACCGCAGGTACGCAGCGCGGGCCTCAGTGCTGAACCGAACCGTCCTCCCCGTGCGCTTTGCGTACTGGTTGAGCTCATAGTCCAGGTTCGGCTCGATGTCCTCGACACGCTCGCGCAGCGCCGGCAGGCAGAACGTCCACAGGTTGATCCGCGCCAGCAGGTCGTCGCGGAACTCACCCGAGCGCACCCGCGTCAGCAGGTCTCGATTCGTCCCCGCGATCAGCTGGAACTCGCTCGAGACCTCGTGGTCCGCGCCCAGGGGCATGAACCGCTTCTCCTCGATCGCCCGCAGCAGCATCGCCTGCTCGTCCAGCCCCAGCTCGCCGATCTCGTCCAGGAACAGCACGCCCTTGTCCGCCGAGCGCAGCAGCCCCGGCCGGTCGCTCGCCGCGCCGGTGAACGCGCCCTTCCTGTGCCCGAAGAGCGTGGACATCGCCGCGTCCCCGCGGATCGTCGCGCAGTTCACCTCCACGAAGGCCCCCGTCACCAGGTTCCGGTGCCGCCGCAACTCGTACACGCGCCGCGCCAGCTGGCTCTTGCCGGCGCCCGTGGGCCCCATCAGCAGCATCGGGTCTGCCGAGTTCGCGGCGACGTGCTCGACCTCCTCGATGAGCCGGTTGAACGTCCGGTTCCGCGTCGCGATCCCCGACTTCAGCCCAGTGATGTTGTCCTTGAACTCGCGCTGGAACCGGGCCGCGATGCGGTGGTACTTCGACAAGTCCAGATCGATGACCTTGTACTCACCCTCGCTCCCCGCGTGCTTGTTCCGGGGGCTGGTCTGGATCAGCTTCGCCGGGAACTTCCGCGTCTCGGTCAGCAGGAACAGGCAGATCTGCGCCACGTGCGTGCCGGTTGTGATGTGGATGTAGTAGTCCTCGCGCTCCGTGTCGAAGGGGTACTGGTCCGCGAAGTCGTGCAGCGCGGTGTACACCTCCTCAAAGTCCCACGGATCGCTCGGGTTGACCAGGTGGCACTTGACCTCCGTCTCCGGCGACACCTGCTTGATGTCCTCGCACACCGTCCGCGTCAGGCTCTCCGCCATGCGCGGGTAGAGCAGCTCCAGCCGGTCGACCGCGAGGTCCTCCTGCTGACACAGCGACACCGTGGGCCGCCACCGCTCCCAGCGCTTCTCGTTGCGCCCGGTATCCAGCGTCGTGCCCAGCAGCCCGATCACCACCGTCTTGCGACCCATCACCCACCTCCACACGCCCGCCGGCGGGCCTTATCCATTCGGATAACCACTCTATCAGATCGGCTCGTCCGCGCGAGCACTTCCCCGGGTCCACCCTCATTCCCGCCGCAGGAAAGCGGTTTCGGCCTCTGGCACGCCGCTCGCAATGCATCTCCCCATCGCCCGCACGGCCGCAGTGGCCGCGGGATGCCGGGCCCCACCAGGGCCCGAACCGGAGGTGCCCCATGGCCAACAAGTCGCTCTTCCAGTCCACCCTCGCCCGCCTGCTCCCCGAGGCCGACACCGTCAACGAGGCGCGCGGCATCGCCTACAAGCTCAGCCCCAAGCAGATGCTCGCGCAGTACGCCGCGACCGGCTGCCTCAACTCCACGTTCTACGCCAGCGCCGAGGACCAGCTCAAGATCGTGATCGACCTCGCCTCCGCCGTGGAGCCCGAGTTCGTCGCCAAGGTCGCGCTGTACACCCGCAGCAAGAGCCACATGAAGGACATGCCGGCCCTGCTCGTCGCGGTGCTCAGCGTGGTGTCCCCCGGCCTCATGGCCGAGGTGTTCGACCGCGTGATCGACAGCCCGAAGATGCTCCGCAACTTCGTGCAGATCATGCGCTCGGGCGCCGTGGCGCGCAAGAGCCTGGGCACCCTGCCCAAGCGCCTCGTGCTCCAGTGGCTCGAGACCCGCACCGACGAGCAGCTCTTCCGCGCTTCGGTCGGCAACGACCCGTCGCTCGCGGACATCATCAAAATGGTCCACCCCAAGCCCCTCACCGCGTCCCGCGCGGCCCTGTACGGCTACATCCTCGGCAAGCCCCACAACGTGGAAGACCTGCCCGAGCTCGTGAAGCAGTACGAGGCCTTCAAGGCGAACCCTTCGATGTTCACCAGCAGCGACATGCCTGACGTCCCCATGGACATGCTGACCGGCCTGGCGCTCGAGAAGCGCCACTGGATGGCCCTGGCCCGCAAGGCGTCTTGGCAGCAGCTGCGGATGAACCTCAACACCTTCACGCGTCACGACGCGTTCAAGGACGGGAGCATCGTGCCGCAGCTGGCCGCGAAGCTCCGCAGCCCCGTGGAGGTGGCGAATGCGCGCGTGTTCCCGTACCAGCTCATGGCCGCGTACGCGAACACGGGGGATGACGTGCCGCGCGGCCTGCGCGAGGCGCTCCAGGACGCGATGGAGGTCGCGGTCGGCAACGTGCCGGCGATCGACGGGCGCGTCTGGGTGCTCCCCGACGTGTCGGGCTCCATGCAGTCCCCGGTGACGGGGCACCGCAAGGGCTCGACCACGAAGGTGCGGTGCATCGACGTGGCGGCGCTCGTGAGCGCGGCGGTCCTGCGGAAGAACCCGCAGGCCCGGGTCCTCCCCTTCTCCGACGACGTCCTGAAGGCGGACCTCAACCCGCGCGACAGCGTGATGACCAACGCCCAGCGGCTGGCGAGCCTGCCGTCGGGCGGGACCAACTGCTCGGCGCCGCTCGCGTGGCTCAACCGCCACAATGAGAAGGCCGACCTGGTGATCTTCGTCTCGGACAACGAGTCGTGGGTCGACAGCAAGGGCTTCTCGGGACTCTCCCGCTCGACCGCCACCATGGACGAGTGGGCGAAGTTCAAGCGTCGCAACCCCGCGGCCAAGCTCGTGTGCCTGGACATCCAGCCCCACGGCTCGACCCAGGCCCATGAGTCCTCCGACATCCTGAACATCGGCGGCTT
Organism: Phycisphaerales bacterium; assembly: GCA_035627955.1. Taxonomy (NCBI): domain Bacteria; kingdom Pseudomonadati; phylum Planctomycetota; class Phycisphaerae; order Phycisphaerales; species Phycisphaerales bacterium. The sequence goes on from DASPKU010000015.1 coordinate 75,693, forward strand.
CGCCGACTCGGTGTTCAGCGTGATCGCGGCCTTCCACAGCAACACGCTCGGCCCCAACCACTGGGTCGGCGTGATCGAACAGGAGACGATCTGATGCAGTCAGACAATCAGTGACATAGTCCCCGCCTCGCTTGGCACGCGGGCGGGGTCCGGGCCGAATGCTCCTGGGACTACATTCAAGTTGTAACGTCTCATGAACACCTCGTCGGCCCGGACCCCGTCCCGCGTGGGATAGCAAATGTCGGTCGGACGCGGCGAATGCCGGTGGGAGTACATCCAACAACCCTCTCACCAACCACTCGTCGCCGCGGCGGCCACAGAGAAAGCAAGGAGCAGCGATCACATGATCGACGGTCGGACGCGGCGAATGCCGGCGGGAGTACATTGGTCGCGCGCAAGCGCTCGCGGGTTCGAATCCCGCCCCGGGTAACCGGGAAGCTCTCGCCAACCTTGTCGCCGCGGAGGACCGCTGAACTTGAGGAAACGAGCGGCCGTCGGTGTGCGACGGTCCACGACGAATGCCCTGATGGGAGTACACCTTAAGGAGGTCCAGGTCGCGGGTTCGAGTCCCGCCAGATCCGCTTCAACACGCACGGGTCTGTAGCTCAGTGGTAGAGCGGGAAAAAACCTCTCATCGCCCTTCGTCGTCGTGGACCGACACACACCAGCCCAATGGAATCATCAACATGACCACCGACCCCGACACCCCCAGCTCACCTGCCGTCACGGCCCCCGCCGCGACGACCAGCACGCCGCCCTCACCGTTCATCGAGACCGGCGAGGCCACGGCCATCCTCCCAGTCGCCAACGGCAAGACGCCGCCCATCACCGTGATCGCCACCAAGGCGATCCGCGACGGCTTCGACACGCTCTGCATCCAGCAGGCGATCAACTCGCGCCTCGCCCCCGGCGTCACCGACATCATCCTCAACCCCGACGCCCACGCCGGCTACGGCGCGCCCATCGGCTGCGTGCTCGTCTCACCCACGCACATCTACCCCGGCCCTGTCGGCGTCGACATCAAGTGCAGCTTGAGCCTGCTCCAGCTCGACATCCCCGAGGACGTCATCGCCGACAAGAAGCTCCGGCGCGCCCTCATCAACGCCATCCTCGAGCGCACCCCCACCGGCACCGGCCGCGGCCAGCGCGAGGCCCGCAAGGGCCGCTACGTGGACGCCACGCTCGGCCAGCGTGTCGTAACCGAGGGCGCCTCCGCGGGCGTGCTCACCGAGCTCGGCATCCCCACCGAGTGGGCCCAGCGCTGCGAGGACAGCCACCACCTGGGCCACGACGGCACCGCTGACGCCCTGCGCGAGCGGCTCGCCCGCCACACCGCGGCCCCGCAGGCCTACGAGCTTTTCGCCAGCAAGATCCGCCAGCTGGGCTCCTACGGCGGCGGCAACCACTTCGGCGAGGCCGAGGTCGTGCACGTCGAGGACACCGAGCGCGCCCGCACCGCCGCGGAGGTCTTCGGCCTGCGCGACCGGCACGTCGCTTTCCTCTCCCACTGCGGCAGCCGCGGCTGGGGTGCCCTCCTGGCCGACGGCCAGTTCAAGGCCATGAACCAGAAGTTCGCGACCTGGGGCATCCAGCTCCCCGGCGGGGACCGCCACATGGTGCACGCGCCGCTCGGCACGCCCGAGGCCGACGCGTACCTCGACGACATGGCCATGGGCGCGAACTTCGCGACCGTCAACCACATGCTCATCAACGCGCTCGTGCTCGAGGCTTTCCAGGAAGTGCTCCCGGGCACCAGGGGCCACCTCGTTTACTTCATCAGCCACAACATCGCCCGCCAGGAGATCGTCAACAACAAGCCCGCGTGGGTGCACCGGAAAGGCGCCACCCGCGCGTTCCCCGCGGGCCACCACGCACTGCGCGACACGCCCTTCGCGTCCACCGGCCACCCGATCCTCCTGCCGGGCAACCCCCAGGACGGCTCGAGCGTCATGGTCGCCGAGCCCGGCGCGTCGCTCTCCTGCTACAGCGTCAACCACGGCGCCGGCCGCCGCATGAGCCGCACGGCCGCGAACAAGACCCTCGACCAGAGGTCCATCGATGCGAGCTTCGACGCCGCGGACATCCTCACCAACTGCCGCAACTACCCGCGCGACGAAGCACCCCGCGCGTACAAGGACTTCGAAGAGGTGCTCCGCAGCGTCAAGCAGGCCGGCCTCGCCAGCGAGGTCGCCCGCCTCAAGGCCCGCTTCGTGATCAAAGACAGCGACAAGGCCGACGACTGACGAGAGTGAACTGTTGTCGTGCCACCGAGATGTCTTCATCTCGGTGCGCTTCACACACGGAGCAACCATGCACGCAAGCAAAAAAATCGCTCCGCTGCTTGACAACGCTGAAATCCCCGGTATTTTCCTCCCCAACCACAGGTGAAACCCATGCAGTGCATTAACCCATTGCCCGCATCCTCTCGGTAATCACCGGCCCCCTCACAATGTGCTCGCCCAGCGAGGCCGCGTGGGACGGCCCGATGTTCACGGTGCGCCCCAGGCCACACCGTCAGTGATACCGCCACTGGCCAACCCACATTCCTGAGCCCTGACACGGCGATCCTCCGCGCCCTTGCAACACAGGCCGCGTGGTACCGCCGCGCCCATGGCTCGCACGTTCTCACACCAACCCCGCGCCCGCGGCGTGCGCCATCACTGCGCACCCGCGGTGCACACAACGCGAAAGCGAGTTTCCCATGGATGATGCCATCCATCTCACCCGCCCCTTCGAGCGCATGGGCGCTCGGGTCCGGCTCTCGACGTTCACCAACGATCCGCGCCGGATCTCGGTGAACATCCTCCGCGACCGCAAGGGGCAGTTCTTCACCGTCGCGGCCGGCGACGGCGTCCGGCTGTGCGTCCCCCAGGTGCAGGAGGACAAGCGCCACCTGCTCCTGGTCTGCAAGGTGCTCGGGACCGATTCGGTCCACAAGTACCTCTGCGGTCACGACGAGCGCGAGTGGTTCGCCGCCGCCGTCCCCGAGGACCGCGGCGTCTCCGACGTCCGTTCCGCGATGGCGGCGCTGATGCCGCCCGAGGTCCGGGCCGAGGCGGCCAAGCGCGGCGTCAAGGGGCGGGAGCTCGGCTCCCGCCACACCGAGGCGTACCGCCGTCAGGGCGAGTGGTTCTTCCTCCCCCGCGAGGGCTTCACGGTCGACGACGAGTTCGTCAACCGCAACGAGATGCTCTCGCGCGGCGGCGGCAAACCCCACTTCGCCGAGTTCGGCTACCGCACCGGCGGCGAGAATGTCTACTCCAACCGCGACTACATGCGGGGCGAGTGGCTCAGCGAGCAGCGGTACCGCCGCCTGATGACCGAGTATCCGGAACTGGCGCGCCGGAACTGGATGTCGGCCCGCATCAACATGCGGGTCTACGTCAAGGGACGCATCCGCCACCCTGACCACGCCACCATCAACCTGTGGTGCTGGCACGAGGTGCTGATGAACACCGAGAACCGTGCTGCCGCCATGCAGCACCTGCGCTTCATCGACTGATGAGGCACGCTCCCTGAGGGCGCTGGTGGAGACACCAGCGCCCTGATTCTAACTCTCAGACGCGGCGCGATGGGCGCGCCCGCGATATCGTGAAGGACTCAGCCATGATCCACATCGACGGCTCACAAGGCGAGGGCGGCGGCCAGATCCTGCGCTCCTCCCTCGCGCTCTCCATGGCCACCGGCAAGCCCTTCCGCATCGCCAACATCCGCGCCGGGCGCGACAAGCCCGGGCTCAAGCGTCAGCACCTCACCTGCGTCCGCGCCGCGGCCTCCATCTGCGCCGCCGAGGTCACCGGGGACGAGGTCGGCTCCATGGACGTCACCTTCACGCCCAGCGCCGTCACCCCCGGCGCCTACCACTTCCCCATCGGCACCGCCGGCAGCACCACGATGGTGCTCCAGGCCATCCTGCCGCCGCTGCAGCGGGCCGACTACCCCTCGCGCATCACCGTGGAGGGCGGCACCTACAACAAGGCCGCCCCGCCCTTCGACTTCTTCGCCCGCGTGCTCGTGCCGCTGCTCAACCAGCTCGGCCCCACCATCACCGCGCACCTGGAGCGCCCCGGCTTCTTCCCCGCCGGCGGCGGCCGCCTCGTCGTGGAGGTGCAGCCCACCGCCACGCCGCGCCCGCTGGCTCTGCTCGAGCGCGGGCGCGCGACCACCCATGCCGCGCGCGCCATCATCTCCAAGCTCCCCGCCTCCATCGGCGACCGCGAGTTGACCGTCGTCGGTGAGCGCCTGGGCCTGCCCGAGGACCAGCTCCGCATCCACGAGGTCCGCGACGCCCTCTGCCCCGGTAACGCCCTGTGCATCGAGCTCGGCTACGAGCACGTGACGGAGCTCTTCTCCAGCGTGGGCGAGCTGGGCCGCTCCGCCGAGTCCGTCGCCCGCGAGGCAGCCGACCAGGCCCGCGAGTACATCGCGTCCAAGGCCCCCGTGGGCCCGCACCTCGCCGACCAGCTCATGGTCCCGCTCGCCCTCCTCGCCGGCGGCGAGTACATGACCGGCCGCCTGACCGAGCACTCGACCACCAACATCCGCACCATCGCGGCCTTCGGCGGCGAGGTCGTGGCTCGCCCCGACGGCCGCGTCAGAGTGTTCGCGATGCGCTGAAGCCGCCAAATCAGCGCCGCGTGCGCGCCTTGGCCGTGGGCCCCCACACGCGCCGCTGATCCTCGTCATAGATCGTCACGTCCGGCTTCCCCGCCGGGCTTACGCCGATGAACAGCCGCTGCTTGCCGCTCACGTCAGTCATGCCCATGCGCGCGCCGCCGCGTGTAGAACCCAGGAACACCCGCGTGGAGCCGCCATCGTCCACCAGCTTGATCGTCGGCCCCGTCGCACCGACCATCACCTCGAGGGCCAGTTCCCCGTCCTCGTGCAGCATCGCCAGGCTCGGGCCGGCCCTCCCGCTCGACAACACCGCGCGCACACGCCCGCGCTCATCCACCAGCCGGAACTCCGATGCGGTCACCGACGCCGCAGTCCGCCCCGCCGCGCCCCCACGCTTCACGCGCACGCCCGGGCGGTTGACCGCTTTGCCAGACTTCGCGCCCGCCTTGCCGCTCCGCTTCATGTTCGCTCTCCCCTGACCACATTCCGCGTGCAACCCGCGTTCACTGGTCCTTGGCGGCCACCGAGATCGTCGGCATCAGCGGCATCACCGCCCCGCCCTTCACGCCCTTGCCCCACCGCCGGCGCGTCTCGAACGCCGCGATGTCCGCGATTGTGGTCGACTTGAGGAACTCCACCTGCTTGCCGCGGTGGGCCGTCCAGAACTTGTGCGCCGGGCACGCCCGCTCATCAGAGCACTCCGCCGTGCCCAGCATGCACCGCTTCTGCACGATCGGATCGCCCAGCGCCTGGCACAGGTCAAACAGCGTGATCTCCCGCGGCTCACGCGCCAGCGTCACGCCCCCGCCCACGCCCCGCTGCGTGTTCACCAGCTGCATCCGCGAGAGTGAATGGATGATCTTCGCCAGGTACGGCCCGGGGATGTCGCACCCCTCCGCGACCTCCTTCACCAGCACCGGCTTCCCGCCGGCCGCGGCCACATAACCCAAAGCCGTCGCGGCATATCCGACCGCCTGCGTGAGCATGGACGAACCCTCCGATCAGCCCCAACTCTACGAATATGTGATCGGCAGGTCAACTATGCTTCCGCGCTTCCGGGGCGCGCGCTCTCGACGGCTCCTGACCGAGCCGTCCCCTGAACAGGCACACGTTCCCATCTACCCCGTCGATAAAGCTGCGAATTCGAGCCCGCCGCGGATGTCTCCATTGACAAGCAGTTGACTTGTTACTCATGTATTCAGTAGAGTTCGTCCGCACTGAACCAGGGCCACCTCCGGAGCAGCCACTCCAATGTCACCCGCCATTACCGCTGACCACCCCCACACCGCCCCCCGCCCCAGCGTGCGCCCACCCGCCGCGCTCGAGAGCTTCTCCTACGACGACGACATCGTCCGCAAATTCCTGCTGATGACATTGGTCTGGGGGCTGGTGGCCACGCTCGCGGGCGTCGTGATCGCCGCGCAGCTGGTCATCCCCAACCTGCCTTTCGACTGGGCGTTCCTGGGCATGAAGCCCTTCATGCTCCTCAAGCCGCTGACCGACACCAGCTGGCTCACCTTCGGCCGCCTCCGCCCGCTGCACACCAACGCGGCCATCTTCGCCTTCGCCGGCAACGCCATCTTCGCCGCCGTCTACTACTCCACCCAGCGCCTCTGCAAGAGCCGCATGTGGAGCGACACGCTCAGCAGGCTGCACTTCTGGGGCTGGCAGGCCATCATCGTCGCCGCGGCCGTCACGCTCCCCCTCGGCTACACCCAGGGCAAGGAGTACGCCGAGCTCGAGTGGCCCATCGACATCATGATCGCAGTGGTGTGGCTGGGCTTCTTCGGCACCAACTTCTTCATGACCATCAAGAACCGGCGTGAGCGGCACATGTACGTCGCCCTCTGGTTCTACATCGCCACCATCGTCACCGTCACCGTCCTGCACGTCTTCAACAACCTCTCGCTGCCCATCGGCCTCTACCACTTCCTCACCACCGGCGAGTCCATGAGCACAGAGGTGTTCATGAAGTCCTACCCCGTGTACGCGGGCGTGCAGGACGCCTTCATGCAGTGGTGGTACGGCCACAACGCCGTCGCCTTCTTCCTCACCACGCCCTTCCTGGGCCTCATGTACTACTTCATGCCCAAGGCGGCCGAGCGGCCGGTGTACTCCTACCGCCTCTCCATCATCCACTTCTGGTCCCTGGTGTTCATCTACATCTGGGCGGGGCCCCACCACCTGCACTACACCGCCCTCCCGCAGTGGGCCAGCACGCTCGGCATGCTCTTCTCCGTCATGCTCTGGATGCCCAGCTGGGGCGGCATGATCAACGGCCTGCTCACCCTCCGCGGCGCGTGGCACAAGGTCTCAAGCGACCCCGTGCTCAAGTTCTTCGTCGTGGGCATCACGTTCTACGGCATGGCGACCTTTGAGGGGCCCATGCTCTCGATCAAGAGCGTCAACTCGCTCAGCCACTACACCGACTGGACCATCGCCCACGTGCACAGCGGCGCCCTGGGCTGGAACGGCTTCATGGCCTTCGGCATGATGTACTGGCTCCTGCCCCGCCTCTTCCAGACCCCGCTGTGGAGCAGGAAGCTCGCCAGCACCCACTTCTGGCTCGGCACCATCGGCATCCTGCTGTACATCTCCGCCATCTACTGGGCGGGCATCACGCAGGGCCTTATGTGGCGCGCCTTCGACCAGACCGGCCGCCTCGCCTACCCGGACTTCATCGAGTCCGTCAACGCCATCCAGCCCCACTACTGGGTGCGCCTCATCGGCGGCCTCATGTACGTCGCGGGCATCGTCCTCGCCGGCGTCAACTTCCTCATGACCTGGCGCAGCCGCCCCGCGAATTACGACGTCCCCGTGCATCAGGCCGCGGCCCTCGCGCCGCTCGCCAGGGAAGCCCGCTACGCCGACGAGGTCGGCAGCAGCAGGCTGACCGGCAACATCGAGGCCGGCCGCAAGCTCGACATGTTCCTCCAGGGCACCTGGCACCGCCGCTGGGAGCGCCTGCCCCTCCGCTTCACAGTCTGGACCATCATTGCCGTGGGCGTGGCGTCGCTTTTCGAGATCATCCCCACGTTCCTCATCCGCTCCAACGTCCCCACCATCACCTCCGTCAAACCCTACACCCCCCTCGAGCTCGCCGGGCGCGACATCTACGTCGCCGAGGGCTGCTACAACTGCCACTCGCAGATGATCCGCCCGATTTTCGCCGAGACGAAGCGTTACGGCGAGTACAGCAAGCCCGGCGAGTTCGTCTATGACCATCCGTTCCAGTGGGGCAGCCGCCGCATCGGGCCCGACCTCGCCCGCGAGGGCGGCAAGCAGTCGGACCTCTGGCACTACCTGCACTTCAAGGACCCGGCCCAGATCACCAAGGGCTCCATTATGCCCGCCTACCCGCACCTGCTCGAGGATGAGCTGGACTTCGAGGCCGTCCAGGCCCGCGTCGACGGCATGGCCATGCTCGGCGTGCCCTACGGCGACGCGGTGAAGGAAGGCCACGCCGCCGCCAGCGCCCGCGAGCAGGCCGCCCGCATCGGCGAGAACATCGCCCAGCAGGGCGGCCCCGAGGGCGTCGCCACCAGGCAGGTGACCGCGCTGATCGCCTACATGCAGCGCCTGGGCACCGACATCAAGAACGCGCCGGCCGCCGCGCCCGCCGCCGACACCGCGAAGGAGGTTGGCAAGTGAGACTCAGCGACATCCTCGGACACCTCGACCTGACCGTGTGGCCCAAGATGGCCCTCGTCCTCTTCCTCGCCGTCTTCGCCGGTGTGACCTGGCGCGTCCTCCGCACCAGCCGCGCCGACATCGCCCGCGCCGCCTCGCTCCCCATCGACGACGAAGGAGCCCCGCATGTCTGACCACGCCCCCACCACCCCCACCAACTCCAACGCGCCCGGACGCGACCAGCTCACCAGCCACGACTACGACGGCATCCGCGAGTACGACAACCCCACGCCAGGCTGGTGGCACGCCGTCTTTGTCGCCACCATCGTCTTCTCCATCTTCTACTTCATGTTCTTCCAGTTCAGCCCCGCCGCGTGGACCCCCGAGAGCGTCCACGCCAAGGCCGAGGTCGCCAACCTCAAGAAGCAGTTCGCCGAGCTCGGCACCCTCGCCCAGGACGAGCCCACGCTCCACCGCATGATGAACGAAGTCAAGTGGATGAGCGTCGGCGAGAGCATCTTCAAGGGCTCCTGCGCCTCCTGCCACGCCGACAAGGGCCAGGGCCTCGTCGGCCCCAACCTCACCGACGACCACTACAAGAACGTCAAGGCCCTGGGCGACATCCTCTCCGTCGTGAACAACGGCGCCGCCGGCGGCGCCATGCCCGCGCAGAAGCTCACCCTCCACCCCAACGAGGTCGTCCTCGTCTCCGCCTACGTCGCCAGCCTCCGCGGCCGCAACGTCCCCGGGCGCGCCCCCGAGGGCGACCGTGCCCCCGCCTGGTCCTCTCCCAAGTAACCGCCGCCGCGCCTCACGGCCGCTCATGCCCACCACCACCGACCCAACTCCGATCCCCCCCACCGTCTACGAGCAGCGCCACGGCACGCTCTCCACCCTCAACGAGGACGGCTCCCGCCGCTGGCTCAACCCCCGCCCCTCCCGCGGCCGCTTCTGGACACGCCGGCGCGCCGTCGCCTATACCCTCATCGCCCTCTTCACCGCCATTCCTTACATCACCGTCAACGGCCTGCCACTCGTCCTGCTCGACATCGTCCACCGCCGCTTCACGCTCTTCGGCTACACCTTCCTCCCCACGGACACGCCGCTCTTCGTGCTGCTGATGGTGGCTGTCTTCCTCGCCGTGTTCCTCGCCACCTCCGTGCTGGGGCGCGTGTGGTGCGGCTGGGCATGCCCGCAGACCGTCTACATGGAGTTCCTCTACCGCCCCATCGAGCGACTCTTCGAGGGCGAGCCCGGGCGCTCGAAGCAGCCGACGGGCGGCCTCAAGCGCGTGCTGAAGTGGGCCGTGTACATCCTCGCGTCGCTCTTCATCGCCCACACCTTCCTCGCCTACTTCGTCGGCATCGACCAGCTCAAGACCTGGGTCACCCGCAGCCCCTTCGAGCACCCCACGGCCTTCCTCCTGATGGCCGGCGTCACCGCCGCCATGCTCTTTGACTTCGGCTTCTTCCGCGAGCAGATGTGCACCATCGCGTGCCCCTACGGCCGCTTCCAGTCCGTCATGCTCGACCGCGGCTCGCTCATCGTCGCCTACGACCGCAAGCGCGGCGAGCCCCGCGGCAAGGCCAAGCGCGTCTCGCTCCCGGTCCTTGACGCCGCGCCCCAGGGCGACTGCGTCGACTGCCGCATGTGCGTCACCACCTGCCCCACCGGCATCGACATCCGCGACGGCCTCCAGATGGAGTGCATCCACTGCACGCAGTGCATCGATGCCTGCGACGCAGTCATGACCAAGGTCGGCCGCCCCACCGGCCTCATCCGCTACAGCAGCCAGCGCGCCCTGGAGGGTGAGCCCCGCAAGGCCCGCCCGCGCGTCGTCATCTACTCCGCCCTCCTCGCCCTCATTACCTCCATCTTCACCCACGGCATCATCACCAAGCCGCCGGTCGACATCAACCTCCTCCGCGGCCGCGGCATGCCCTTCAACGAGCTGCCCAGCGGCCTCATCAGCAACCAGCTCCGCGTCAAGGTCACCAACCGCCTGATGGAGCAGGCGACCTGCACGGTCTCCCTCATCAACGCGCCCGCCGGCGGCCGCATCGAGATCGAGTCCTCCCCCAACCCCTTCACTGTCGCGCCGGGCGAGCAGACCACCATTGCCGTCATCGTCCTCCTGCCCCGCGAGGTCTTCGTGCCCTCGGGCACCTTCGACGCCCGCATCGCCATCGAGACCGCCGACGGCTACCGCACCGAGCACACCTACCGCCTGCTGGGCCCCATGAACAACCGCGTCCGTCGCGACGCCCCCAAGGAGCCCAGCCGTGGCTGAGCAACCCCGCCGCCTCCCCCGCTGGCCCTTCATCATCATCGCCCTGCTGGGCGTGCAGATGATCGGCGTCCTCACCATGATGCGCATCGCCGGCGACGACCCCGCCTTCGGCGTCGAGCCCGACTACTACGAGAAGGCCGTGAAGTGGGACTCCACCGCCGCCGCCCGCGCCAGCGCCGACCAGCTCGGCTGGTCCATCGACGCCACCCTCGGCCCCGTGATCAGCGCGGGCAACGAGCGCGAGCTCCGCGTCACCCTCCGCGACCGCCACGGCGCCGCGCTCAACGCCGCCGCCGTCAGGGCCGAGGTCTTCTGCCACGCCCGCTCCGCCTCGCGCCAGGAGGCCGTGCTCACCCCGCTCACCCCCGGTGAGTACGCCGCCCGCATCGTCGCCCCCCGCGCCGGCCTCTACGAGGTCCGCCTCGACATCGTGTGCAACGGATCCCGCGCCGAGGTCGCCCGCACCATCGAGATCGCCGAGAAGGCCGCCGCCAGGTGACACCCCTCATCGCCGCCATCTTCCTCGCCAGCCTTCTGGGCAGTATGCACTGCGCGGGCATGTGCGGCGCGTTCCTCGCCTTCGCGATCACCCCCGGCGAGAAGCCTGTGAGCAAGGCCGCGCTGCAGGCCGCGTACCACACCGGCCGCCTCGTCACCTACACGGCATTGGGGACCCTCGCCGGCGCGCTGGGGCACGCGATCGATCTGGGGGGATCGATCGCAGGCCTCCAGCGCACCGCGGGGGCGCTGGCGGGCACCATGATGGTCGCCTTCGGCCTCCTCGCGATCGCCCGCGTCATGGGTGTCAGGCTCCCGCGCCCGCCCGTCCCCGCGCTCATGGAACGCGCCCTCACCGCCGGCCACCGCGCCGCGTTTGACCTCCCGCCGCTCGCCCGCGCCGCCATGACCGGCCTGCTCACCACGCTGCTCCCCTGCGGTTGGCTCTACGCCTTCGTCATCACCGCCGCAGGCACCGCCAACCCCGCGCAAGGCGCCCTCGCGATGCTCGTCTTCTGGCTCGGCACCCTCCCCGCCCTCATCGCCCTGGGCACCGGCCTCCAGTGCCTCGCGGGCCCGCTTAAGAGGCGCCTCCCGCTCATCACCAGCCTCGCGGTCGTGTGCGTCGGCGTCTTCACCGTCATCACCCGCATGACCGGCCACCCCCACGGCCACGCGCTGCCCGCGAGCGCCATGCTGCTCGAGGAGCACGCGCCAAACCTCCCCGCGGAGTGCAACCCGTGACAATCACTACAACCATGTCAACGAACTCCGCCGCGCCGCCCCGTATCTCCGCGTCGGTCGCCTGCACCCACTGCTCGCTCGCGGTGCCCGCCGGCCTCATCGAGCCCGACGCCGAGCACCAGTTCTGCTGCACCGCCTGCGCCACCGCCTACTCCCTCATCCACTCCTGCGGCCTCGACGCCTACTACCGCCTCCGCGCCGCGACCGAAACCGACAAGGCCCCCGCCAAGGCCACCGGCAAGCGCTTCAGCGAGTTCGACGACCCCACCTTCACCAGCCTCTACACCAAACCGCTCGCCCACCTTCAAGGTGGGTACCGCACCGCCCGCCTCATGCTCCAGAACCTGCACTGCGCCGCCTGCGTCTGGCTCATCGAGAAGCTGCCATCAATCGTCCCCGGCGTCATCGAGTCGCGTCTCGACTTCCGCCGCGGCACCGTCGATCTCACCTGGGACCCCTCGCTCACGCACCTCTCGCGCATCGCCCAGGCCCTCGACTCTCTCGGCTACACGCCCCACCCCAGCAAGGACGGCGAGGCCCAGTCGCTCCGCACCATCGAGGACCGCCGCTTCATGAAGAAGCTCGCCGTCGCCGGCGCCTGCGCCGGCAACGTCATGCTCCTCGCCTTCGCCCTCTACGCCGGCGCCTTCGACACCATGCAGTCCAGCTACGAGCAGACCTTCCGCTGGCTCAGCCTCGTGCTCGGCCTGGTCTCGCTGCTCGGCCCCGGCCGGCTCTTCTTCAAGAACGCCTGGGCCGCCGTGCGCACCCGCACGCCCCACCTCGACCTCCCCATCACCCTCGCCCTTCTCTCCGGCGGCGTCTTCGGCACGATCAACGTCATCCGCGGCCACGGCGAGATCTACTTCGACGCCCTCACCGTCCTCGTGTTCCTGCTCCTCGTCGGCCGCTTCTTCCAGGCCCGCCAGCAGCGCTGGGCTGTGGACTCCATCGAACTCCTCTTCTCCCTCACGCCCACCAGCGCCCGCCGCCTCAAAGACAGCGCCGCCACCGAAGTCCCCATCGAGTCCCTCATCCGCGGCGACCTCGTCGAGGTCCGCGCCGGCGACTCCATCCCCGCCGACGGCGTCGTCGTCAGCGGCGCCTCCAAGGTGGACCAGTCGCTGCTCTCGGGCGAATCCCGCCCCGTCACCGTCGCCGAGGGCGACCACGTCGCCGCCGGCGCGGTGAACATCACCTCCACGCTCACCCTCCGCGTCGAGGCCACCGGCGAGGACACCCGCGTCGGTCGCCTCATGAAGACCATCGCCGACGCCGCCAGCCGCAAGCCCCCGCTCGTCCGCTTCGCCGACCGCATCTCCGGCATCTTCACGTGGTCGATGCTCGGCCTCTCGGCGTTCACGTTCCTTCTCTGGCTCCTCCGCGCCGACCTCGCGACCGCCCTCGACCACGCCTCCGCGCTGCTCATCGTCACCTGCCCCTGCGCCCTGGGCCTCGCCACGCCGCTGGTCTTTACCATCGCCATCGGCCGCGCCGCCCGCCACGGCGTGCTCATCAAGGGCGGCGACGCCCTCCAGCACCTCGTCAACAAGGACCGCCGCGGCACACTGTTCCTCGACAAGACCGGCACCATCACCCACGGCCGCATGTCCGTGGTCTCCTACTCCGGCCCCGAGGACCTCAAGCCGCTCATCGCCGCCGCGGAGCGCCACAGCAGCCACCCCATCGCCAGGGCCCTCGTCGCCGCGTTCGGCGATCTCCCCGCGCCCGACCCCCACGAACAGTTCGAACGCCTTGTCGTGCGTCAGGTCACCGGCGGCGGCCTCGAGGTCACCGCCTTCGAGCTCAACCGCGAGCCGCTGCACCTCCGCATCGGCTCACCCGCGTTTGTTGGCGGCAACGCTCACGGCCTCGACGGCCTCGACCCCACCCTCACCCCCGTCCTCGTCTCCGTGAACGGCGAGCACGCCGCCACCATCGGCCTGGGCGACGCGATCCGCGCCGACTCCCCCGACTCGATCCGCACCCTGCAATCCCAGGGCTGGGACGTGCAGATCCTCTCGGGCGACGACCCCGCCTTGGTCCGCTCCGTCGGCCGCGCGCTCGGCCTCCCCGACCACGCCTGCCGCGGCGGCCTCTCCCCCGAGGACAAGCTCGCCATCGTCCGCGCTTCCACACAGGAAACCACCACCGTCATGGTCGGCGACGGCGTCAACGACGCGGCCGCGCTCTCCGCCGCCACCGTGGGCATCGCCGTCGCCGGCGGTGCTGAGGCCTCGCTCGCCGCCGCGGACATGTACCTCCAGCGCCCCAGCCTCGCCCTGCTCGTGGACCTCACCACCGCCGCCCGCCGCACCATCCGCACCATCCACTGCTGCTTGTGCACCTCGGTCTTCTACAACGCCATCGCCGGCGGCCTCGCCGTGTACGGCCTCATCAACCCCATCATCGCCGCGTTCATCATGCCCGTCAGCTCGCTCACCGTCCTCGCCGTCGTCTACCGCCGCGCCACCTTCCCCGTGCGCGCGACGAACTCCCCCACCGCTCCCCCACCGCACCCGCTCGACACAACCACGCCAACCGCCACCGCTGCGCGCACCGCCGACCTCATCCCCGTCTGACCTCTGCCCGAAGGGACAAATCCATGTCCGTCCTCTTCATCGTGCTCCCCACCGCCCTCATCATCGCCGCCCTGGGCGTCTGGGCCTGCATGGCCTCCGCCTCCCGCGGCCAGTTCGACGACCTCGACACCCCACCCCTCCGCGTCCTCTCCGAAGAAGCCGACTGAAGAGTTTTCACCACAGAGACACTGAGACACAGAGAAGAAGCGGAAAGAAGACCGAAGGGGAAAGACCAGACCGAGACAAGCCATCCTCAAGCAATGAAAAAAGGCCCGGACTCAACAGCCCGGGCCTCATTCAAATGCCTTCCTCTGTGCCTCTGTGTCTCTGTGGTTCAGTTCTGCCTCAGGCGGCGAGCTTGCCGCTCGTCTCCACGCCGCTGCTCGCCGTGAACGTGAACCCCGGCCCCGCGCCGTACTGGATCACGCCGAAGTTGGACTCCTTGCTCACCTGGTTGCCGCGCTGCCCGCGGACCATGTAGAACAGGCTCGCCCCGCCGGTCGTGACCGGACTGGGCACGCCGCCATCGACAAAGCTCCGCACCCGCCCCGCGATGGAGCCGATCTGCGACCACGCGCCGTTGTCGCCCACGCGCCGCCAGACCGTGAAGAACTGCCCGTGGGCCGTGCTGCCCTTCCACTTGATGGTGACCGTGCCGTCGGCATTGGGGTCCGCGACCACGTCCTCGCCGGGCGTGGGTTCGCCGGCGGGGGTGGGCGGCTGCGGTGCGGGCAGCATGGCCACGTTCCACAGGTTCGGGTTGGCGGTCGACTCCGCCTGGATGCGGATGCGGTCGATGCACTGCTGCATGATCGCCCGCAGCGTGGTGCACGACACATCGAACGTGCCCGTCGCCGCCCGGCTCGCCAGCCGCGCCGTGTTCATCGCGTCCTCGTCGGTCTCCGTCTTGTCCAGCTGCGTCTCCAGCTGTGTGGTCAAGGCCGTGGTCAAACCAAGGGCCACAGCGTTGGCCTTGAGGGCGTTGAGGTGGTCGCGCACAAAGTTCACCATCTCGGTCTTCGAAGCAGGAATGATCTCGGCCATTGGTATCGACTCCAACAAAGCCGCCATTCCCTTGTGAGCGCACCCCCCGACGGCAAGGAGTCCCGCGCCCGCGACTGCCAACTCGAACACCAGGCAACCGCGGCAGGAGAGGGATCGGGCTATTCGCGGGGCAACTTGACCAGCAGGATTCGAGAAAGTGCAAGAAAACGCGGGGCGGACAGGCGGCGCAGACGGACCTTCCCCATACCTGCCCTCTTCTATATAGACTGGCCCCCGCTTGGCCACCCGCTACCACGCCATCATCGCCTACCCCGAGATGTCCTACCGCGAGGGCATGACCCTTCAGAAGGGCATGAACTTCCTCGCCCACAAGCCCTACTCCATCATCCTGATGAGCGTCCGCAAGGGCGCCCCCTACCAGGACCAGTGGCACGAGGCCACCGGCGTGCTCGAGTACGAGGGCCACGACGTCCCCAAGTCCTCCCTCCGCGGCAGCCCCGACCCCAAGCGCACCGACCAGCCCCTTGCCCTCCCCAGCGGCAAGCTCACCGAGAACGGCCGCTTCTTCCAGGCCGCCGACGAGTACAAGGCCGGCACCAAGCCCGCCCGCATCGTGCAGGTCTACGAGAAGATCGCCGACGGCATCTGGTGCGACCGCGGAAAGCACGAGCTCATCGACGCCGAGATCAAGGACGTCCCCATCGGCCGCGGCCGCACCCGCAAGGTCTGCCGGTTCCACCTCAAACCCTCAACCGCCATGGTCCTCGACCCCGAGGAGGACCGCGAGCTCTCCCTCTCCCGCCAGATCCCCACCGCCGTCAAGGTCGAGGTCTACAAGCGCGACAAGGGCGCCTGCGTCAAGTGCGGCAAGAAAGAGAACCTCCACTACGACCACGACTTCCCGTTCAGCAAGGGCGGCACCAGCCTCACCCCCGCCAACGTCCAGCTCCTCTGCATGAACTGCAACCTCAAGAAGTCGGCCAAGATCATGGCGATCGGACCGTGGTTGCTGGCGCCACTTGCGGTGGCAATGTCGGTCGCCTCCAAGCATGCTTAACACGTGCGCGTCCCTAGTCGATCACTTTGCGTTACCAATGAGCATCTGCAGCGAGAACTCATACAAGTACTGGGCCGCCATGAATGCTGCAAGCTCCTGGTACTCATCGGCCTTGGCGGAATCGCCGAAATCGCACACTCCCTTGATCGACAAGGGGAGGGGCCGTGGCCTCCGCGCCATTCTCGCCGCCAAGAACAAAGCGAACGTCTCCATCTCTATGCCCACGAGCTTTCTGTTGCGAGCGATCACATCGTCCACCACGGGTCGGTGCGCCACCACCGCAGCACCCGAGGCAACAGGCCCGATCGCAGTCTTCGCGCGCGGGAACGCGATATTCCCTCGCCATCGTGAGGCGATACGCCCGAGGGTCGGACCGTCGAGCCCAAAATAACTGAACCGGTTCTTGAGCGATGGATCAACCGGCAGTGACACGGGAGCTGGCGCAAGAGTCACCTCGCCATCCTCACGCTGGTGAATCTTGCCACTGCCATAATCCCACGTTTGGTCTGCGATGAGCAGGTCGCCTGGAGCTCCCTTAACCCCGGCAGCGATACCAACCATGGCCAAGTATCGGGGTCTGTAAACCTCGCACACCTTCATCGCGTGTGCGGCAGTTGCCGGCATTCCCATTTCGACGGCCGCGCTAGCAACGACGCTAAGTCGCTTGCCATCACGTTCGAAGACCCCGCGGTGGTAGATCGAGTCGTCTCCATTCACCTGTTCGACCACCCAGGAGCCTTCGAGTTCGAGTACCGCGGTCAACTCAGGACGCTCCAGCGCGGTCACAATGGCAAGGTCCAGGCCGAATCCGCTAGCCGCCCTCCCAGCCTTGGCTTCGACGATGTGAATCACCTTAGACTCAATCATCTCTCGCCACCCTACCGACGCTGGGTCGTAGTGGATAACGTGCCACAACAAATCGCCAAACTCCTTCACGAACTGGATTTGCAGCTCGGAGTAGGCGGTCAGACCTATGATGTGGTCTGGACGCTTCCCCGCGCCGCTATTGAGCGACCGCAGAAGCCCGGCCCCGCCATTGGAATCAACCTTGCCACCCTTCCGAATTGGCAAGCTGAGATCAAGCACCATAAGATCATATTGAGATTGCTCAAGGGCCTTAAAGGCCGCTGACACATCCGCCGCCTCTGTCACCTCACACGACTCACTGCCGGCGATCCCTCGCACCAACGCGACGACGTCCTTACGTTTTTCATCATTATCGTCGACCACGAGAACAGAGATCATTTGAGACTCCGAGACTTTGCGATCAACCCCGCAAGCTCTGCGCGCCAACCTGCTTCCGAAGCGCTGTAGTACACTGTTCCGATATACGTGCCCGCGAACTGCTTCTCGAGCAGCACCTTCAACTCCGGGAGCGTGATCCTACCCTCACCTGGGGCAAAGAACGACTCGAACCCAGTCACAATGATCACTTTGGTCCGGATCCCCATTCGCACCACTTCCGCCAGTATCTCCCTTCCCGCATAGGCGCGGGGCCGGCCTCCCGGTGCCCCGTCCTGCACATCGAAGGTCGGCATGGTCATATCGAGCAGCACCAGGTCAGGTACCGTCTCCACAATCTGCTCTAAGCCGCTCTGATAAGACCTCCGCTGCGCAATCTCGGCATCTCCGAGCTCAGCACGCACCAGATCGGTGATCTGCCGGAGTTTGGGAAGATCGTCCTCCACGACCAGTACTTTCATGCCCGTACCCTTTCAATCGGAAGTGCCATACGAGAACAGAACTGCCTCGCGTCGTTGACCCACCAGCGCACCGAGTAGCTGTCGCCAAGCTCAAGGTCATGTCGCATGATCCGGTGAAGCTTGAAGAAGCCGGTGCCACCTTCCGTTCGCACAGGGATCTCGCCGGCCTCTGTCAAGCGCTGCTCAAGTTCATTGAGCTTCTCCTGGATCGACTCGGGCGACGGAGAATCTGGGACCGGACTGTTGAGCTCCACCACTAGCGATTCTCCTTCGATCATCGCTCGGATTGCGACCAATGCCTCACTTCCAGACGAGTGCCGCACAACATTCTCGACTAGAATGTGGATGGCATCGAAGAGGGGCGCAAAGTGCTTCCCGGAACACAACCCCTCGACGTGAACGTCGACTTCGGCTTTGAGGCTGACTGATCGAGCCGAGCGACCAACCATAGTTGTGACCGTCTCCACCAAATCGACGAAGCGGAAATCGGGCATTTCTCTTTCGTTGACGATTCGGAACCAATCAGCCATCGCGGTGAGTGCGTTGTGCAGTTCGGTGTTGCACTGGACTACCGCTTGACGGAAGGCCCCGCGAAGGTCAGGCGCTGCCTGGAGTACGTCGGATTGGCATCGCTCCATAGCTGCAAGGAACATAGCAAATAACTCGTCAGTGATCCTTGCTCGTACCCGCTCTAGAATCTGCTCCGTCCGCGAGGTCAACTCTGCGATACACTGAGTCACAAACTCGGCCAGCGAGGTCGTCTTGGCCAGTGTGATAAACATTTGGGTCAACTGGTGGTCATCGTAGCTGAAATCGAACATCCCCTTTGCGTCGGCGGTGTTCTCTCGCAGTTGAATCCACTCATTCTTCACCCGGTCGATAATCGCATCGACAGCCGCTGAGAAGGCGGCTAGTGCTTTCTGAACACCGTCCCTCACGGACTGGGGCGCGCTCTCGAGATGTGCGGCCCAATGTTCGTTCACACGGTACTCACCATCGGTGTTTCGCCGAGTAACCAGGTTTAGGGACTCGAACGTACTTCTGAGATGGCCGCTCAAGGTCCCGTGGCGGATCCGAATGCTCAGGTATGAATCGAGTCCGTGCTCATTGCTCGATACAAATTTCGCACGCAATTCGTTGAACATCTGAGTGCAAAGCACTTGGGCCGTATCGCCTAGCACCAGTTGGGCACGGCCTTGTCCAACATCCAGAATGGCCATGGATACCCGGCGAAGGTGAGCCCCGAGCTGAACGTGATCGCGGAATCGCTCAAATGTGGGTTGAATAGCCGTCTCGAGCGACTTGCGAATCCCCGACACATCGACGTATATCTTGCTTGCGTCGATGTGCTTTATTCCCTTTCGGATCACGCTTCGGCGGCTGAGCTCCGTGATCTCGGCGAAGTACTCGTCGCTATGCGAGGGATCCGCCTTCATCAGAAACTGGCATATGTTGATGCGTTCCTGTTCAAGGGCGTCGAGGCTCTCAAAACGATATGAGTGGTCCAAGACCTCCAACACGCAAACGTGGCGTAGCAAAAAAAGAAGCGGAGGTGAAGGAGCCTCAGTCTGACTCAATATGTCGCTCGGAATTCGGCGACCCGATTTCCGGAGAAAATCGTCCAACGCCGTGAATACCTTGTAGGCGTTCTGTAGCTGCCCCCGGTCCGTGTGGCGAAGGTAGAATATTATTGGCCAGGAGACACTACCCTTCTCCGCCTTGCCCTCTAGATAGCGGGCTGTCAACTCCTCGAAATGAAGCGCTGGCGCAAGCGAAGGCTGGGCGAAATAGGCATCGACCGCGATGTCCGCGGCCGAGGTGTACCTGCCGAGCAGATACTCCGTGAGAACAAGTCCAGCGAAGGCATCTTCCAAAACTGTGATTCGGCCGTCCGCAATCTCCTTCAATGCACGATATTTGGCGGCGGCCCCCTCGAGGTCGCCATCGCGCTCGCATTGACGCGCCTCATGCTTCAACGCTCGCTCACGAGGAATGTCGGTGACTGAGTGCAAGCCTCCGAAAAGACGAACGGCGGTCGGAGCGGCACCTACGCTTGCGCATGCCGACAGGAAGCGATCGACCTCACTCCGCGAGCGGTACAGTCCGCCGAATCGTGGCGTCAGTTCGCATTGGTTGATTGCGAGGAATCTGGAGGCGTCCATTCCGTTCGGGGATGGTCGATACCGCGTACAAAAGGCGTGCACCTGTAGCCCGAACTGCGTGCAGTCGAACATGTAGGCCACCTTGTGCAGATAGCGCAATGCCACATCTGTTGACGGGGTTTTGGCGACAACGTGATATAGAGCCCACAAAACCTCAGTTGAAACACTGCTGTCCTTGACTGGCTCTGCCAGTCCGGCGTTCGCGGCGGCCTTTGCGAAAAGCTCGTGGAACTCGAACGCGTGAGGAAAGGCCGCAGCTCCCGCGCGTGCTACCTCAGAAGCCTTCGGATAATCTCCCTTCGTGTAATACTCAACCGCATCAAACAGCATTGTCCCACGCTTGGTAGAAACGATCCCCGCTCCTGGCTCACAAAGCTGGTGTAGGTTTGCGATTCGCTGGTCGGGGATGGCTGACCGAAGTATGGCAAGAAGGTCTCGCGTGCGCGGTGGCGCATTCCAGACGCCTTTCGCGGCAGTCGCCTGGAGCAGACGCACGGCGTGATCGTAAGCGTCCACAAGGGAGTGCTGGCCCGTGTACCACAATGAGAATGCATCGGACTTGGTGGGATCGGCCGAGAACAGCAGCACTTTCAGCCGGAAGTACGCAAGAATTGGTGCAAGCTCGGGCTTGCCTTCGTGTTGTTGAATGACTGAGTTGAAGAATTGGTCGAACGCTGCCGGGTGAGCTTTCGGTTCCAATCGCTGTGCGACAAACTCCAAGAGCAATCGCACGTTGTTATACTGGGCTTCCTCTTGGAAGGTCTGCACTGTTTTTCGGAGCGCCGCCAAGCCCCCCTCGATCGCACTCACTAGCATTCTGGCTTCGGCATACCAAAGCGAGCATCCAACCGAATCTTTCAACCGATCCAAGCAGTCGCTCGCGCCCTTCAGATCGCCCTGAAGGATCAGTGCTTCAAACTCGGCTTTCAAAGTGACAAATCGACCGACCTTGTCGGAGAATACGACTGCCTGAGCCATTACCCATACCCACTCCGCGTCCTCGAGGCGTAGGTTCACACCTGATCGAGTAGAGGAAAGTACTTCGGCCATGGACTGCGGGAACGGCCTTCCCATCGCCCGCAGTGTCAAGCCCGCGTCAGTGGCGACCTTGCGGGCAACCGCAAGGACCACCTCCACTGCTTCATTCTTCAGGTCGAAAATGACCCTGCCGATGTCGACGTTGCTGCGAGCGAGCCGGTTCGAATAGGATTGGGAGACCCCGTGGGGCAGATGAGGTACAAGTGCCTGTGGGGGAAGACTAGCCATCACTGGTGTCCACGACGAGATTGGGGGTAGCGACACGCGTGCACAGAATAGTCCATTCAGCCGAATATTGGCGTTAGTTGCGCCTCTGGTGGTGCGGCGGCATCAAGCTGCTGCTAAGACGCCCCCGGTCCAGCCGCAGAGCTCGAGCTCGTCGTCCTCGTAGAACACGCTGCCCTCGTCGTCCTGGATGACCCAGCGATCGCCGGCGTTGCGGTTGAGGAGGTTGACGGTCGTGAGCGGGGGCTGGCCGGACTCGAAGGCGTCCTCACTCGCGTACCCGCAAATCGCTTCCTGGGAGAACGGGGCGGCGAGCCCTGCCACTGCGCGGTTAGGACGTCCAGAATACCACCTCCGCCCCGCACCCACCCTTCGCGGCCTCACTATAGGGCGGGCACGCCCGGTAGAACTCCCCCCCGCGTTTGTGGATGGTGGCGTGGGGGTTGCCGCACTGGGTGCACACGCGGGACAGGGGGGTGTACTTGCCGCACTCGTCGCAGAGGAGGCAATAGTCCCGGCGGTAGACGGGCTGCACGTTGATACTGCGGCAGTGGCGGCAGGTGAGGGCCTCGGGTCGGTGCTCGCGTTGCGGGGTGGCCTGCCGCGGGGCGGTGACTGTCTCGCGCCCGCCGGGCAGGAATGCCGCGGCGGGCTCCACGATCCCCGGGCGGACTCCACGGGGTCTGGCTGCCTCCTTGTCCGCACTGTTGAGCTCGTCGGCTTCGTCGGGCGAGATTCTGTGCGGCGGCGTGTGCACCTTCAGCAGGTGGTACTTGATGCGGGCGAGGGCGGCGTCGCTGAGGTTGTAGATGCCGCGGTCGTCGTTGAGGTCCTCGTTGGCGAGGGCGCTGCGAAGGGCGCCCAGCACGCCCGCGCGGCGGCTGTGCGACTCGACTTCCTGGCGAACCCGCTCCACGACCTTCTCGGCCTTCATGACCGTGCCCTCGTGCGCCTTCGCCCCGGGTCCCTCGACACGGGCGTTGTTGGCGAGGGCGACCAGCGTCACGATGGGGAAGTGCTTAAAACCCTGCTGGAGCATGCCGAGCATCTTGTCCAGCAGCGGCGGCTCGGCGTTCTGGAGCAGCAGGCGGAGCGACTCGGCCTGGCGCTTGGCCTGCTCGATGGGGGAAGGCATGTTGATGCCGCGGCGGGTGTTGCCGCCGGGGCAGCGGGTCCACTGGTCGTGCCTGTCGACGTGG
Organism: Phycisphaerales bacterium; assembly: GCA_035627955.1. Taxonomy (NCBI): domain Bacteria; kingdom Pseudomonadati; phylum Planctomycetota; class Phycisphaerae; order Phycisphaerales; species Phycisphaerales bacterium. Next base: position 98,443 of record DASPKU010000015.1, read on the forward strand.
AGCACACCGTAGTCGGAGCCCGTGGCCTTGCTTTCGACGATCACCATGCCGTGCCGGTGCACGATGAGGTGGTCGATCTGCGTGTGGTCGTTGTCGCTGGATGTGCGCGGGGCGGGGAAGCGGAGGCCGTGGTAGATGTGGATGTCGGGCGCGTCGGCGAAGGCCCGGCCCAGGTCGTGGGCAAGCTGCTGTTCGGCGGCGTGGCCGCGGGCGGCGTTCGCGTCGGCGGGGCGGGAGGGGTCAAAGGGCAGGGGGATCATTGGCCGCGAGTCTACCGACCTTGATCCGAAGTCCTATGCCGCGGCCATCGTCATCGTGCTGCGGGTGCAGGGGCCCAGCACTTTGGAGCGGATGACGGGGGGCTGGCGTTCGGCGTTTGGGTCGCGGTCCAGGAGTTTCAGCCAGGAGGCGCGGGCGGCGGGCGCGGAAGTAGGCTTGGTGGTGGAGGGGTGCTTGGTGAACTCGTAGATCGCCCCCGCGGCGGTGATGGCGGGGATGCTGTAGTTGTTCTGGCCGAACGAGAGCAGCCACACCCGCGCGGGGCGGAGGCGGGCGAGCAGCTGCTCGAGGGCGGGGACGCTGGCGAGGTACTGGCGGTGCGAGGGGGCGTAGCGGCCGTTGAAGGAGGTCAGGGAGTCGGCGGGGTCGATGGTGTGCGCGGGCGGGCCGAAGTTGGCCAGCGCGACCTGGTCCCACCAGGCGCGGCGGCCGGGGGCGGGGGTGCGGGCGGTCGCGAAGCCGGTGCCCGCCTCGTAGACGCGGGAGAGGAAGAGTGAATCGGAGAGGCCCAGGCACCAGCGCTCGATGGCGTGGCGCAGGGGCGTGGGCGTGGGGGTGGGGCGGGCCAGCCACGACTCGCCCAGGATGAGCACGCGGCCGCGGGTGTTCTCGTAGTTGCGGCCGATCCAGAGGTTGGTGGGCGCGGTGTCCATGCTCAGGCTATCGGTCGTTGCGGGGCGGGGGTTGAGGCCGGGGGCTGTTGGTTCGGGTTCGGGCGGCGGTTGTGGGTCGCGATCACCACCCACCCGCGTTGCCGCGGCAATAACGCGGTTGGACGTGGCCGGCAACGACCGCCGGGCACCGTTCAGCGACCGGCGGGCACCGTTCGATCGCTTCCGGGCACGGTTCGATCGCTGCCGGGCACGGTTGGATCGCCGCGGGGTGCGGTTCAGTCACTGCCGGGCACGGTGAAGCGACCACCGGGCACAGTTCGATCGCATCCGGGCACGGTTGGATCGCTGCCGGGTGCGGTTCGACGACCCGCGGCCACACGGCCCGGGGCGGTCGGGGCACACGGGGGCGGGGGACGAGCGGGCGCGCGGCGGCGTGGGGATGGATGGGGGGCTTGCGGGGGCGGGTACGCTGCGGCGGCCCGTCCGGCGGGCGTGTCCGGTCGACTACCGAGGGACCTCAACGATGATGTGCAGCGTGCGGCGGAAGGTGAGCGTGGGGGTGGGGGTGGGGGTGGGGGCGGCGGTGCTCGCGGGTGCGGCGGTGGGCCCGGCGGCGTGGGGGCAGCCGTGCGCGGCGGTGTTCTCGTACGCGGGGGCTTCAGCGGCGCCGCCGAACCCGGCCGCGGTGGCCGCGGGGGACTTCAATGGCGACGGGCTGCCGGACCTCGTGGTGTCGCACGGCGCCGGGTCGTCGGTGCTGCACGGGGGCGGTGCTCAGGGGCCGGGCACGTTCCAGCCCGCGGTGCTCGCGGCGGACCAGTCCTTCACGGCGTACGCGGTGGGCGACTTTGACGGCAACGGCCGCATGGACTTCGCGGGCGTGACCGGCGCCACGCTGATCGTGGCCCTCGCGCAGCCGGGCGGGGGCTTTGTCCGCAACGGGTACAGCGCGGGCGGCACGGCGACCGGGATCGCCGCCGCGGACTTCACGCTCGACGGCCGGCTCGACCTGGCGATCTCCACCACCAGCGGCGTGTCACTCTTGGAGGGCACGAACGTCGGCGGCGCGGGCTCGTTCACCGCGGCGCCGATGCTGGCCGCGGGCGCGAGCAACGCGGTGGCCGCGGGGGACTTTAGCGGCGACGGGCGGCCCGACCTGGCGGTGGGCCGCACCGGCGAGGTGCGGGTGTACTACGCGGGGCCAGGGCTGGCCTTCACGATGGGGCCGGCGACGGGGGCCTTCGGCGGGGCGCACCGCATCACGGTGATGGACTTGAACGGCGACGGGCGGCTGGACCTGATCGCGGCCAGGCAGAACAGCGCCCCGTGGGTCGCGGTGTCGACGCAGACCAGCGCGGGCGGGCTGACGACCACCTTCGAATCCTCCGGCACCTACGCGGGCGTGGTCGCCATGATCCCCGGCGACTTCAACGGCAACGGCGTCATGGACGTGCTGCTGCACGCCAACGGCGCGACCTACGTGTGGCCGGGGACGGGGACGGGGCTGGGCACGCCGGCGCTCGTGAACAACTCGGTCGCCTACGGCGGGCTCGCGGTCGCGGACTTCAACCTGGACGGCAAGCCCGACTGGGCGGGGAGCGTGGGCAACCAGAACCAGGTGCGCGGGTTCGTCAACACGACGCCGCGGGGGCTGACGCTCGTGCAGCAGCCGCCCGCGCGCACGTTTATCAGCGAGGGGCAGCCGGTGTCCATCGCGGTGCAGGCGACGGGGGACGGGCTGACGTTCCAGTGGCGGCGCGACGGCGTGGACCTCGCGCCCGGCGGCGACCACGGCTTCACGGGCGTGAACGCCGCGACGCTGCAGAGTTCGAGCGCGCGGCTGTCCGACTCGGGGGCGATCTTCGAGTGCGTGATCGCGGGACCCTGCGGCGGGCAGACCACGCGGGCCGCGGTGCTGGTCGTCAACCCACCACTGCCGACCTGCGGCAGCCAGGACTTCAACGGCGACGGGGACTTCGGCACCGACGCCGACATCGAGGCGTTCTTCCGCGTGCTTGGCGGGGGCAGCTGCTGAGGCTCACGGACGGCGCTCGCGCTGCACGCGGGAGGCGGAGCGGCCGCGCCCGGACTCGGCGTTCGATCGGCGGGCGTTGGCGCTGTGGATCAGCGGGTGTTCCGCGGGGGTGGGCGGGTGGAAGGTGCCTTGGGGCGGGGTCTCTCGGGCGGGCGCGGTTACTCCGGGCCTGGCATCGTGTAGTGGATGCGGACGCCCAGAATCTTGGGGTCGCCGGCCCAGGTGAGGATGAAGGCGCGGATGTAGTAGAACGAGTCGGGGTCGACCGCGTGCGGCGTGCTCAGGGTGACCGTGTGCTGGGCGGGAGTCGTGGACTGGCCGGAGCTGTTGGTGGCGATGACGGCCACGATGGTGCCGCCCCCGAGGGTGCGGCGGTTGACGCTGAGCGAGAAGTTGGACGTGCTGTTGTCGAGGTAGTGGAACGTCGCGCCGGTGATGACCGCCCCCTGAGGAAGCGTGAAGGGTGCGACGAGGTTGTCGTCGCTCTGCGTGCCGTTCCACGCCCCGTCGGGGCCCGAGGTGGTCTGGCCGTTGCCCACACGGCGGAACTCCATCGGGCTGATCACCAGCGAGCGCGCCTGCGGCGCGGGGTAGCTGAACGTGGGGGCGGTCGCGGGGCCGCTGAGGGTGAGGGCGTTGGCACGGGCCGGGCCGTTGACGTCGAGCATCGCGGCGGGGGAGGGCTGGTTGATGCCCACATTGCCCGATGCGAGCACCACGAGCGGCACGCTCTCGCCCAGGACCACGCCCCACGCCTCGGCGCTGGTGCCAAAGCCGGAGTAGAACGTCGCGGCGCGGGGCTGTCCCATCACGCTGTGGGCGTAGACAGAGGCGCTGGTGGTGTCGAGCGTGTTGAGGAACACGCCGCCCGAGCCCGCGCCGGCGGGCAGGTCCACGCCGAAGTAATCCGCGGGGCCGATGGGCTGGTCGCGGTTGATGAACGCACGTTCCACCCCCGGCTGCGTGCGGAGGATCGAGGGGTCGACCGGCAGCGCCAGCGGCGGGCGCCACGATTCGTGCACGGCCTTGATCGCCAGCGGCGCGGGGGTGAGCGGCTGGCGGGGCGTGAGCGTCTGGTACGCGCCCACTCCCGCGGGGCGGGCGGCAACCTGCAGGTACCGCGGCGCCTGCGGGCCGGTCGTGAACGCGAACTCGCCGAAGTCGGGGTGGATGGTGAACAGGCCGTTCTCGACGGCGACGGCGGGGAGCGTCACCGTGGGCGCGAGCTGGTTGCCGCCGGCCACCGCGTCGAAAAGGCGGAGCTCCAGGTCGTAGTGACCGGTGGCGGGCGTGCCGGCCTCATCGAGGCGGCCCTGGTAAGTGATCGGCTGGGCGATGAGCGTGCGGGGGGCCACGATCACCACTATCACGGCGGCAAGCATCCCCAGCAGGGCGGGACCGATGGGCAGCGTTCGGTTCATGGCGTTCAGCCTACCGGGTGGCCGCGCGGCGGCAATGGCTTTCTTTCCGCCTTCCTATCTTCGCGGCTTCGTTCCGCCTTCGCGGCCTCCGCGTTGAAGGCCCGTATCACTGGCGGGGCTGCGCGGTGGTCGAAACGGGCGCGGCGGGGTGGGGGTGGATGCCGGTGGTGGTGATGGTGATGGGTTTGATGTGGCCATGGGTGTCGAAGGTCATGGGCTCGATGCAGACCTCGCGGTGGTCGCGTTCTTTGGTGCCGGCGGGGCGGCGGTGGTAGACGATGGCCCATTGGTCGCTGCCCTCTCCGCCTGCGGCGGGGCCGGGGAGGCGGAGGACGGAGTGGTGGCCGGCGCCGGTGGCGATGGATGGGTCCTGGATCAGCACCTTGCCGACGCGGTTGAAGGGGCCGAGCGGGGAACCCCCACCGTCGGCGATGGCGTAGGCGACGCTGTAGTCGGGGCCTGTCCAGCCGCCCTCGGACCACATGAAGTAGAGCTTGCCGTTGCGGCGGAACATCATGGGGCCCTCGACGTAGCCCTCTGGGGTGATCTCCTTGAACGTCGTGCCGTCGGCGAAGGGGATAAGCGAGCGGAAGTCGTCGGCGAGTCTGGCGATGTTGCAGTGGCGCCAGCCGCCGTAGACGAGGTAGTGCGTGCCGTCGTCGTCCTTGAACACGAACTGGTCGATGGGCTGGGCGCCGTTGTGGAACTCGCCGACGAGCGGCTTGCCGATGAGGTCTTCGAAGGGGCCGTCGGGCGTGTCGCTGACGGCGACGCCGATGCCGCCGAGCTCGTTGCTGTTCTGGATGTCGTTGGCGCTGAAGAAGAGGTAGTAGCGGCCGTGCTTCTCGATGGCGGCGGGGGCCCACATGGCGCGCTTCGCCCAGGTGACCTGCTTGGTCGAGATGATGCGCGGGTGCCAGGTCCAGTGGATGAGGTCGGGCGAGCTGAACGCGTCGAGGTGCGTCTGGCGGGCGTAGGGCGCGGAGTAGGTCGGGTAGATCCAGTAGCGATCGCCGAAGCGCACGGCCTCGGGGTCGGCGTACCAGCCGGGGAGGATGGGGTTGCCGGACCACGCTCGGACGTTTGTGGAGCGGGTGACCTGCTCATAGATGGCTGCCGCCTCTTCGTCAGTCAGAGCGGCGGCGACGGGTTCCCCTTTGCGCCACCCGGCTGCACCGTTCGGACGCGTGCCGTCGAGTTTGCAGGCGCAGCCCATAGCCGTGAGGATGGTCGCGAAGAAGACCGCGGCGATAGTGATCTCGGTCCGCATGTTCACCCTTTCCTACAAGGCGCGGCGTGGCGGGACGGCGGCGTTGGCGAGCAGCAGGCCGACGACGAGCGCGACCATGATGACGAACATCGTGACGGCGGTCTCGACCCCCATGACCACGTTCTTGCCCATCAAGGTGGTCAGGCTGATGAGGCCCACGGCCCCGGGGACGAGGATCATGAGGCCGGGCAGGAGCGTCGTTGCGGCGGGGCGGTCGGTCAGGCGGGTGAAGATGTTGCTGGCGATGCCGACGACGAGCGCGCCGCCGGCAGCGCCGAGCTCGGGGCCGACGGCAAGGCCGGCGTAACGGGATGCGTAGAAGGCGAGGAAGACCGCGGCGGTGATCCAGGGGACGTCGCGGGCGACGCCCTTGAAGATCACGATGAGCGGCCAGGGGATTGCGAGCAGCGCCGCGGGCAGTGCCCACCAGGGGAGCGGTGCGGACTCGCCGGAGGCCGTGAACTGGAGGACGGTCGCGAGCTTCTGGCCGATGGCGACGCCGAAGACGAGCAGCAGGAACGTCATCGACGCGCCCATGAGGCGCGAGGTGCCGGCGACGAGGTGCTTTGTGGCGAGCTCGTTCATGCCCAGGGTGAGGGAGAGGCCGGGGAGGAGGACGATGAGCCCCGCGAGCATGACGGTCTGGGGCGAGAGGGGTGTGAGCCACTCGGCGCAGACCATCGAAAGAAGGGCCGCGAGGGCGCCGGCGGCGAACTCGATGACCCAGGCCCAGCGCGTGCGCATGCCGCCGAACACGGTGAGCGTGCCGAGGGTGAGGCCGACGGCGGCGGCGCAAACGAGCTCACGCCAGCCGCCGCCGAAGAAGATGGAGACCGCGGCCGAGGACCCGGCAAAGGCGAGGGCGGTGAGCCACGGTCCGTAGCGGGGCCTGGCGGCGAGCTCGATGCGGATGCGCTCGGTTCCCTGTGCGGGCGTGAGGGTTCCGGCGGCGACCTTGAGGAGGATGGTGTTGAGGGCGCTGAGCCGCTCGAGGTTGACGCCGCCGGATTCGACGCGGATGAGGTGGGTCACGTCCTCGCCACCCTCGCCCCCGCCCTCGCCCGCGCCCGTGTCGATCGAGGCGAAGACGCCGGTGGGCATGGCGAAGACCTGGGCTTTGACGCCGAGGGCCTGCGCGCACTGCGAGATGGCGTTCTCGAGGCGGTTGGCGGTGGCGCCGTAGGTGGAGAGCGCGCCCGCCATGGTGACGAGGAACTCGCCCCGTTCGTCCTTGTGCCTGGCCGCGGAACGTTCGATGGCCTCGATCACGGGGGACCGTAGGAGGAGGGAAGGCAGGTACGCGGAGTTCCGCGGAAGGGCGGAGTTGCGCGGAGGGGGAGTTTGGGTGTGCGGCTTGAGTGGGGTTGAACTGTGCGGTTGATGTGGTCGGGTGTGGTTGAGGTGACCGCGCGTGCTGATCGAGCAAGGGTGTGCTGAGAGTGGGCGGGCAGCGTTGGTGGTTGGGTGCGATGGGCTCGTTTGCCGGGTTGTGTGGATCGATCTGTGCTCGGACCCATTGGGGGAGGACGGGGAGTGCACGGAGTTGATTGAGGCAGGCGCGGGCGGCGCCGCGGCGGAGGGCTGCGTCCGCCGCTTGAGGCCGCACAGGTTCCGTACAGATGGCCTGCATGGGCGGGAGAATACCAAACGCATTCCGAATCGCAAGTGTTCTCTGGATGGAACAGGAGCACCGGTCGGGAGACCGGTGCCACCAGGAGCTGTAAAGACGTGTTTCTGCACGTTTCTTTTGTCGTTTCCGAAACATTGACTGAGCCGGTGCGAACCTCTAGTCTGGAGCCCCTGTGACGACCTTTGCAACACCAACTCCCTCGCACCCCTCGGCCCCGAACACGTTCGAGGCGGACACGGTGCAGGCACTCGCGATGGTGCGCGCGACCTTCTCGCAGCTCGTCGAGGCCAAGTGCCCGGGCAACCCGTCGGTGTCGGATATCGCGGACACGTTCGGGATCCACCGCAAGCTCGCGTGGCAGGTTGGCAAGGTCGCGTACTCAGCGGACCCGTTCCACGCGGCCAAGCACATGCCCAGCGCGAAGAGCACCGAGGTCTGGCTGAAGGCAGCGGCCAGGGCGGGCTGCGAGACGCCGGTCGTTGAGAGCGCGACGGCGGCGGCGACGCGGTTCCACTCGCTCGCGGCGACGCACTCGCGGACGGAGCAGGAGTTCGAGATGCTGCTCGAATCCTGCACGCGCGCCGACGACGCCGCCCACATGAAGTGGCGGCAGCAGTCGTTCCACGGGAACAGCTTCGTCTGGGGCGCGCACTGCAAGGTGCTGCTCTCGCTGTCGGTGCTGCACCCCTCGGCCGACAAGCCCCACTTCTTCCACATCGCGCAGCTGCGCGGGCTCATGGGGTTCCGGCAGACGCGCCAGAACGTCAAGTGGCTGGTGAGCGCGTCGGTCGTTGCAGACGACGCCGCGAAGGCGAACACGGGCTTGCAGCGGATGCCGCTGGACCCCGCGGCCGCGGGGGAGCACGGGGGCGTGCCGGTGATCCCCCGCTTCTGCTCCAACCCCATGCCCAAGTTCTCGCGGCGCGTGGTCGGCGGGATGACGTACGACGAGTTCGTTTCCGGTCCGATCGGGCAGACCGGCGAGCGGACGCTGGTGACGGGCGAGGTGATCCGCAACCTGGGGGCGGCGCACGCAACGGAGCACGACAAGGTCGCCCACTTCGGCGCGAGCGTGCGGATCCCTGCCGAGGTGTTCCACTACGACATGTTCGTGCACCGCTCGCTGTTCGGGCCGGTGCAGCGCGAGCTGGTGATGTTCAGCGACCTCAACTCGAACATCGCGTTTGCGCCCTCGGACACGCTGCCGATCCCCGAGCGCGTGCAGGACCTTGGGCGCGGGATCGGTCTGGCGCAGACGCCCGACCTGCCCGGGTACCAGGAACTGGCCGCGAGCGTGTTCCAGCTGCTGGGCGAGAACCCCGACGAATACGAGCTGTACCGCGCCCGCGTGGCGTACCCGCCGATGCCTACGAGCGTGATGTTCCGGCACCCCTTGCCGGAGCGTGCGCCCGAGTGATTCCCGCTGGAGAGATCAGAGAACCGTACTCAGGAGAATGATGATGAAGAAGACCGTCCTTGCCCCCCTCGCACTGCTCGCCCTCGTGTCCGGCGCGCCGGCACTTGGCCAGACCGTGTCCACCTTCGAAGGTCTCGCCGAGAACTTCTACGGCGGCACGTTCACCCACGACGGCATCGTGTTCCGCGACTGCAACAACGTCGGGGGCGTGTTCCCCACGGGCGAGACCTTCGTGCCCGAAGACATCGGCTTCGACTTCATCATCGAGAACAGCACGTACTTCTACAACGACTTCCTTACGTGGGGCAGCCCGGTCAACACCCTGACTTTCGGGACCGCTTACGTGGTGGGCGACAACCTCTCGCTGGGCGCGTTCGCCAAGTGCTGGATGGACCTGCCGCAGGCCGCGAACACGCTGACGTTCGACATGGCCTACTACGAGAACGGCCCGTGGGGCGGCATCCAGTTCATCATGGAGGCCTACGACAACGACGTGCTGGTGGACACGGACGTGATCACGCTCGCCGACGGCGGCGGACGCGACAACATCATGACCAACACGATGACGGTGTCGGCGCCGTCGTTCAACAAGGTGTACCTGCGGGCGAGCTACAACGGCCAGTTCTCGGCGCCGCGCCTGATGATCGACGACCTGACCGTCACCTACAACCAGGGCGGCCCCACCTGCGGCCCGCAGGACTTCAACGGCGATGGTGACAGCGGCACCGACCAGGACATCGAGGCGTTCTTCGCGTGCCTGGGCGGCACCTGCTGTGATACGTGCTGGAGCGCCGGCGCCGACTTCAACGGCGACGGCGACATCGGCACCGACCAGGACATCGAGGCGTTCTTCCGCGTGCTGGGCGGCGGGACGTGCTGAGTTGACGTAAGAACTTGAGCTTTCTCGAGAGAGGGCGCCGGCGGGCGCCCTCTTTTCGTTGCGTGCTCGATCTTTCTTGGGATTTTCCACGGCGCGCGTTCGCGTGTTCACCCGCCCCGCTGCGGCGGCGATCACGCGTTCTTGGCACCGGGGGTGTCGAGGACGCCACCCCCGGCGAGGTCCGTGCGCGGCCTCCGCCGCGACAGGCGCGATGCGCGTTGGGAACTCGATGCTTACGCGATCGGCTCTTTTGAGAAGCTCAGCCAGGCGTCGGACCCGAAGAACTCGATCGCTTGCGCGATCGGCTCCTTAGAAGCTCAGCCGATGCGTCGGACGAGGATGTCGAAGGGGACCAGGCAGAGGGCGCCCATCAGCAGCCAGGGCCAGAGGCGGAGCTGCTCGGTGCTCTTCTTCTCGGGGAGCTTGAGGGCGACCTGGCCGACGCGGGCGACGTCGCCGAGGGAGCGGGCGGTGATCTGGTCGAGGGTTTCGGTCGAGACGCCGAGGGTGCGGAACTCGGGTGAGAACGACTGAACGTAGCCGAAGGGGACGGTGGCGCTCTCGCCGTCGGGGTTGGCGGCGACGTCGGGGAGGCGCCAGGCGAACTGGTGGGAGCGGCCGTACTCGCCGCGGGGGACGACGGCGCTGAAGAGGCCGGGGGCCTCGCGCTTCACCTCCACGGCCTTGGCGCCCGCCTGGGGGTCGTAGGACATGAGCTCGAGCACGCGGTCGGTGACGAAGTTGCCGGCGGGGTCGCGGAGGTCGGCGGTGAGGCGGATGGCGTCGTCGCGTTCCTCGTGCGCGACCTCGACTTCAATGTCCTTCATCACGTCTCGCCCGGCGACGCTGCGGACGATCTGGGCCCACAGCTTGGCGAACTCGGGCCAGCGGATCCAGTCTTCGGCCCAGCGGGGCTTGGTGTCGGAGGTGAACGCGGCCGAGCGCCCCAGGCCGTAGCGCCACTTGGCGAGGATGGGGTCTCCCGCGTCGGAGATGAGGATGGTCTTGGCGGCCTCGCGGGCGGAGGTGGCGACGTAGCCGCCGAGCGGGGGCAGCTCGTCGACGTCGATCTCCTCGAGGGATTCGTCGTCGGTCATCTGCGAGACGACGACAAGGCGCTCGACGAGCATGCTGTTGCTCGCCCGCAACGCCTCGCGGGTGAAGATCTGCGGGATGGAGTAGAAGTCGTTGGTGAAGTAGGCACGCCCTCCGCCCGCGCCGGCGATCTGCTCGAGCAGCTTCTGGTCGGCGCCCTCGCCGATGCCGACGGTGGAGATGGTGATGCCGTCGCTGGCCATGAGCTGGGCGATGTCGGGGTAGCCGAAGCCCTGGGTCTGGCCGTCGGAGAGGATGATGACGTGCTTCTTGCGGGCGGAGGACTGCTGCAGCATCGTGTGCGCGTCCTCCATGCCGGGGTAGAGGAACGTGCCGCCGCCGGCCTCGAGGGAGGAGATGCGGTCGTTGATGGTGGCTCGGTCGCCGGCGCTGGTGAGCTCGAGCAGGATCTCCGCTTCACTGTCGAAGCCGACCACCCCGATCTGGTCGCGGGGGTTGATGGCCTCGGCGGTGGCGACGGCGGCACGCTTCGCGAGCTGGATCTTGACCCCCTCCATCGAGCCGGACTTATCGATTACGAGCACAATGGCGAGCGAGGGGCGGTTGAGGTCCTTCTGGATAGGCATGCGGACGGGCAGCACTTCTTCGATGGGCGTGTTGAAGTACCCGCCCAGGCCGAAGGACTGGTCGCCGCCGAGCATGACGAAGCCGCCGCCGAAGTCCTGCACGTAGGTGCGGACCATCTGCATCTGGCGCTGGGTCAGGCGGTCGGCGGGGACGTTGCTGAGGATAAAGGCGTCGAAGCCCAGGAGGTCGTCGAGGGTGGAGGGCACGCCGGAGGCGGGGCGGGTCTCGACCTGCACGCCCTCGAGTCCCAGGGCGCTGCTGAGGTAGCTCTGCTGGGCCTCATCGCTGTCGACGTAGAGGACGCGCATCTCGCCGGGGACCACGGCTACCGCGCGGACGCGGTTGTTCTCCACGCGCGTGTCCTGCTCGGCACGCACGGCGACGTCGATGGTGTGGAAGCCCTTCTCGCGGAAGTAGAGGCCGGGGAGGGCGATGGTGTTCTCGCCGGGCTTGAGCTGGCGCGACTCCTCGGCGATCGCGAAGCCGTCGCGGTAGACGACGAGCCTGGCGGGGGTGGCGACGGTGCTGGCGACGCGCAGCTCGGCGGTGAAGCCCTGGTTGATGCGGAGGCCCGAGGGGAGCGTGAGCTCGGCCGCGGCGACCTCGGCGGGCATGGGCTTGTCGAGGGCGACAGTGTGGAGCTGGCAACCCGCATCGAGGGCGGCGCGGTAGGTCTCCTGCCAATCCCCACGGTTGAAGTTGGCGTCGGTGAAAAGGTAGACGGCGCGGCCTTCGCCGACCTCGCCGGAGTTCATGGCGAGGCGGAGGGCGGCGCGGGCGTCGGTCTGCTCCCCCACTACTTCCTTGCGGAAGGACTCGATGGCGGCCACGCGCTGCTGGAGGGCGGCGCGGTCCTGCTCGGGGGCGTTGTCGGTGACGAGCTTGGCGAGCTGCGTGTTGAGCGCGGTCAGCTGGGACTCGTGCGCGACGAGGTCCTTGTGGGCGTCGGTCCAGCCGCTCCAGTCCTTCTGGCGGTCGACGAGGATGCGCGGGCGCTCGCCAAAGAGCACGACGCTGGCGCGGTGGCCCTTGCCGGAGGCTTCCTTGGCGAGGCGGTCGATATCGGCGAGCGCGGCCTCGAGGTTGTCCTTGCTCACGCTGCGGGAGACGTCGAGCAGGTAGAGCAGGTGCTGGGTGCCGGTAGTGCGCTCGAAGATGGGGCGGGCGAGGGCGGCGATGAGGAGGGCGGCGATGCAGACGCGGAGGAGCACGCTGGCGGTGCGGTAGCCGGCGTCGAGCTGGGCGTAGCTCTTGCGCCAGAACCACAGCACCCACAGCAGCAGCAGCGGCAACGCGAACCAGACCCAGCCGGCCTCCATCCGCATCGTTACTCCGTCCACCGCAGGTGGTAGCTGAGCCATTCGAAGGCCACGCCGAACGCGGCGACGCAGGCGAGCAGGGTCCAGGGCATGGCGCCGAGCAGGCCGCGGGAGAGGCCGAGCTTCTGGGCGGGGTCCTCGGCGGCGGCGGCGACAGCGATGCGGGATTCGTGCTCGTCGCCGATGTTGATGGCGGCGAAGGAGGCCTCGTCGCCGACCTGCACGCGCAGGGCGCCGGGGGTGAAGGTGCCGTCGTAGGTGAAGGTGCCGTCCTTGACGGGGAGGTCGAGGTCCACCTGCTTGCCGGCGGAAAGGGCCTTGGCCGCGAGCTTGGTGGTGTTGGCGGGCAGGGTGCGCACGGGGCGGACGGTCTCGCCCACGGCGTAGCCGCTGCGGAGCCACGAGGGGGCCTCCTCGTGCATGAAGGAGACGGTATTGCGGAGCAGCAGCGGGAAGGCGTTGCGGAAGGGCAGGTCGCTGGCGACGACGTCGAAGGCGAGGCAGAGCACCTGGCGGGAGGGCTGATCGACGAGGAAGAGGAGCGGGTCGCCGTCCGCGGAGTTGGCGAGCACGCGCGCAGGCTGCTTGAGCGTGGCCTTCTCGCCCTTGGCGACACGCGCGCCCTGGAGGGTGACGTGCTGCATCAGCGGGTGCGGGCGCGGTACGACATGCAGCGAGGGCTCGGCGATCTCGCCGCCCAGCGTGCCGAGCTCGGCGGGGCAGCCGTTGACCACGACGAAGCGGCCGATGGCGGGGAGCTTGTCGGGGGTCCAGCCGTTGAAGATGACGAGGTCGGGCTTGCGGATGGTGGTGTCGATGCTGGCGGTGTTGTTGGTGCCGGGCTGTGCTTCCGCGGGCTTGCTGGCGGCGTGGGCGGCGTCCCACGCCGCGGCGAACTGCGCGGGCGGGAGCGTGAGGCTCTCCTCGGCCCACACCAGCTCGTTCATGGAGCCGAGGGCCTGCTCGAAGAAGAAGGCGCTGTCGCGCGGCGTGACCAGCCAGACGACGGCGGGGCGGATGGGCTCGAGGATGGCGTAAGCCTCGTTGTCGGCAGCGAGGGCGTCGGCGCGGTCGATGGAGGCCCGCAGCACGCCGCCGGTGGGGGCTTCGATGGCGACAACCTTTTCCCACGTTGCGCCGGGCTCGATGCTGGCGAGCTCGACGGACTGGCTGCGGCCGTCGACCTCGAGCGTGACCGAGGTGTCCACCTTGACGTCCGACGCGTTCACCAGCGTGATCAGGGCCTGGTAGTTGCCGTTCTGGCGGTGCGGGCGCACGGCGAGCTGGCCGATGCCGATGTTGTCGGTGCTCGTGCCGATGGGCCAGTAGATGAGGCCCGGGTTCGAGGTGGCAAGCTGCTGTACGGAGCCGGCGGCGCCGTCGCTGATGACGACGATGCAGGGGTCGTTCTTGCCGGCGGTGAGCTGCCCGGCGAGCTCCACGCCCGCGGCGACGTCGCCCTTGCCGCCGAAGGGCGTGACCTTGCCCGCGGCGGTGCGGACGGCCTTGGCGTCGAAGGTCCAGGCCTGGAGGACGCGGGGCTCGCGGCCGGCCTCGATGAGCAGCCACTCGTCGGCGACGGGGCGGCCGCGGCTGATCTCCTCGACGGCCTTCCTGGCGAGGGCGAGGCGAGTCTCGCCTTCGCTCGCGCCGTCGTCCTTCTCAATGGCCTGCATACTGGCGGAGTTGTCGATGACGACCGCGATGGCGCGGGGCTTGATCTTCCCGAGCGAGAGGATGGGGTTGCCCAGGGCGAGGATGAGGCAGGTGACGATCACGAGCCACAGCAGCATGGACAGCAGCCGCTTGAGACGGTTCCAGAGGGTGTGGACTTTGGTCTGGCCAGCGAGGGAAAGCCAGAAGTCCAGCGCGGGCACGGTGGCGCTGCGGCGCTTGATCTTGAGCAGGTAGAGCGCGACGACGCCGCCCGCGACCACGAGGAACCACAGCGCCCACGGGGCGAGGAGCGTCATGCCAGCAGCCTCCCGTGCTGGAGGACGCGCCGGACGAACTCGTCGAAGGCGACGTCGGTGTGGGCCTGGTCAAAGCCGATCGAGTACTTCATCGAGTAGGCACGGAGGTCGGTGGAGAGCCCCTCGTACGCGGCCTTGTACTTCTTGAGCAGCCCATCGGTGATGGTGAGGTTCTGCTGCTGGCCGGTCTCGGCGTCGACGAGCTTGAGCTCGCCCCGCAGCGGCGGGTCGCGCTCCCAGGGGGAGACGACCTGCACGACGTGCATCTGGTGCTTCATGAAGCGGAGGCGGTCGAGGCCGGCGCGGGCGCGCTGGAGGCCGTAGAAGTCGGAGATGACCACCACGATGCCGGGGCGGCGGACGCGGGACATGAACATCTGCGCGGTCTTCTCGAAGTCGGTCGCGGGCGCGGTGGTCAGGCCCTCGAGGTAGTCCATGACGCGGAGCACGGGGCCCTTGCCGCGGAGGCGGGGCATGCCCTGCGCAAGCCCCTCGTCAAAGGGCAGCACGCTGGCGGAGTCCATGTTGGACATGCCGATGTACGCGAGGGCCGCGGCGATGCGGCGGGCGTGGTCGAACTTGTTGGGCTCGCCGAAGTTCATGGAGGTGGAGCGGTCGAGCAGCACCCAGAGGTCCAGTTCTTCCTCCTGGCGGAAGAGCTTGATGAAGAGCTCGCCCAGGCGGGCGTAGGCCATCCAGTCAACGGTGCGCGGGTCGTCGCCGGGAGAGTACTCGCGGAAGTCCTTGAACTCGATGCTCGCGCCCTTCTTGATCGAGGGGCGCATCGCGGCGCGCCGGCCGCGGACGAGCTGGCGGGCGATCAGGTTCAGCGTCTCGAGTTTCTTGAGGAAGTCGGCATCGAACAGCGACGAGCCGTTGCGCCCGCGCCGTCCTGCGCCTGGTTCCTTGATCGCTGTGTCGCTTGGCATTGCTGTCCTGCGCAACCCTCGAACACTCAGGCCGTCTTCGCCGCGGCGGGCTCCTGCACCGTCTCCAGCAGGCGCTTGAGCACCATGTCGCTGGTGATGCCCTCGGCCTCGGCCTCGAAGTTGCGGATGATGCGGTGCCGCAGCGCCGGCGCGGCCACCTCGCGGATGTCCTCGCAGCTGACGGTGTAGCGCTCGGCAAGGAGGGCGCGGACCTTCGCGGCCAGGATGAGGCTCTGCACGCCGCGGGGGCTGACGCCGAAGCGGACGAAGCGCTTGGTCATGTCGGTGGCGTAGGGCGAGTCGGGGTGCGTGCCCAAGGCGATGCGGGCGGCGTAGCGCTGCACGAACTCAGCCGCGAGCACCTGGCGGACGGTGTGCTGCATCTCGCGGATCTGGTCGCGGTTGAGCACGGGCTTGATCGGGGCCTTCTCGTCGCCGGTGGTGCGCTGGATGATGCCGAGGAGCTCTTCCTCACCCTGCGGGCGCACGTCGACCTTGAACACGAAGCGGTCGATCTGGGCCTCGGGCAGCGGGTAGGTGCCCTCCATCTCGATGGGGTTCTGAGTCGCGAGGACCCAGAAGGGGTCGGGGAGCGCGTGCGTCTTGCCGCCGACGGTGACGCTGCCCTCCTGCATCGCTTCGAGCACGGCGGACTGCGTCTTGGGAGTGGCGCGGTTGATTTCGTCGGCGAGCACGAGGTTGGAGAAGATGGGCCCGGGCTGGAAGCGGAAGGTGCGGCCGCCCTTGTCGTCGTCGTGGATGATCGTGGTGCCGGTAATGTCCGCGGGCATCAGGTCGGGCGTGAACTGGATGCGGGTGAACTGCATCTGCGTCGCTTCGCCGATGGTGCGGACCAGCAGCGTCTTGCCAAGGCCCGGCACGCCCTCGAGCAGCACGTTTCCGCCGGCCATCATGGCGGTGAGCACCTGGTCAATCACCGGCCGGTAGCCGACAATGCGCTTGCCGATCTCTTCCGCCAGCAGGTGGTAGCCCTTCTGGAACTGCCCCACCCGCTCCTTGCTCAGCTCTTGATGCATGACTTCCCCGTGCCACGGCCGTGCTCTGACGGTCGTGTTCGCTTGACGACCCGTGCCACGATCATGTCCTCATGACCGTGCCTTCAACGCTGGAACCCCGCCTCACTCCGCCGGCTTCTCCTCGCCCGTGCTCTCACTGCTCTTTTCCTCCGAGCCCTTCTCCTCCGGTTCCTGCGGCCGGATGGCCTTGAAGTACCGCTTGAGGTACTCGCGCTGCGAGACCGGCATGCTCTCGAGGTCGAGGTCGGCCTCGGCCTTCTGCACGAACTCGGCGTACATCTCCTCGTATCGCTTGCCGCTGCGGGCCTTCTCGTCAGGGGACACGACCTTGAACGTCGCGCTCTCGCCCTGCTGCTCCATGAGGTCGGTCAGCTCGGGCGTGCGCTTCTCGTCGCCCTTGTTGAGCTTGCCGCCGTCCCACTTGGCCATGGAGCCCCAGCCGGCTTTGAGGCCGCCGCGCCCCGCGCGCTTGCCAGGCTTGTCGCCCGGCTTGTCGCAGAAGCCGCCCTCGCACTCCTCGCAGCCGTCCTCGCAGCCCTGGCACTTGCCCTGGTTCATGCGCCGCTTGAGCTCGTCGAGCATGCTCTTCTGCTTGCTCAGGCGGTCGCTCTTCTGGTACTTACCGGCGTTCTTCTTCATCTGCTCGCTGAGGCGCTTGAGGGCCTCGGAGAGCTCCTTCTTGTTCATCTTGCTCGCGGCGCTGGCCGCGTTCTGGCACTCGCTCTGGAGCTCCTTGTCGGCGTCGAGCTGCTCGGCCAACTCCTGAAGGTCCTGCGCCATCGCCTCCATCTCTTCGGCATCGAGGGCCATCTGGTCCTCGCTCATCTTGCCGGCGGTGGCCTTGAGCTCTTCGCTGGCGCCCTGGTACTCGCCGGCCTGCATCTTGGCCGCGAACTGCTTGAGGGCCTCGCTGCGGGTCATGGCCTTGGCGGCCTTCTTGAGGGCGAGCTCCTTGGCGCTGATCGCCTTGCGCTCTTTCTCGACCTTTTCGCTGAGGCGGGCAATGTCCTTGAGCGCGTCCTTCTTGTCCGGGTTCTCCTTGAGCTTCTCGGCGAGCTTCTCCAGCTCGCGCTGGAGCTCCTCGTCTTCGGGGGTGAGGGGCTTCTCGAGCTTCTCGAGGTCCTTCTTGAACTCATCGGAGATCTGCGCCCACTCGTCGGGGCTGATCTCCGGCGTCACCGCATCGGCGGCCTGCAGCTTGGGCTGCGGCAGGACCAGCAGCATGACGAGCAGCACCAGCGCCGGAACCGGCGCCCACCGTGCCGTGCGCGGCACGCGCACGGGCAGCGCCGCCGCGGGGGCGGTGCCCCGCACGTGCGCGATGGCATCCTCAAGGACCAGGGCCGCACGCTCCTTGTGCGGGTCGTTGACGAGCTGCAATGCGCTGGCGAAGCGGTCCTGGCTTTTGCCGGCGGCGTCGAGCGCCCGGGCCAGCGCCAGGTCGCTGATGGGCCGCAGCATGCCGGCCGCGGCGCCGACCAGCACGCCCGCACCCATCACAAGAGCGGCGACCGTGACCACGCGCGGGATCTCGGTGATCCCGCCCAGCCACATCGCGAGCGCGACGACGCACGCCAGCCCGCCGCCGACGAGCAGGCCGTCAACGCCCCAGCGGAGGGCATTGAGCCCGCGCTGCCGCCGCCGCAGACCCGCCAGGAGGACGCCGATGGTTCCAGCTGCATCGCTCATTTGATCAGCCCCTGTGCTTCCGCGGCCAGCTTGTCACCCGGGTTCGTGTACAGCGCCTGACGCGCGAGCCTCTCGCCGAGCGCCTTGTCCCCCGCCTTGCCCGCGGCCAGGGCCGCGTAGTAGATGGTCGGAGCGTCGTACGCCTCTTCGCCCGCCACCCGCTGGGCCGCACGCCAGGCCTCCAGGGCCTCCGCGTGCCGGTTCAGCTTGTACAGGCAGTGTACCGCAATCGCCCCGTTCTGATCGCAGGTGGGGTCCAGACGACGCGCAGTCATCACCGCGTCCAGCGCCTTCGCGTAGTCCTCGCCGTACTGCTTGCTCATGTACAGATCGGCCAGCTGCGACCGCAGGCTCGCGTCAGCCGGGCGTTCCTTGATCTGAGCCAGCAGGAGCTGCTCCTGTGCGGCAGCTGTTTGGTGTGCCTCCGCCTTCTTGCCCGCGCGGTGGAGGGCGTAGGCCTTGGACGCGAGCAGGTGCTCTTTGGCTTTGGGGTCGGTCTCCTCGGCCATTTCCTTGTCGAAAAGGCGGGCGGCGTCGGTCCAGAGCCCGTGGCTGTAGTACGCGCTGCGGAGCTCGTCGAGGGTGAGGTCCTCCTCGCGGACGCGGGCGTCGAAGCGGACGCCGATCAGGTTGGCGAGCACCGGGATGGTGGGCGCGTCGTACATGCCGCCGCCGTAGTAGCGGCCGTAGTTGTAGTTGTACTGGTACCCGCCGTAGCGGTACATCATGGCCGAGGAGCCGTACGACATCCACGCCCGCCGGGCCTGGCGGCCGTCCTCGCCGTCGATGTTCATCGTCAGCTCGGGCTTGAGGCGGCGGGTGTTGGGCCGCTCCTTCACGCACTGGGCCAGCAGCTTCTGCTCGAGGGCGTCGGCCTCCGCGGCCTTGCCCAACTTGCGGAGCATGACGAGGCGCGCGAGGTCCACGTCGTTCTTCATCGTCGACGAGGACTTCTCGGCCTTCGCGAGCACCGCCTCCAGCTTGTCGAAAGCCTTGGTCTTGTAGCACGCCCACACGTAGTACGTGAGCTGCTCGGAGGAGATGATCTTGTCGGGCTCGTAGGCCTTTTCGATAAGCGCGATCACCTTCGCGGCGTCCTTGCGGGCCATCGCATAGGCGAGCAGCTGCTGGAACGTGCGGGTGCCGCCCCAGCCCTGGCCCACGCTCTGCTCCAACGCCTCGAAGCGCGCCGCGACGGCGGGGTCGAGCAGGGCCAGCTCCCAGAGCTGGTCAACCTCGCCGCGCACGGGGATCGCGGGCGGCTCTTCCTCGTCCCACACGGGGGTGCGGAGGGCGGCGCGGATGCGCCACAGCTCCTGCGCGGCGTTGCTGCTGCCGTAGTACCAGCGCCAGGGGTCGCGGGTTGAGCTGCCAAGGTCGGGCGTGTCGGCGGAGAGCAGGGAGGCGAACAGCGCGTTGGCCAGCTTGCTGCGCCAGGCCGCCGCGTCCTCGCCCTTGCCGATGGCCGCGGCGGCGGCGCCGGCGGTCCCCCACTCCTCCTGCGGGGTGCGGGCGGCGAGCGTGGCGTAGGCCTGGTGGGTGAGCTCGGCGTGCCCGCACTGCCACAGCAGGGACCGGACACTGGACTGCCAGTCGCCGCCCTGCTGGTCGTAAGGGTCGCGGTACGAGTAGGACGACCGCATGTACGGGATGCCGCCGAAACCGGCGTAGCGCGAGGAGTACGAGTAGGAGTACGAGTAGGAGTACTCGTCGCTGTAGCCGCCGCCCTCCATGCGACGCTGCATCGCCTTCATCGCGGTGCGCAGTTCGTCGGCCTTGCCCATGCGGGCGAGCAGCTCGCACGCGTGCCCGCCGTAGACCTGCCACAGCGTGCCGTAGGTCTGCACGCCCTGCGGACCCTGCGAGTGCTCCATGCCCTGCCACATCTGGCCGCCCGCGGCCCCCGCCATGGCGATCTGCGAGGTGCCCATGCGGCTGGCCTGGTCGAGCATCTTCCGGGCCATCTGCTGGAGCGAGGGCTCGTCGTGCTTGTACCACGCGGTGTGGCGGCGGGGCTCGAGCCACGCGACCAGCGTGCTGGTGGTCTTCTGCGCGAGCGCGTCGTCGCCGGCGAGCCCCGCCGCAAGGATGAGGCCGCGGAGGGCTTCGACCGAGGGCGTCTCGCCCGAGGTAAGCGCGGTGAACGCCTGCACACCCGCCTTGGGGCCTTGCGTCGCGAGCACCATGAGCGCGGTGTCGGCGGGGCGGTCGCTCCTGGCCTTCGCGCCCTCGGCCCCGAGGCGGCACACAGCGCGGTACCAGGGGCTGTCGATGCTCAGCACCTGCTCGGTCTTCCAGAAGCGGTCGAGCGCGAGGGCGAGTGCCTCGTCCTTCTTGCCCGCCGCGAGGTACACCTTCAGCAGCGACGAGAGCGACTGCGGCGGGATCTCACCCGAGGCGTGCATCTTCTCCATGCGCGAGACGACGCCCTCGAGCTTGCCCAGGCACGCCAGCAGCATGGCCGCCTGCTCGGGCTCCTGGGTCTCGGCCACGTCGGCCGCGAGCACGGGCTCGAGCACGGCGATGGCCTTCTCGGCGTCGTCCTTCAGGAAGTGCACGAAGGCCTCGTGCAGGGCCCAGCGCTCCTTGCGGGCTGGGGCGTCCTTCTTGATCTCCTCCAGCAGGGCGAGCGCCTCGTCGTGCTTGCCGAGCTGGCAGCACGCGTGGAAGTGCTCCATCTTGATCGCGAGATCACCGGGCTTGGCCGCCTGCCAGCCCGCGAGGGCCTGCTTGAGGTCGGCCCACTTCGCGCCGCGCTTCTGCAGGCTGATGACCAGCTGCGAGAGGCGGGCGTCGGTCGGGTCCTTGGCGGAGTCCTCGGCGAGCTTCTTGAGCGTGGCCTCGTACAGGCCGTGCCGGGTCAGCAGCTCGAAGATGGAGTCACCGAGCATGCTGCCCTGGCCGCGCTCCAGCTGCTCGTTGCCGCCGCGCTGGGCGTACATCTGCTCGTACATCGAACTCTGATCGGCGCTGGAGTCCCAGCGGTAGCTGCGGACGAGCAGGTCGATGGCGTCCTGCACCTTGCCCGACTCCGCTACCATCGCGGCGTACTGCGTGATCATGTTCCGCCCGTAGCTGTTATCGCTGGCGACGATCGCCTGCCGCATCAGCTCAAGGGCGCGGTCTTGTTTCCCATCATCCCACATCAGCATCGAGAGGCGCGGCAGCTTGCCCTCCACACCCTCGCCGTCGCCGCCGACGAGGTACAGCCGCTCGGCCTTCACGCGATCGCCCAGCTTGAGGTAGATCGACGGCAGCAGGTCGTCGCCGCTGCCGCCCCAGTAGCTGCTGTAGCGCGACGAGTAGCCGCTGTAGTACGGGTTCGCACCGGGGCCCGTGGGCGTCATGCCCGCGCCGGGCTGGGCCTGACGCGTACCCGCCGCGGCCTCCTTGAACTGCTTGCCCGCGAGCACCAGCTTGAGGCGGTCGCGGTACTGCGCGATGGTGGTCTGGTTCGAGCGCTTGAGGTAGCTGAGGGCCCGCGCCGCTTCCTTCCAGTCGCCCTTGCGCTGCTGCACCTTGGCCCACAGCTGCCAGGTCTGCGGGTCGTGGGTGCCCGCGTCGATCTTGGGCTTGAGGGCCTGCTCCAGCATGTTCCAGTCGCCGGTGAGGGCGCCGAGCATCACGCGGTACTCGCCGGCCTTGTCTCCGGCTTCCTTCTCGAGGTAGTCCATGACCGCCGGGTCGGCGGCGAGCATCGCGGCCCACTCGGTCATCGGCGCCGTGGTCTCGGCGGGCTCCTCCTCCTCGTCGGCGCCGTAAGGGTTGTAGCCGCTGTAGGAGTAAGAATTGCGGCGGGAGTCGCGCGGGTCCTGCACGCCGGTCTTGTTGAACACCTCCAGCATGTGCGGGAGCATCGCCATGCGGTCTGCGCGGGCGTACGCGAGTTCCGCCAGCCCAGTGCGGGCCAGGATGTTGTCGGGGTCGAGCTCGACGGCGCGGGTGAAGGCCTTCTCGGCCTCGTCCCAGGCCTCTTTCTCTTCGTACTGGCGGGCCAGCGTGACGTGCGTGCCCGGCTTCTGGAGGTTGGCCCGCTCCAGCCACTTCGCCACGGCCTTTTCGCGCTCGCCCTTCTCCCACAGCAGGTCCGCCAGCAGGGCGCGGTAGCCCTGGTAGTCGTGCTCCATCGAGCCGTCGGCGGAGACGTCCTTCTCCTGCAACTCCAGCAGCTTCTCGTACGACGCGATCAGCTCATCCAGCGGCGCGGTCGCCTTCACCAGGCTCACCTTGGTGGCCAATGCCTGCGCCAGCAGCGCGGGGATCTTCTCCGCCTCGGCGAGCACGCTCATCACGTCTTCGTGGCGGCCAGCTTCTGAGTAGGCCGTGATCAGCGACTGGTAGTTGCTCCAGTCGTTGGGGTTCTTCTGGATCTTCTCGCGCATGAACGCGGCGTACTTGTCGAGCTGGCCGGTCTTGCGGGCCATCATCGCCAGCATCTGCGTACCGTCGCCGCCGCCGCGGTAGCTGTAGGGGTCCTGCTCGCCGGTCTGGTGCTTCGCGGCCTCGGCGATGGCGTCGAAGGCCGCCTCGGGCTTGCCCTCGAGGGCGGCAATCGCGGCGCGGAACTGCAGCAGCGCCGGCAGCTTCACCTTCTGCACCGCGAGGGCATCCTCGACGAGCTTCTTGGCCTCGTCCGTGCGCCCGCGCACCAGGCAGATGGTCGCGTACGCGGTCTTGGTCTCCTCGATCTTGGGGTCGATCAGCTTGGCGTAGGTCTCGAACGCCTTGTCCTTGTCACCCTTGTCCCAGTACACGTCGCCCAGCTTGCAGAGCATGAACGCACGCGGGCTCTGCAGGGCCGCGTACGCCGCGTACTGCGCGGGCATGCCGGGCATTGTGACCTGCTTGGGCTGGTTGTTGATGAACTTCTCGGCGAGCGCGACGGCCTTGTCGTAGTCCTTCCTGGCGAGGGCCGCGTCGATCTGCTTGGCCACCATGCCCTGGTCGGCGTTGCCTTCGTCGACCTGCTTCTCCGCCATTGCGTCGGCCTTGTCGGGCCGGCCCAGGCTGCGGTGCAGGCCCATCACGAGCTTCACGGTGTTGGCGTCGGTCGGGGCCGCGGCCCGCCGCTCCTCGACCAGCTTCTCGACCTCCTCCGCGAGCTTGGGATAGAGCGCGAAGACTGTCTCGAGCGCCTGGAAGGGGCTGCCGGCCTGGTCGTTGTACATGCCGTACACGCCGCCGTACTGCACCTGCTGCTTGCTCTGCTCCGCCACGGCGTCCATGATCTTCTTGGCCGCGCCGGGGAAGTCGCCCTGCAGGGCCATCGCCTGCGCGACCGCGAAGTTGGTCTCGTCGCCGCCGTAGGGGTTGCGCCGCTGGCTGCTCTTGGCCTTCTGCAGCATCGCCACGGCCTCGTCGTACTTGCCGAAGTACTGCAGCAGCGTGCCGATCCGCACGTACGACGCGGGGTCGCGGGGGTCGCCCTGCTCCTTCACGATCGTGAGCGCCTCCTCGTCCTTGCCGGCGGTGAGCAGCTCGTCCACCAGGCGCCAGCGCAGCACGCGCTTCTTGCGGTCATCGCTCTCTTTCTCGATCTGCAGCTTGAGGGCGGCGACGAGCTTCTCGCTGTCGCCCTTGAGCGTGTAGACCTCGACGAGCAGCTCGTGCAGCCCCTCCAGGTGCGGGGCGTCCTTCGCGAGCTGCTCGAGGATGGCGGCGCTCTTCTCGACCTCGAGCGAGTAGTAGTACGCCTTGGCGAGGCGCAGCTTGGTCTTGAGATTCTCGGGCTGGGCGGCGCTCTCGGCCTCCAGGCTCGCGAGCGTGACCTCGGGGGCGGCGCTCTGGGGGCTCATGGCGTTGATGCGGCGCTTGACCTCGGCCAGGGTGCCAAGGTCGGAAAGCCCGCGCCGGAGCATGCGGTTGCACACCTCCACCGCGAGGTCCTTCTTGCCCGCGGCTTCCAGCGAGTCGGCGAACGCCAGCTGCACGCGCTCGTCGGCGGGGGCGTAGACCGCCAGCGTCCGCAGCACGGGCAGCATCTTGCCCGTCAGCTGCCGCTGCTGGATCAGCTCCGTCACCTGCCGCACCAGCTCGTGCCTGCGCCCGGTCGCCTCCCCCACCGCCCGCTGCATCGCGTCCCCCGCGGCGATCTCGTTCTTCTCCGCCAGGTAGAGCTGCGCCAGCCGCATCCAGCTGGTGGAGCGGTCCAGCTGCCCGCCCGAGCCGTAGCCGTACCCGTACCGCGAGTTGCTCCAGCGGTAGCTCCAGTTCCAGTAGTCGTTGCGTGCCGAGGACAGCGGCTGCGGGCGGCTGGGCGTGATCGCCAGGTCCCGCATGCCCCACTCCCGCGCCTGCTTGGCCAGGCGAGTCTTGCACTCCAGCACCTTCTTCTCCCACGCGATCGCCTCGTCCATCTTCTGGCGGGCCTGCGCGACCTCGCCGAGTGTCTGCAGCAGGCCGAGCTCGTCGGGGAAGTCGGTGCAGTAGCGCTCGTACACCTTCTGGGCCGCGTCCCAGTCGCCCGAGCGGTCCAGCACTTCCGCCAGCTTGCAGGCCGCGGCGAAGTAGGCGACGCTCGACTTCAGCGGGCTCTCGCTGCTGGCCTTGAACGCCGCGGCCGCGTCCTCGAAGCGCTTGGTGTACAGCTCCTTCAGCTTGTCGTAGAGCTTGTACTCGTCGGCCACGCGCCGGGCGCGTGCCTCCTGATCGGTGTCACGCAGGAAGTCGTACAGCTGCACCAGGGCGTCGCGCTTGCTGAACGCCTCGACGATGCTGCTGAACGCCTTGTCAACGGCTCCCTCTTCGCCGTACCACGAACGCTGGGCCGTGCTGCTCAGGTAGACCTGTTGGAGCAGCGGGTCGCCCGCCACCTTGCCCGCCGCCTTGAGCCCCTCCTGGTAGAACTCGTACGCGAGGTCCTCCTGCTTGTGCAGCTGGGCGGTGTCGCCGAGCATGGTCCAGCGGTCAACATCCGGGCCGCGCTTGGGCGTGAGCTCCTTCCAGATGCCCCTGGCCTCCTCCATCCGCTCGGTCTCGGCGAGGATGGTGCCGAGGGTGAGCTTGGCCCGCAGGTAGCCGGGCGTCTGCACGCCCGTGCCGTACCAGCTCCAGCCCGCGCCCAGCGTCCACTTGTCGGCGATGTCGGCCAGCAGGTCCTCGGTGACGCGCAGCTGGAGCTCCAGCGGCAGCGTGCGCACGAACTCGCGGCGCACGCGCTCGATGGTGCCCGCGCGCATCCCGTCACGCTGCGCCCCCAGCAGCTCCACCAGCTTCCGCCCGTGCGGCTCCGCCTCCTTGTACTTCTCGCCGCTCACCAGCAGGTCGGTGAGCACGCCCAGGGCCAGCGTGTCGTTCCCGTCCGCCTGCACCACCCGCGTCAGCAGCTGGGCCGCCTGATCGGTGTTGCCCTCGGCCTGCCTGATGACCGCCAGCTCCAGCAGCTCATCGCGGGTCAGCTCCTCCTGCTTCTTCGCGTTCAGGCGCGAGAGCTCCGCATCGCGCAGGGCCGGCTTCCGCGCGATCAGGTTGTACTGCTCGACCCTCAGGTGGTCGCGCTGGCTGCTCTTGCCCAGCCACGCCTGGTGCTCGACAGGGTACTTCGCCGTCTCCAGCTCCCGCAGCATCTGCAGCGCCAGCTCCGGCTTGTTCAGCTGCGAGCCCAGCAGGTCCGCGGCCTTGTCCTTCAGCACCGCGTTGTCGGGCTGCGCCGCGATCGCCTTCGTCAGCACCTCCTCGAGCTCAGCGATCAGGCCGTTCTCCATGAAGAACGCCACGCCCCGGTCGAGGTTGCTCTTGGCCTGCTGCCCGTAGCCGTAGCCGTAGTACGAGCTGTAGTACTGCGAGTAGGCCGCGCTCTGCATGGCCGACGAGTAGCTGCCGTAGCCGCCGGCGTTCTGCTGCGTCTTGTCCTCGCCCACCCCCGCGCTGAACAGGCGGGCGGCGACGCTGGCCGCGCCCGCGCGGTCGCCGCTGCGCAAGAACGCCGTCGCCAGCTTCTCGATGTTCCACACGTTGCCAGGCTCGAGGTCCAGCAGCCGGCGTGCCGCGGCCAGCGCCTCGGGCGTCTTGCCCGCCGCCTCCAGCGCCGCCACGAGGTTGCGGTGCAGGGCGTAATCGTCCGGTTTCTGCCGGATGCCCTCCTCGAGCACGTTCACGGCGTCCTCAAGCAGGCCGTTGTTCTTGAGCAGCGTGCCCGCGTACATCTTGTGCTGGATCTGCTTCCACAAGCGGCGGGCCTGCTCCACCTGCCCGCTCTCAAACTGCGTCTTGCCCAGTTCGCCGAGCACGTAGTCGCGGTCGATCTGCGGGAACCGCAGCACCTTCTGGTACCCCTCGATCGCCTCGTCAAACTTCGCCAGCCGCCGCAGCAACTCGGCCCGCGCCAGCGACAGGTCCACGTCGCGGGCGTTGTGCCGCAGGACCATGTCCAGCAGCTCCATCGCCCGCCCGTACTCGAACTCGCTCACCAGCAGCTGCGTGAGGGCCCGCGCCACCAGCGTGTTCTGCGGGTCGGTCTGCACCTGCTGGTGCAGCTCGTCGATGAGCTCCTCGAGCGTGCCCAGCTGCGTGCACGTCTCGTGCAGCTTGGCCAGCGCCTCCTGCGCGCGGTCCATGTCGGTGCGCTGCAGGGCCACCGCCTTGAACGCCGCGGCCGCCTCCTCGTACCGCCCCGCGCCCGCGAGCGCCTTGCCGTAGTCCAGGCGGGCCTCGTGACGGTCGGGCTGGGCCCGAAGGGCCTTCTCGAAGTACGGCAGCGCACGGTCCGCCTCCTCCATCCGAACCATCTGCTCCGCCACCGCGCACTGCGTGGCCACGTTGGTGGGGTCCGCCGAGGCCATCGACTCCAGCGTCGTCACCGCGCCGGCCTTGTCGCCCGAGCGCACCTTCACGTCCACAATCGCCTCGTAGAACTGGCGGGCCCGCTGCGGGTGCATCTGGATCAGCTGCGTGTACGTCCCGATCGCCGCGTCGATGTCGCCCGTCGCGTCCTGCAGCTTCGCGAGCTGCGTCAGGGCCTGCTCGTGCCCGGGCTGCACCTTCAGCACCGCGTCCAGCGCGGCCCGCATGGTGGTGAAGTCCCGCTGCGTGTCCGCGGCCTTGGCCAGGATCAGCCACGCCATCACGTCGTCAGGCTTCGCACTCGTCCGCTCCTTCTCCGCCTTGACCAGGTCGTCGAGCTTCTGCGCCGAGGCGTACATCGAGACCAGCGTCGACACCGCCTCCGCCTGCTGCACCGCGCCCTGCGCCTTGTCCACCAGTGATCGCCGCACGGCCAAGGCCTGCTCCAGTTGCCCGCTGCTGATGAGCAGCTCGGCCTTCACCGCCGCGTACTTGGCCTGGTCGGGCGCGATCTCGCACGCCTTGCTGATCGCGGCGAGGGCCGCGTCGAGCTTGCCCAGGCTCCGCAGCGCCCCCGCGAGCGCCGCCTGCACAGTCGCGTCGTTGGGGCTGGCCGCTCCCAGGCGGTCCAGCGCCGCCGCGCTCTTCTCCTGATCACCCTTGAGGAGCCACATGCGGCTCAGCGCGATGTAGGGGTCGGCCTGCTTGGGCTGCACGGCGATCGCCCGCTCGTACGCCTCACCCGCGTCGTCGTACAGCTCGTACGCCTCGAACAGCGCCCCCAGCCGCAGGGCCAGGGTGGGGTCATCGACCTTGGAACACAGCACCTGCCGCCACTGCCCACGGGCACCGTCGACCTGGTGGTTGTTCGCGAGGAACTGCCCGTAGCTGATCATCAGCTCGGTGTCCTGCGGGTGCTGGCCGATGGTCCGCTGGTACTCCGCGCTCGCCCCCCCGATGTCGCCCGCACGCTCCAGGAACTCCACGCGCTTGGTGCTCAGCGCCAGGTCCTTGGGGAAGAGCTCGACCGCCGTCGCGAGGGTCTGCTTGCCGTCCTCGACCTTGCCCATCGCCCCTTGCACATCGGCGAGCAGCACGCGCATGCCCGTCTGCTCGGGGGCGCGCTTGATCTGCGCCTCGCAGTACTTCGCAAGCTCGTCCAGCTTGTTGGACGCCCGGTAGAGCGTCACCACCCGCTCGTGCAGCTCCTTCTGGAGCCAGTGGTCGCTCGCAAGCAAACCGATCGCCTCGACGTAGCTCGCAATCGCCTCGTCACGTTTGCCCAGCTTCTCCTGCGCGTTGCCCAGCTCGCGCAGCACCTCGCACTTGCGGTCGATCTCGTTGCCCACCAGCTTGAGCATCTCGCGGTAACGCTTCACCGCGCTCTCGTGCAGGCCGCGCTGGGTGAGGGCCGTGGCCACCGCCTTCTGGTGCAGATAGTTCTCGGGGAACTTCGCGGCCAGCGTCTCCAGGGCCGCGGCGGCGTCGTCCTTCTTGCCCGCGCGGAGGTACAGGTCCGCCAGCGCCTCGCCCAGCCGGATCTGCTCGGACACGCTGCTGGCGAGGCCCTGCGCCTCTTTCAGCACGCGCTCGGCGCCCTCGTTGTCGCCCGTGCGCTGGTACACCTCGGCCTTGAGCACCAGCAGCTCGCTGTTCTGCTTGGCCAGGTCCGCCGGCAGCCGCTCGATGCCCTTGAGCGTCTCGCCGGCGCCCGCAGCGTCGCCGGCCCGCAGCTGCAGTCGCGACAGCACGATCTTCAGCGCCACCTGATCCGGCAGCGCGGCCACCTTCGCCTGGTACTCCTTGATCAGGTCCGGCAGCTTGTTCCGCTTGAGGGCATCCTCCACCAGCCCGTTGAACGCCGGCCCGTGGAAAGGCCGCCGCTGCAGCAGGCTCTGGAACCGCGCGATCGACTCCTCGCCCGAGAGCTCCTGGCTCTTCTCGCCGGGGGCCGTGACCTTCGGCTTCTCGCCCTGATCCTGCTTCTGGCCTTCATCCTCGGGCTGCTCACCCTCGGCCTCCTGGGCCTGCTTCATCAAAGCTTCGAGCTGCTGCCGCATCTCGGGCGTGAGCTCGGGCATCTCGTCGTCCTGCTGCGCCAATGCCGCGGGCGCGAGCACCCCCAGCGTGCCGGCCAACGCGTAGATCCACGCCGCGCGCACGGACACCCCCGACGCCCCATCCGCCCGCATCGCCCGATTCAGCATGAGCAAACCCCTTGTGAGCGCCTCGCGGGCGCCGCGTGCTACTGGCCGACCAGCCTACGTGAAGCGCCCGCTCCCACCAATCCGTTCAGCAACAATCCGCAACCTACGAACACAGACACCGCGACGTTCATCTTGGTTTCGCAATCGCAGATGGGCTTTGCCGTTGCGTCGGCTGACGCGGGCCCACCGCATTCATAACTCAACAGGGCGCAAGAGTTGCACACAAACCCCAACCCGTTACAGTCAAAGCACATGCAGCCCCGCTGCAAATCCTGCGGCTACTCGCTCGCGGCCCTGTCCGCCGGGCCCTGCCCCGAGTGCGGCACTCCCTTCGACCCCGCCGACCCTTCCACCCTCTACCACCCCGCGCAATCTCTCATGGCCTGCGTCGCCCTCCGCCCTGCACGCTGGCTGCTCGTCCTGCACGGGCTCGTCGCACTCCCCTACACCCTGATGCTCGACAGCCCCAGCCGCCTCAAGGACGAGGAACTGCTCCCGCTCGATCTATTGGTCATCTTCTTCCCGGCGCTCGCCTGGATGCTCGGCTTTGTGCCGCACCTCGGCGGGCGCTGGCTGCTCCGCGCCCGGCACATCCCGCGCCCACGCTGGTCCAAACGATGGCTGGTAACGCCCGCCCTCATTGCGTGCATCATCACCGCTCACCGCCAGAACCTCGTGTGGAACGTGCGGTGGTGGATCGCCCGACCAGCGCTGGAGCGGTACATCGCCGATCCCGCGGCCGCGCCGGCGCGGATTGCGGGGTACGAGGTGGTCGAGATCGAGCGCCTGGAGGGCGGCGCCACCGTGCTCCACCTGGGCTGGCCCGACACCCTCTACTCCGATGGCCACCCGCAGCTCATCCATATCCCTCAGGGTGCACCCGACCCCAAGCGCACGTTCCCATTCGGCGCCCGCTACCCGGTCCCGCGCAACGCCGACCTGGGCCACGACTGGTACGCTTGGGTGGACGAGACGTAAGTCCCCGCCGCTACTGCTTCTTCAGCTCC
Organism: Phycisphaerales bacterium; assembly: GCA_035627955.1. Lineage (NCBI taxonomy): Bacteria > Pseudomonadati > Planctomycetota > Phycisphaerae > Phycisphaerales > Phycisphaerales bacterium. The sequence continues at coordinate 128,614 of DASPKU010000015.1, forward strand.
AACCCTCCTCTGTGCCTCTCCGTGCTTGTCACTCCGCCACTCGGTCAGTCCGTCACTTCCCCCCGCCCTACACTCCGCCCACGTGTCGGGGAGTAGCCCCCCGCCGGTCACCCGGTGGGCGGAGACGGCCGTCAGCACGGGGTCTGGGTCCAGGCCCCCGGCCCCTCCAGGCAGCGCCAGGCAAGACCACACGACCTGTGGTCTGATTGCGCCCGGAGGTCCCCCGCGTGTTCGAACTCTCACCGATTTTCTGGCTCTGGTCGGGTTTCGTCGTCTTCATCCTGGCGATGCTCGCCATTGACCTGTTCGTCCTCAACCGCGAGGCCCACGTCATCCGCGTGAAGGAGGCGATGGTCTGGACGTGCGTCTGCATCGCCCTCGCCCTCATCTTCAACCTCGCCGTGTACTTCATCTACAAGCACAACTGGCTGGGCATCGCCGACCAGTTCCTGGCGACGCACAAACCGGAAGCCGGCCTGACCGATGTGGTGGCGTCGGGCCACAAGATCGGCATGAAGGCCGCGGGCGAGTTCCTGGTGGGCTGGCTGATCGAGTACTCGCTTTCGCTGGACAACATCTTCGTGATCGCGGTCATCTTCGCCCACTTCCGCGTGCCGCTGCAGTATCAGCACCGCGTGCTCTTCTGGGGCATCCTGGGCGCCCTCATCCTCCGCGCCATCATGATCCTCGCGGGCGCCGCCCTCATCTCCCGCTTCGAGTGGATCATGTACCTCTTCGGCGCCTTCCTCATCTTCACGGCCATCAAGCTGCTGGGCAGCGATGAAGAGCCCGACATCGAGAAAAACCTGGTCCTCCGCTGGGGCCGCAAGCTCATGCCCATCACTAAGGGCTACCACGAGCAGAAGTTCTTCGTGGTGGAGGCGGGCCGCAAAATGGCGACGCCGCTGTTCCTGGTGCTGCTGGTGGTCGAGGCCACGGACGTCGTGTTCGCGGTGGACTCAATCCCCGCGATCTTCGGCATCACCCGTGACCCCTTCCTGGTCTTCACGAGCAACGTGTTCGCCATCCTGGGCCTGCGCTCGCTCTACTTCGCCCTCTCCGCCCTCATCCGCAAGTTCGAGTACCTCAACTACTCCCTCGCGGCCATCCTCGCCTTCGTCGGCGTCAAGATGATCATCGAGCAGCACCCGCCCGCGTGGGCCAACAACATCATCGGCGACCTCACCGGCTACCACTGGACCAACGTCCACGTGCCCATCCCCGTCTCGCTCGGCTTCATCGTGCTCAGCCTCACCGCGGGCGTGGTCCTGTCGCTCCGGGCCGCCAAGGCCCATCCCGAAGGCCCGCCGCCTACGCCACCCGCCCCCGAGGTGGTCGACGAACCCCAACCCAAGATCCCGCAGTAATCCCGTGCCGTTCTGATACCGATCCTCACTTTGTCACTCCGTCACTTTGACACTCGTCACTTAGCCCCCCTTGACCAACGAGCATCTTGAAATCCTGGCCTGGTTCGGCATCGGCGTGCTGGTCACCATCGGCCTGCTCGCCATCGCCTCGGCCCTCAAGCTCAACCGCCTCACCACCGAGCAGGCCACCCGCTTCGTCAACGTCGGCCTGCGGCACATCAAGCGCTTCATCATCCTTGTAGTCGGCGTGACGGTGATCCTCGCCGGCATCGTCATGCTCATCGGGCCCGGCCCCGGCCTGGTGGTGATCCCCATCGGCCTGGCCGTGCTCGCGACCGAGTTCCTCTGGGCCCGCCGCCTCCTCAAGCAGTACAAGAACTACGCCGTCAACCTCAAGCAGCAGGCCGACAACAACGAGGTCTCACGCCCAAGGCCCCTCCTCGCGGCCTTCGTCATCCTCGCCACCATCGCCGCCGTCCTGGCCCTCATCTTCCTCCGCGAGCTCCCCTGGAAGCCGGTCATGGCCGTAGCAGGCCCCATCTTCGGTGCCGAGGTCTTCTGGTGCGTCCTTATGTTTCAGCGCTGGCGCCGCCTGCGCACGCCCGCCTCAGCGCGACCCACCCCACTCCTCCCACCTTCACACCAGCCGCCCGCAGAACGGTGCTGATCGCCGGACTCTGACACAAACTTTGCGACGATCTCCTGCTTGCGGTATGCGCCGATATTGCTACGGTGGCCGCCTTTCCGGAGCCGCCCCATGCGCCCGTCCAGCGATCTCGTCGTTCGCCTCACGCCAGCCCTGCTCATCACCCTGACCGCCGCGAGCGCTCAAGCGCAGTGCAGCCCCGGCTGGGTTCCAGGCGTCTCCGCGCCCTTCAGCACCACCGTCCGTACCACCGGCGTCCTCCCCAACGGCGACGTGCTCGCTGGCGGCAGCTCCGGCACGATCGGAACCACACCCATCCACCGCCTCGCCCGCTATAACCCGTCCTCAGCCACATGGTCCAACGTCGGCCCGACCGCGGCGAGCAATGGCGCAGTCTGGGCCGCTCAGCCCCTTGCCACCGGCGACATCATCGCGGCTGGCACCTTCTCACAGCTCGGCGGCGTCACGGTCAACCGTGTGGGCCGATACAACGCCGCCGCTGATACCTGGTCCGACCTCGGCTACGGCACCAACGGCGGCACCGTCCTGGCCATCCTCCCTATGCCCAACGGCGACTTCTACATCGGCGGCAACTTCCAGCGGGTGGCCGGCGTTCTCCGGCAGCATGTCTCACGCTGGAACGCGGCCAACGGGACCTGGGCCAGCCTCAACACGGGCATGAACAGCTCATTCGATGAAGTCCAAGCCCTCGCCCTCGCGCCCGACGGGACCATCATCGTCGGCGGCGCCTTCCTCACGACGACCGGCGTGCTGGGCTCGCCACGGATCGCCCGCTATCACCCCACCACCAACTCATGGTCGGGCCTGGGCAGCGGTGTCGATAACGCCGTCATGGATATCGAGGTCCTTGCGAATGGCGACATCATCGCCGCCGGTTACTTCGCGACCGCCGGCGGCATGCCCGTGAACCGCATCGCCCGCTATTCGCCTTCGACGAACCTCTGGTCCCCTGTGGGCGCAGGAGTCAACGCATCGGCCAGCCCGTACATCAAGGACCTCTGCCGCCTGCCCGACGGGACGCTCGCTGTCGGCGGCAACTTCACGCTCGCCGGGGGCCAGGCCGCAGCGCACATCGCCCGCCTCGACCCGGCCACCGACACATGGTCCAACATCGGGACCGGTCTGGCTTCTGACATCGAGCACATGGCGGTGACCGCGTCCGGCGACCTGGTAATCGTCGGCAGCTTCGGGTCCAGGATCGTGCAGTGGTCCTTCGGAGGCGCGGCCCCCACGATTAACGAACCGCCCGCTGACCTCACGGTCTGCACCGGCTCCGGCGCCTCATTCTCCGTCACGGCAACCGGGGCCTCGTCGTACCAGTGGCGCTTCAACGGGTCCGCGATCGACACAACGCTGAATCCGTCGGGCGCGTCGGCAACCCTCGTGATCCCATTTGCAGCCCCGGAGCACCAGGGCCAGTACGACTGCGTCATCACCGGCGCCTGCGGCTCAGCCACGAGCAGCGCTGCCACGCTGAGTGTTCACTCCGCCGACTTCAACAACGACGGCGACATCGGCACCGACGCCGACATCGAGGCCTTCTTCGCCTGCCTGGGTGGCGCCTGCTGCCCCACCTGCGGCACCTCCGACTTCAACGCCGACGGTGACATCGGCACCGACGGCGACATCGAGTCTTTCTTCCGCGTCCTCGGTGGCGGTCCCTGCTGATCACCAATAGGAACCCCGACCATTAGGAACCCCGACCGTCAGGGAGGGATACAGCCGCGCCCCGCGGCTGTGCCCCCAACCGCACGAATCGCTCGAACGAAAAGAGGCCCGGCGCACCCGCGCCGGGCCTCGTCATTTCCAGTTTCAGTTCTCACTCTTCGGTTCTCAGCACGTCCCCCCGCCCAGCACGCGGAAGAACGCCTCGATGTCCTGGTCCGTGCCGATATCACCATCGCCGTTGAAGTCGGCACTGCTCGTGCACGGCGGCGGCGGGCACGTCCCGCCCAGGCACGCGAAGAACGCCTCGATGTCCGCGTCCGTGCCGATGTCCCCGTCGCAGTTGTAGTCGGCCGTGCCGCAGCCGCCCACGGCCACGCTGGACAGCGTCAGCACGCCCGCGCCCGTGCTGCCGGCGTACCCGCCGACGCGGATGAGGTACTCCTGCCCGGCCGTGACGTTCCACTGCGTCCACGAGTGCAGCCCGCTCGATGTGGTGCAGTTCACGCTGCCGTCGTCGTCGTTGCACGTCAGCACCGACCCGCCCGCAACCGGGCACGACGCCCCGTACACCGCCAGGTCCGTGTCGTAGCTCGAGCCGCACAGCGCCGCCGTGGCCACGCCGTCCACCGTCGCGGTGTAGCGGTACCACAGGTCGCTGCTGATGTTGGGGTCGCTGAAGAAGTTGCAGTTCTCCGGCTCGCTGGGGCCATCGGTGGTCGCCCCGCACGAGTTGTACGTGTACACCCCGTCAGCCACCGGCGTCGCGCTCGCGCAGTTGTCGTTGGGCACGCTCCGCCGCACCTCCATGCCCCAGGTGCCCGAGGCCCCGTTGTAGCCCGAGAGCCGCACGTAGTAGGTCGTGCCCGCCGTCAGCGCCGCGCTGAACCACGAGTCGCGGATGTTGCCCGACGCGCAGTGGGCGTTGAAGTCGTCGTCGTTGCACGCCAGCTGGTTGGCCGTGGTGCCCGGGCAGGCGCTGTGCAGCGACAGCACCGGATCAAAGCTCGAACCGCACGTGGTGAACTCGTACACGTCCGAGCACGTGGGCGTGAAGCTGAACCACACGTCCTTGCCAGTCTGGAAGCCGCAAGAGGTGCCGCCCTCGTTGTTGGCGGTCGTGTTGCTGCCGAACACTGGCGAGTTCACCGCCAGGGTCAGGGGGCTGCCGCAGGTGTCGTTGCTCGGCGCCGCGGCCGTGATCGTCACCTGCTGGGCATCCCACGTGTCCGTGTCGTTGTTGCTGGTGTCCACATCGCCCGGCGCATCCAGCTCCACCCCGATGAAGTACGTACCCGGCGCCACACTCGCCGGGATGAACGGCCCCGGCACGTTGAACGTCACGCTCGACATGGGGCCGAAGTCCCATGTGTAGTTCCACGTCCCTAGCAGCGTGTCACTGGCGCTGATGTTGTTGTTGCTCGAGAGATACACCCGCAGCGTGTACGTCTGGCTGCCCGGGTCGGCGTTGCTCGCGTTCGTGAGCAGCACGTTGGTGCCGCCCGGGAAGCTCGTCCCCGCCTGCGCCGTCGTGGCCGCCGTGCGGAAGCGCAGCGTCTCGGGGTCGAACCCCGCCCCGCGCGTCCCGGTGATGAAGCCGCCCATGTCGGTGACGAACTGCTCCCACAGCTTGGCGTACTGGCCCTGCGTGCTGCGGTTGCTGTTAGAGCAGATCGCATGCACCAGGCGGCTGGAGCCGTCCATGTAATACGCCCCGCTCCCGCTCATCCCGCCCCACACCGCCGTGGTGCAGCCCGCCGAGGTGTTGAACCGCAGCTGGTTGCCCGGGCATGAATCCCACGTGCCCGACAGGAAGTACATCGTCGTGCCCGTGTGCAGCCCACCGCCGCATGTCTGGGCCGGGTAGCTGAAGTTGTTGTACGTCCGCCCCTGGATCGTTCCGCAGTCAAAGCCCCACGCCCACCCGAACGAACCCGTCAGCGCCCCCGCCGAGCGGTCCGTGCAGCGGATCAGCGCCACGTCGTTCTCGAAGCTCCCGCTGTTGATCCAGGTGTTGCTCGCCTGGTAGAACGTCCCGCTCATCCAGCCGAAGTTGTTGATCACCTCCGTCCCCGTCGGCGCGGCATAGGGCCCGTTCACGCTCACGCCGTCCCAGCCCGGGTACACGTAGATGATGTCCGCCCAGTTGTTCACCGTGCGCGTCGTGCCGCCGCTGTCGGTGAACGTCCGCATGTACACGCAGTGCGACGCCGTGATCACCACGCCCGGGTCCTGCATCGAGCCCGAGCCCGCGAACCACCACTGGTTGCCGCCCGTGTCTGTGAACCGCATCGCGATCTTGCAGTTGGGCGAGCGCGGGTAGCTGTCCAGGCTCCCCGCGACGGTCATGCTGCCGAAGCCGCTCAGCGGCTCGGCGTCGATCGGCGTCGCGGCCGTCGCGGGCAGCATCCCGCCCCCCATCCCGCCCGACAGCCCCGATGGCGGCATCACCGGCAGCACCATCTGCTGCCCCGTGCGCGCGTCGTAAACCGTCGACCCGGGATGGAACGCGCCGGGCGCTTCCGCGGGCTCGGGCATGGGGATCGGCGGGATCAGGTGCAGCGGCGGGTGCTGCGGCAGTGGCGCCGGCGCATCTCCAATCCCCGGCTGCCCAGGGCCATGGTCCCCGCCCACAGGGTCGATCACCTGCGCGTGACCAGCGCACGCCAGCAGCACACCAGCGCACACACCAACGCGTGCGGACACCCGGGTCGTCATACCGCCTCCTTGTACTCAAGTACCCCTGGGACTGGCACGCACCCGCGCACCACGAGGGCCGCAACCTACCGCCGCCTGCGCCTTCATGCAAAGGAAATCCCGGCGCCCCCACCACTCATCCACACCTGCGTTTTCATCTCTGCTGCGCTCCAACCCCCGTACCCACAAGCACGTCCAGCCGGTCATCCCATCTTTACAGGCCTTTCATCGCGAGCGCCGCCCGCACCGGTACGCTCCGGATCGCACCAGGAGCGCCCCCCATGCCCGAAGAGACCCGCACCCGCAACAACACCCGCAAGCACACCGAAGCCGGCGAGGGCAGCCGCGCGGCCTCCGCCACCAGCACCGCCCAAAGCCGCCGCATGACCGACCGCCTCGATGAGTCCGGCGCCCCTGTCCTCAACAACAACGACGGTATCGGTCGCGCCGGCAACCCGGCCTCGCCGCCTGTCACCGGCGCTTCCCTCGGCCAGAAGATGGGCAACGCCCAACTCGACCCCGAGACCGCCATCCTCGAAGAAATCCGCATCAAGGCCTACGAACGCTGGCTCACCCGCGGACAGCAGCCCGGCTCCGCGGAAGAAGACTGGCGCGAAGCCGAGAAGGAGGTGCGGGGAAAACTGTGGAGCCGCGGGAGCGGGACCGAGCCCGGGATCTGAGCCCGCGCGCCGTTGACGGAGTGCACCTCTCCGCCGCGCCCGAGCCCGATCTCGACTTCATCCACCCCAGTGGCCTGACAGTTCGCACGCTTATCACACCCCGCTGGCAGCGATCCGCCAGCCTCCCACGCACCTCCCGCGTTGTCCAATAAACCCTGGATCCAACGCGCCTTCGGTCCAGCCATACGCGTACGTCTTGCAATCGGCTTCGCCGGTCCGGTACCCTGCGCAATGAATGAAGATCATTGCTTCCCTTCTCGCAGTCACCCTCCTCGCCACGCTCACGGCCCGCGCCCAGAACTGCTCGGGCTGGTCACCGATCGGTGACCCTGCGCCGCGGGTAGGCGCGTCCTTGGCTTTCGATGCGGCGCGCAGCTGCGTTGTCATGTTCGGTGGCAGCAGCGGTGGCTCCGGCATCGGCGCCTACTCGAGTGAAACCTGGCAGTTTGACGGGCGCGACTGGACGTTCCGCACGCTCGAAGGCCCGCGCCGCACCTCCTACGCCCTCATGGCCTATGACCCCGTTCGGCAGCGCACCATGATGACGGGCGGTACGGCCGTCCAGATCTTCGGCCAGCCCGCGCCCGATCAGCGCCAGACGTGGGAATGGGACGGCTCAGAGTGGACGATGCGGGGCCTCGCGCCAGTCCATCTGTCCGGCGGCATTGACTACATGCCCGGCGTGGGGATCGTCGTCATCCGCCCCAGCAGTTCCGCGAACAACACCTCCGAAGCCTACCGCTGGGATGGCACGGGCTGGACGCTCCTTTCCCAGCCGCTCCCCTACTTCAGTCCGCCAATGAGCTGCGCTTACGACCCCAACCGCGCGGCGATGATCATCGCCGCGGGCAACGGCACCTTCGCATGGGACGGCGCAACCTGTACCCAGATCGCTCCCGCGACCCCGGCCTACCCGCGGTCGATCCGCTACATCCCCGCCCGAAACACCGTCATCGGCTTCGTGTTCTCTGGCCCGGTCATTTACGAGCTCCGGCCCGCCGGCTGGACCGCGATCACCGGACCCACGGGCATGAACGTCTCCGATCCCAGCCCCTCGGCGCCGCTGCCCGACGGTGGCCTGCTGATCTTCGGCGGCGCCGCCACCAGCGACTCGCGCGTCAACTGCTGGCGGTTCGATGGCACAACTATCTTCCCCATCCCACGCCGAGGCCCCATCGGCACCGAAGCACCCGCCATGGCCTACGACAGCGACCGCCATGTTTCCGTTGCGTTCAGTGGCCGGCACGGTCTGTCCCAACTCCTCGACACTACCACGTGGGAGCTCCGCGGCGAAACTTGGCTGCTCCGCGCCTCCTCGGGCCCGCCCGGCCGCTTCGACGGCTCCATGGCCTACGACCCTGTCGCCCGCCTGTGCCTACTCCAAGGCGGCAACGCCAACGCCGTGACATGGTCATGGAACGGCCAAACGTGGACGAATCTCGGAGGCTCCGGCCCCACCGGCGACGGGACCATGACCTGGGACAGTGCCGCTCAGAAACTGGTGTACCACGTCAACAGCGACGCCCGTCCGTGGACCTGGAACGGAACGACGTGGGTCGGCGCCTCTCCCTACACGCCTGTGATGGGCTCACAAGCAGGCGTTGTTTTCGACGCCGACAGGGGATACTTTATCGCAGTCGCCCGCGCCGCCAGCTTCGGCACCTACCGATGGACCGGGTCCGCGTGGACCACCCTCATCAGTCCCCGCCAGACCTCCGAGTACCAGCCCCTCATGGTCTACTCACAGCGCCTCGGAGGCGTCCTCCTGTTCGGTGGATTCAGCGGACTCAATAATGACGGCGGCTACCCCAACCGCACCTACTTCCTCGGCTCCACCGCGAGCAGCTGGGTTGACCTCAACCTCCGGGGACCCTTGGGTCGCAAGTACGCCGGGTTCGTCGACGATACCGCCGCTGAGCGCATCATCATGTACGCCGGCCTGGCCAACCTCCACACCCCGCGAGATACCTGGAAGTTCGCCAGCGGTCCGGCCGCGGTCGCGATCCAGCCCCAGCCCGCAACCGCGCCGCAGGGATCAGCCGCCGAACTGTTCATCATCGCCAAGGGCGGCGGCGTCATCAGCTACCAGTGGCGCCGCAATGGTCAGCCGCTCGCCGACGACACCCGCATCTCGGGCGCCCGCACCGACACCCTCGTGATCGCATCCCTCGGCAACACCGACGCGGGCGACTACGACATTGTCGTCACGAATGCCTGCGGGACGGATACCAGCGTCACCGCGACGCTCACCGTCACTTGCCAGAGTGACTTCAACGGCGACGGGGATATCGGCACCGACCAGGACATCGAGGCCTTCTTCGCCTGCCTCGGCGGCAGCTGCTGCCCCACATGCGGCACGGCCGACTACAACGGCGATGGCGACATCGGTACTGATCAGGACATCGAGTCCTTCTTCCGCGTCCTCGGTGGCGGGGTTTGCTGACCCGGTAGGGCACACTCGAACCCGAAGGACCTGCGGCCGGGCTTCGCTCGCGGTGGCCACGCCGCGCGGAGAACATCAATCCTCCGCCCGCTCCCCCTCAGGCGCCATCTTCACGAGCCTGGGATCAAACCGCGCCAGCACCTCCACAAGGTCCTGCTGCGCCGCCATCACCTGATGGATGTCCTTGTACACGCCCGGGCTTTCATCCGCGCCCGCGCTCAGCACCGTGATCCCCTGCTCCGCCAGCGTCTTCCGTGTCCCGCTCCACGTGAACTGCGACCGCGCGGCCGTGCGCGACATCACCCGCCCCGCGCCGTGCGAGGCCGAGTGCAGCGAGGCCGCGTTGCCCTTCCCGCGCACGACGAACCCCGGCGTCGCCATCGAGCCCGGGATGATGCCCAGCACGCCCGCACCCGCCGGTGTCGCCCCCTTGCGGTGCACGACGAGTTCCTCCTCGCGCCCGTCGATGACGTGCCTCTCCTTCCACGCGAAGTTGTGGTGGTTCTCGATGTCCGCCAGCACCTCCACGCCCAGGTTCTTCGCGATTGCTTTGTGGATGCACGCATGATTCGCGGCCGCGTACTGCCCCATCAGCTCCATCGCCGCCCAGTACTCGCCCCCCGCCTGCGAGTTCAGGTCCAGCCACGCCAGCTGCCGCACCTCGCTGGGCAGGTTGGGGTTGAGCTCCATCGCCAGCCGCGAGTACGTATCGCACACCGCCGCGCCCGTGCCGCGCGAGCCCGAGTGCGTGAGCAGCGCGGTATACACGCCGGGCGGCAGCATGCTCTGATTGCCAGCCTGTTCCCCACTCCGTGCCCCCCGTGCCTCCGTGTTTGGTATTCCCTCCGTTACCGTCAGAGTGCCGAACTCCACGAAGTGGTTGCCGCTGCCGCTGGTCCCCAGCTGCTCGCGGGCCTTGTCCTTGTTCTTCCGCGTGATGTACGTGATGCCCCAGTCCTCATCCAGCACCTCGTGCGACCGCGGCTTCTCGAACCTGGCGCCGATGCCAAAGCGCGTCTCCTGCTCAATCGCCCGCGCCAGCTTCTCGCGCCGGTGCGGCTTTTCGAGGTCCTCGGGCGGGATGTCCAGCACCGTCATCTTCATCCGGCACGCGATGTCGACGCCCACGGCGTACGGGATCACCGCGTTCCGCGTCGCCAGCACGCCGCCGATGGGCACGCCGAACCCCACGTGCGCATCGGGCATCAGCGCCGACGCGACCGCCACGGGCAGCCGACGCGCGTTCTCCATCTGCGCCAGCGACTGCGGCTCGAGCCCCTCGCCCCAGATGGAGATCGGGACCGGGTCAATCAACGGGATCGGGTTTTCAGGTTCGCGCCGTGCCATGCAGCACGGTATGGCACGTCTTCATCTGATCGAGCTGACCCAGTAGACCTATCTGACCTAGGTGCTCATCCCCCCGGCTTCATCCGCGCTACCAGCTCCCGCAGCTCCCCGATCTGCTGCGGCGTCAACTCCACCTTCACTGTCGCAAACTCAAACACCACGCTCCCCGCCGATGCGGCCGCGATCATCGCCTCCGTCGGCACGCGGAACCGCACCAGCTCCTCGCTCCCGCCCACGTACGCGTCGCCCTTCGCGGGCCCTTTCAGCTCGGTCGCATTCCCATCCACCACGATCCGTCCCGGCGCCCCCGAGAAGGCCAGCACCCCCGTGCCCCCCTGCACGCCGAAGCTCCCATCGACCGCACCCTCGGGCTTGTCCGCCGCCCGCACCCGCCCCTTGTGGCTCGAGGTCAGGTACATCGTCGCCCCGCTCACGCCCGAAGCCCCACCCCCGCTGAGCTTCAGCCCCGTCCACTTCAGCGTGATCGCCGTGCGGTCCGCCGCCCCGTCGTACGTCACCGACATCGCTGCCGGCTGCACCCCCGACGACGCCGGGTAGCTCAGCTTCACCAGTTCCGCATCCCGCGCCTTCTTCGCGGCTTCTTTCTCTGCCCTCTCGTCCGTATCCCGCCTGCACGCGGGCACTCCCGCACACATCACCACGAAGAACGCACAAAATAGAGCCGCAAACGCACGCCTCATCACACTCCTCCACACCCCCGCTCCGCGCTCCTCCGTCCCTTCTCCGTGCGCTCCGTGTTCTGCCTTCTGATCTACTGCGGCCGCCACCCCGCCCGATCCGCCAGGTTCGACCACCGCCGCATGTCGCTCAGGTCATCAGGCACGACACTCTCCACATGCCCATCAAACATCACGATGGCTGCACGCCCGAAGTGCCGGAAGTCGACGTGCCCATAGTCCGACGGCTCACGCCCACGATCAAACGCACCCTCCGGCGCATCCCACTCCGACCAGGTCGGCACCTGATTGATCTCACGGCTCGCCCGCCACGGCCCCTCGATGCGGTGCCGCCCCGGGATCACCCGCGTGGTCTCCACCGGGTGATAGCCGCGGCTGGTCGCGAACACCAGCAGCTTGTCCGGGAACCGCGGCTCGTCCACCTTCGTCACGTAGAACTTCCCCCACCGCGTGATCGACGGCTGGTGGAACCCGCCGCGCCGCTGATCGCCCCCCACCCACGTCGTGTTCATGCCGAAGCTCGGGCTCTGCGCGAACATCCACTGGAAGCCGTCGCGCGTCATCGGGCTGTCGGGCAGCTTCGAGAACTCCGACCGCAGCGACCGGTCCACCACCAGCGCCTCCTGCGAGTACCCCAGGTACGGCGCCAGCCGCCACGGGTACCGGCGCGCCACGCTCCCTTCCAGCGGCGCCGCGGCCGTGTCGTTCGAGAACACCCGGATCTGATCTACGCTGAACCCCGGCGTCACCCACTCCAGCGGCAGGAACCCCGGGAGCACGCTGCCCCGCGCATCGCTCGCGTACGCCGCGAACGCCACGCCCGTCTGCCGGATGGCCGCGCTCTCGCGCGTGTTCGCGCCTGTCTGCCGCGCGCGCCCGATCGCCGGCAGGGCGATGGCCAGCAGCAGCGCCACGATGCTGATCACCACTAGCAGCTCGATCAGCGTGAAGCCCGCCCCTCGCCCCGGTGTTGTTGCCCGTGCACGCGCCACGTGAGCTCCTACGCGTCCACCCGCGTCCCCGCCCGCAGGTCCACACTCTGTACGCCCGCCACCGTGTTCAGCTCCCCGACCAGCGTGCCCGCGCTGCCGGCATCCGCCAGCCGCAGCAGGTACGTGAAGTCTGTGGCCGCACCCTGCCGCGCGGTGGTCACCCCCGTCAGCCGAAACCCCGCGCTCCGCTGCCGCAGCACCCCCTCCAGCCCCGCGCTCGCCTGCCCCGCCCCCATCCGCACCACCAGCGTGTGCGAGTCCTCACCCGACGTGACCGCGGCGCCGCCGCCCCGCGCCGACAGCACCACCGCGGCCGCGCCCACGATCGGCACCCCCACCGCCGCCACCATCGCCAGCCCCGTGCCCACGGCCATGCCGGTCACCACCGCGAAGATCACGAACGCCGTGTCGCGCGTGTCCTCCACCACCGTGCGGAAGCGCACGATCGACAGCGCCCCTACCAGCCCGAACGCGCGTGCCACGCTGTCCCCGATCACCATCGTCACCATCGCCAGCAGGATCGTCAGCAGCACCAGCGTGCCCACCAGCGTCCGCGCATCCCGCGCCAGCCGCCCATGGCTCAGCCTGTAGATCACCGCGATCACCGCCCCGAACCCCGCCGCCGTCCCCAGCCGCACCGCCATCGTGCCCGCCGACAGCGGCGACTCCACCACCACTGCTTGCTGGAGCCACTCAGGCATCCGCCACCCCCACCCCCGCGCCCACGCTCGCCACGGGCACGACACCCGCCCCGTTCACCGCCGCCACTTCGCGCGACAGGTCCACGCCGAGCTCCGGCGCGAAGGCCCGCACGCACGCGCGGTACTTCGACACCCCCACCGCCTCCAGCCGCATCGCCGCGACCACCTGCTTCAGCACCGACGGCATCGCGTTCTCGAACTTGAACTCGCACACCACGCGCCCTTCCAGCACCCGGCGCGCCTCACCGCCCGCCTCCACCGACCACGCCGGGCACAGCACGCCGTCGATCTCGCGATCAAACGTCACCCGCACCGGACCCTCGCCCGTCTCGCCGTACAGCGCCCGCCGCAGGTACGTCACGCGGCAGACCGGCCCGAGCTCCAGCGCCCGCAGCTCCCGCGTGAACCACGCGTGCCCCGCGTCCCCGCCGCCGCCCTGCACGACGCCCTCGAGCTCCGCCAGCCCCGCCGTGCACCGCCGCTTGCGCACCTTGCCCTGACGCGAACGCTTCCGCTCCAGGTACACCACGCTCTCCGCCCCGTACCGCCGCACGCGGTACTTGCGGTTCCGCATCGCCTCATCGCGGAAGAACACACCGAAAGCCGCGCTGTCGCACGCCAGGCTCGTGATACGGTACGAACCGCCCGGCGCGTGCCCGCAGTAGGGGTCAACCCGCAGGGAACCCGCCAGCCGCGCCTGCACCTCCGACGCCGCGGCCTCGTCCAGCAGGAACTTGATTTCGTACGCCGACCACGAACGCCGCACACCCCCTGCGCGCAGCGACGGCGAGAGACTCTCCCCGGTCCCGTCAGCGCCCCCCGCCCTGCCGCTGTCATCCGCGATCGTCATACACAGGCCCGGGTTCGGCGGGACCACCGAACAGAACAAGATCATCAACCCACCGCCCCAACAAGATATCGTAAAACGTCGCTCTTCGCGGTAGATTGCCGCAAGTCACACACTTTCGCCGACCCGCCCCCACGGTTCCTGCGGAAGTCCACGCAATCACGCAGGGGCACGCCCGTTCTTCGCCCCCACCCGGAGTCCGCAAAATGCCGTTGCCCCGCTCCCTCCTGCCTGCGCTCGCCTCGCTCTTCCTTGCCGCCGCCGCGTGCGGGCAGGACCTCTACGACACCACCGTCCTCCGCACCTACGCCTTCACCTTCACGCAGAGCAACTGGGAGACCCTGCTCCGCCAGAACTACCAGTCGCAGACCAACCTCGCCGGCTCGCTCACCGTCGACGGCATCACCTACCCCAACGTCGGCGTCCGCATCCGCGGCAACACCTCCTACACCGCACTCCCCGCCGGCAGCCAGAAGTTCAGCCTCAACGTCGACCTCGACTTCGTGAACCCGCAGCAGACCCTCTACGGCTACCAGGCCCTCAACCTCAACAACGGCTTCCATGACCCCACCTTCTGCCGCGAGGTGCTCTACAACAACTACGTCGCCGAGTTCATCCCCAACCCCCGCGCCTGCCACGCGCTGGTCACCATCAACGGGCAGAACTGGGGCGTCTACATCAACGTGCAGCAGTTCGACCAGGAGATGCTCTCTGGCTTCTTTGCCGATACCTCCGGCCTCCGCATCAAGTGCGCCAACAACCCCAGCGGCCCCGGCCTCCGCTACAACGGCTCGACCCAGACCGGCTACACCGGCTACGAGATCAAGGACCCCGGCGGCCTCGCCAACCCCTGGCAGCCGCTCATCAACGTCTGCAATGCCCTCACGAACACAACGCTGACCAACTGGGCGACGCTCGACCAGCAGTTCGCCGTGGACGCCTCCATCTGGTCCGTCGCCCTCGAGAACATGCTCACCGACGACGACAGCTACGTTCATAAGGGCGCCGACTTCGTCCTCTACCGCGACCCCGCCGACGGCCGCATGTACCTCCTCCAGACCGATGCCAACGAGACCTTCACGCAGACGACCGCCTGGCCGTACAACCTGAACTTCGGCGCCATCACCAAGCCCGTGCTCAACCGCATGCTCGCCGTGCCCGAGCTCCGCCAGCGCTACCTCGCCCACTACCGCACCGTCAAGCAGAACCTCAACTGGGCCTACTTCGAGCCCCGCGCCCTCGCCCTCCGCGACCTCATCTCCGCCCACGTGCAGGCCGACCCCAAGAAGCTCTACTCCCACGCCCTCTTCCTGCAGAACTTCAACACCGCCGTGACCATGCCCTACAGCGGCCTGGCCGGCGGCACCGTGCCCGGCCTGCAGGAGTTCGTCACCGGCCGCAACAACTTCCTCAACGCCACCGCCGAGCTCGTCGCCCTCGGGCCAACCATCAACTCCATCAGCGTCGTCGACACCACGCCCAACCCCGGCGACAACGTCACCATCACCGCCAACGTCTTCCCGCAGCCCGGCAGCGGCGTCTCCCGTGTCGACCTCTTCTACCGCCCCGCCCCCACCTCCCAGTACCTGCGCCTGCAGATGACGGCGCTGGGCGGGGGCAACTACGCCGCGACCCTGCCCCTCAACTCCACCCCCGGCCGCCGCATCTCCTACTACGTGCAGGCCACCGCGAGCAACACCTACAGCTCGCTCTCCTTCCTCCCCGCCCGCGCCGAGTACGCCCCGCTCTCGATCGACTACACCTTCGGCCCCAGCGGCGTCCGCTTCACCGAGTTCATGTACTCCGGCGGCTCGGGCGAGTTTGCCGAGATCACCAACCTCTCGGGCGCCCCCGTCAGCCTCAATGGGTGGATGTTCGACGACGACTCCGCCCCCCGCGGCGCCCTCGACCTCTCACCCCTGGGCACCCTCGCCCACGGCGAGTCCGCCATCATCACCGACGTCAGCCCCGAGTCCTTCCGCCTCGCGTGGAACCTGCCCGCCACCGTCAAGGTCATCGGCGGCCTGGGCGTTACCGGCGGCGGCAACCTCGCCCGCAACGGCGAGCTCAACCTCATGAACGCCTCCGGCGGCCTCGTGGACCGCCTCGTCTACGGAGACCAGACGTTCCCCGGCACCATCCGCACCCAGTTCAGCAGCGGCCAGACCTGCCCCGCCAACCTCGGGCAGATCGAGGTCGCCGCGTGGACGCTCTCCGCCCTGGGCGACGACTTCGGCTCCACCATGTCCATCCACGGCGACCGCGGCACGCCCGGCAGCTACGACACCAACGCCTGCAACCCCTGCTCCTCCGACTTCAACGGCGACGGTGACGCCGGCACCGACCAGGACATCGAGGCCTTCTTCGCCTGCATCGGCGGCCACTGCTGCGACACCTGCGACCCCTTCGGCAGCGACTACAACCGCGACGGCGACGCCGCCACCGACCAGGACATCGAAGCCTTCTTCCGCGTCCTGGGCGGCGGCAGCTGCTGATCCTGGGTGGAGCACTCACTCCGTGAGTGCTTACGGCCGCGCCTCGCGGCCGTCCGTTCGACTCCTCGCAACACAAAGGGCCCCGGCACTCACGCCGGGGCCCTTCTCGTTTCCTGTCTTGTCTGCCTGTCTTCTGCCTTCCTCCGCGCCCCCGCGTCCTCCGCGAGAGACCCGCCTCACAGCTCCGGCGCAAACCCACGCCGCATCGTGTTCTCCGCGCAGGCCCTGGGCTCCACGAACTGCAGCAGGTAATCCGCCCCGCCCGCCTTGCTGCCCACGCCCGACATCCCGAACCCGCCGAAGGGGTGCCGCCCCACGAGCGCGCCGGTGATCCCGCGGTTGATGTACAGGTTGCCCACCCTGAACTGCCGCTTCGCAAGCTCGATGTGCGACGGCTTCCGCGTGAAGACACCGCCGGTCAGTTTGTACACCGACGAGTTGGCGATGTCCAAGGCCTCCTCGAACGTCGACGCGTGCATCACCGCCAGCACCGGCCCGAAGATCTCCTCCTGCGCGATCGCGTGCTGCGGCTTCACACCGCTGAAAATGTGCGGCCCCACATAGCTCCGCAGCGCTTGCACCGCCCCGCCACCCCGGGCCGCGTCCGCCGCCCCATCATTCAATCCAACGCGATCAACAAGCCCCCCGGGCACCTCGCCCGCGAGTTCGAGCGTGCACTCGCGCTTGCCGATCTCGATGTACTTGTGCACCTTCGCCAGCGAGTCCGCGTCGATCACCGGCCCCATGTCGGTCCCCGGCATCACCGGGTCCCCCACCACCAGCGCCCGCGTCGCCTCCACCAGCCGGCGCGTGAACTGCGTGATCGCCGGCCCCTCCGGCCCCTCCTCGTCCACCACGATCACCCGCGAGCACGCCGAGCACTTCTGGCCCTGGAACCCGAACGCCGACTGCCGCACCGCCAGCACCGCCTCGTCAAAGTCCGCCGAGGTATCGACGATCAGGGCGTTCTTCCCGCCCATCTCGCACACCACCTTCTTCACGTGCTCGAGGTTGTTCGTCGCCGCGGCGTTGGGCCCAAAGGGCGAGGGCGGCGCGGCCGCGTTCAGAATGTCCAGCCCCACCGCCTTGCTGCCCGTGAACGCGATCAGGGCCACGCGCGGGTCCCGCACCAGCGCCGCCCCCGTCGTCTCCCCCGGCGCCGGGCAGAACTGCAGCACATCCTTCGCCAACTTCCCATCCACCCCTGCCTGCTTCATCGCCTCCTGCAAAATGTCGAACATGATCGACGCGATCCCCGGCGTCTGCTCCGCCGGCTTCACCACCACCGTGTTCCCCGTCACCAAGGCCGCCGTCGTCATCCCGCAGCAGATGGCCAGCGGGAAGTTCCACGGCGAGATCACGACCGCCACGCCCCGCGGCTGGTACCAGACCTCATCCAGCTCCCCGATGAACCGCCCCATCCGCGACCGCTCGAACAGCGGCACCGCCAGCCGCGCGTAGTACTCGCAGAAGTCGATCGCCTCGCAGACATCCGCGTCCGCCTCACGCCACGTCTTCCCCGCCTCCTTGATCATCACCCCAGCGAGCCCGTCCCGCTGCTCGCGCATCAACGCCGCGGCCTTCGTCAGCACGCTTGCCCGCACCCTTGGCTCAACGTCCCGCCACGCCGGGAATGCCTTGTGCGCCCGCGCCACCATCTCCGCCCCCTGCTGCGGCGTGCGGTCGTTCGCCACCCGCGGCACCGTCGCCCGCGCGATCGCCGCCGCGAAGTTCGCCCGCTGCTTCGCATCCGCGAAGTCCCGCATCGGCTCAGAAAAGAACGGCCGCCCCTTCGCGCTCCCCTCGCCCACGCCCTTCACCGCCGGCGTCAGCATGTGCCGCTCGGGGCTGCTCAACTGCTCCTGCTTCACCGCCGCGGGGTTTGCGCTCACCGGCGCAGCGGGAGCCCTCAGCAGCGCCCCCGCGTCCGCATTATCCATGAACCCCGCCTTCAGCCAGCTCTCGTTGCTCGTGTTCTCCAGCAGCCGCCGCACGAGGTACGCCATCCCCGGGATCATCTCCCCCACCGGCACATACTCCCTGATCCGCAGCCCCATCTCCGCGGCCGCGAACTTCAGCTGGTCCGCCATCCCGTGCAGCATCTGCAGCTCAATCGCACTCTGCGGCAGCCCGCGCGACTCCAGCCCCGCCAGCGCCGCCGCGATCGACCGCACGTTGTGCGACCCCAGCGCCAGCTTCACCCCATGCTCCCCGCGCTGCTTGGGGCACCCATCCAGAAACACCTCCGTCATCCGCTCAAAGCACGCGTCAGTCTGCCACTTCTCCGCCCACACCGGCACCGGCCAGCCGTGCAGCTCGGCCTTGATCGTCTCCGCGTCCCAGTACGCGCCCTTGACGAGCCGCACCGTCACCACCTTCTTGGCGCGCTTCGCCCACTCCACCATCCGCCGTGCATCCTCGACGCCGCTCTTCAAATAAGCCTGCATCGCCAGCCCGGCCTGGAAGTCACCCCCGCGGTCCACCTTCTCCACGCACCGCTGGAACAGCTCAATGGTGAGGTCCTTGAACTGGTGGTGCTCCATATCAAAGTTGACGAACACCCCGCGGTCCCGCGCCACCTCCAGGATCGGCACCAGCCGCTTCATCAGCTCCTGGATCGAGCCCTCCGTATCAATCGGGTCGCACCGCGCCGTCAGCGCCGAGATCTTGATCGACACGTTCACCCGCGGGATCGCCCCCAGGTGGTCGCTCTCCAGCCTCGGCTGGCTCCTCCACCCCGCCACCTCCGCCGGCAGGTTCCTGATGAGGTCCAGGTACTTCGCGGCGTACCCGTCCGCCTCCTCATCGCTCACGCACGTCTCGCCCAGCAGGTCCACGCTGAACGCCACCCCCTCGTCCCACATCTGCTTCAGCCCGCCCACCGCCGACGCCGCGTCCTGCCCCGCGATGAACTTGCCCGCCATCCCGTTGATCTGCTGCTTGATCACCGCGACCGCGGCCCCCTTGGCCAGCTTCCCCGCCTTCATCGCCCCCGCGATCACCCCCGGCACCGTCACCCCCGGCTGCCCCAGGTAGTCCTCCAGGTGGTCATAGATCGCCTCGCTGGACCGCAGCATCGGGAACGCATCCACGAACCGGAACATCTGCACCTTGAAGTTCGGGTCCTTCATGGACCACTCCATCAAGGCATCGCTGTAAAACTTGGCGCTGAGCACCCCCGACTTGTGCCCCCGCGCCCGCCGCAGCATCTCCGACCCCAGCTCAAAGATGCGGCTCTCTCTCGACGACGCCAACGAGCCGGGCCCCCCCAACGAGCCGGAAGCGTGAGCGCCCGGTGCTCCCCCACCCCCACCACCGGGGCCACTGGGCACCACCACCGTCTGAGGCTTCTGACCAGACTTGTCCGACGACGAGTTCTTGCGGGAAAACAGGGCCATTGGGGGGGTGACCTCTGAGGGGTTCTGTGTGCGCGGTAGGACCGGGGGGGATCATAGGGGCGGGCAAAAACGAAAGCCCCTCTGGGTGCGCGAGCGGCACACGAACAGTTGTAGTCAGGCGTCCGAGAAAGCCCGAGCCCAGTTCTCTAGATAGCCTTGGGTACCCGGGGGACCGACGAACTGCGCCAGGGCGAGGCAGTTCCGCCACGACGCCGCGTTCGAGGTGATTAGTTCCGAGCGCTTCTTTGGGTCCATGCCCGCGATCGCGGTGCGTTCCTTCAGCCTATTGATGAGGAAGTGGTAGCGGCACATCTTGGCTGCGGCAGGTGTTTGAGTGTCGCGCTGGGACTCTTCACGCGCCCTGTGGAGCTCGCCGAACGATTTGAACCCCCCTAACCCCTCTGGCCCCCCAATGACGCCTTTGCAAATCTGACAGCTGCACACCTTATCCAAAAAATCCTGCTTCGAAGCAATACCAACGTTGGGGTAGCACCGCTGAATCTCAGCCACGCCAACTCGTTTATGGATTGCGGGGAGGTAGTACCTCACCGTCGGAGCGGCCGCACCGATGACCTGCGCTACTGGTTTGCGCTCACCGTATCCCACGCCATGACTGACGCCGGTAAGCCCATCGTGTGCCAAAAGCATGCTGAAGTAACCACCGTGGAGATTGAACACCGCCATGTGGCCGGCAAGCTCCCGGATGAACGACCGTAAGGCGACAGCACGATCGGCACTGGTTTCCAATTCGTCGAATCCGTCAAACCACAACCAGACCCCAGCGACGCCTGTTCTCTTCAACCCATCGGATAGTGCCTTTAGATGGCTCGGGCTTCCGAGGATCGCCTCGCTCGTGCAAAGGATCGCATGTGCTGGGGCGGAACTCTTCAGCCTGACGGTTCGTTGGATGAGATCGAGCGCGTCAGGGATGGCCTGATTAGCCCACTTCTCGTGGATGAAGAAGTAGGGCGCGAAAACGGCCGCAGGCCCACAATCGTCCCCAAACTCAGCCTTTAAAAGGTCATCCTCTGAGATGATCTCCCGCACGCGTTCCAATTGGTACCGGACCACTGTCCGGCACATCTCATCCCGATTCTCCGGCGCAATCACTGAAACGTCGATTGCTGTGCACGACTTGCCATCGCCGACGGCTGTCCGAAACGCATTTCCGAGTCGCTCCGCGAGGTCAGCGTACGAATCCTTCACCGATTTGACCTTACGCTTGGAGCCACGCGACTCTAACCGTTCCGATTTCAGCGACTCAAGATCGACACGCTTTGTCCTGGTGTCCGGGTCGATGTAGGGGCCGAAGCAGTAGGTCATCGGGTCGAGGTAGTACGGCAAGTTCTTCTTGGCACGCTGCCGCAGCGCGAAGATGAGGCTGGCCGTAGCTGCGGGGGTGATCTCGAGCAAGTTCCCGCCGAACATGAACCCATCGAGACTGCCCGCGAGCATCTCGAAGTATTCTTTCTCCGCGTGCGAGCCGAGCCGGAGAACGACCTTTGGCGGGGCGATTGCCACTCACACTTCCCCTTGAAGGAGCGAAACGTAAAACTCGCGGTACTGCGCGTCCAAGACGTTTGATCTCTTTGGCTCTATCACTGTAACACACCGCGGTCCGGGGCGCACGCCGATGAGACCGACACCGTGGCACTCAAAGAGCGACTTATCAACCCGTTCGACAGTTGCCATTGGCAAAGCAACGTAAACGAAATCTGCACAAAGCTGGTAGATCAGCGCCTGCTGGAATGCCCTTGACCATCGCGTGAGTTTCAGCTCGATAGCGGTGGTGGTGTCTTGCGCCTTCGAGTACGCGTATAGGTCCATGCTGTACTCATAAAATTGCACCTCCTGCTGAACGCGCCGAAACCCACGTCTTCGAAGGCTTGCACGCACGGGCTTGACGAGCGAGGACTCCTTCTTGAATGATCTCATACGAGGCTCTCCTCCGTCTCCAACCTGTTGCAACTTGCCGCAAGAAAGGGGATGCGGATGATGAAGGCCGCGACGGGGGCGACCGACAGGACCAAGAACACCCAGAGCCAAGACACCGTCGGAAGGCCGATCACCCCTTTGCTGAACATGAGGAAGAGACCAAGCGCCGCGCCGGCACACACGCACCAGAGCCCGATCATCGTTCTACAGAAATTCCAGTGGGCCTTAATACTGGTGCGGACCGCGACCGCACGGTGGTACCGGTCAAGGTCATCGGAGGATGCGTCCAAGAACGACCGGACAGCCTCCTGGAACTGCGTGCTTTCGATAGAGAAAACCTTGTTGATGTCGGCCTCTTCAAGTGGGTTCCCATCGGGGCCAACAAGCGCGACCTTTGCAGCCGAGCCTCGACCCGTTGCCACGAACGGTTTCATGGCCATACCCAAGGCGGTGGTCAATTTGCCACGGCTCAGGGCACAAACGGCGTCGGCCCGCTCCACAGTGGGCCGGACGAACTTGTCGCCGATGATCGCATAGGTCGCCGGCAGTGAAAGCACGAAGCTGCCCAACTCGATCTGGAGTCCCAGGTCGGACAGTTCCTGCGACGTCAACGTCTGCCCCCTTTCGCGAGCACTTTATCACGGATCTCCGATTCACTCGTCCACCCCTCACGTTCGTACTTCGTGTACACGTGGTAGAGCAGATCCTGCAACGAGTAGTTGCCGAACCTTGACTTGACCTTCCGAATTCCGTCGGCGAACGGCGCTGTCGATGGGTCTTGCAGGAGCCGCTGGACAAGCGCTGTCCCTTTTGGCGTTAAGGTGTACCGCCGTTCCTCGAAGGTGTCAGCCGTCGAGGCAGTGTCTCGCGATGGCGCGCTCACGAATGGTGCAGCTTGGGGACCCATGAGTTGCTCGAATGAAAGCTCCTCAAGTTCGACCGCCTCAGCCTCGCTCGCCTCCCCTTGGATGTCGCTCTTGATCAAGCCGAGGTTTTCTAGTAGCTCCAGCTCGTCGTACAGCTTGCGGGAATAGGGACCCGCCTTGTAGGGCTTGAACTCGAATCCAGTGCTTACCTCTTCGACACCCGCTTCCTTCCAAAGCAGGAACAGGAGCTTCTGCAAGCGAGTGATGCCGCTCACCCCCTTTGTGGACAGGCCTGACCCCTCGAGTCCAAGCAGCATGAGAAGCATCGCTTGTTTTGAGATCGCCGGATTCCCAGTGGGCATTCAGGTACCTCCGCAAACCAAGGGCCCGCGCGGGCCGGACGGTAAATGGTAGGGACCAGAGTACCGGAGGAGCTACCTGGGGTGCAAGCCGACGGCCTCAACCCCCGCCCTACTGCCCCACCAAGTCCCCGTCCCCATCGCCCACGTCCCTTCCCCACGGCTCAAATTGGCCACCGCACACGACGATGGGGTGCGTGTGGGGTTTCGTGGGGGGCGAGGAAGCTGACGAGCACGGCGGGCCTTGATGGGGGCTCAAGGGTCTTGCGCTGCTGGTCCTGTTGGGGGGGCGGGCGGTGCCAAAGGGGCAGGGCGGTCGCGGCCCCACAGCTCGGGCCCCGCTCCAATCGAGCCAGGGCGGGGCGGGCGGCGGGAACGTGCAGGGCCCCTCACCAGCAGGGGCTTGTCGATCAGGGCGCCAGCTGCTTTGTCTCGGGCTTGAGCTCGGCGATGATCGCCTGTGCAGCGGCCGTCTCGCGGGCCATGGCCTTGGACACCTCGGTCATCCGGTCTTCGAGGGCCTGGCGGCCCAGGGCGCTGGTGATGGCCATATCGGCGATGAGGAGCGTCACGAGCGGGAGCAGGGTGAAGCCGGCGTCGTACGCCATCCTCCACCGGCGCGCCACCCAGTCATCGCTGCGCTTCTTTTTGATGGCCGGGACGGCGTAGTCCTCCACCGCCTCGCCCAGCCAGAACCCGAGGATGGAGCCCACCAGCGGGGCGCTCAGAATGTAATCCACCGCCCCGCCCACGACCACGGGCCCCAGCCGCAGGAGCTTCCCCTCCAGCTTTGAGAGCGCTACGAACACTTCCTCGGGGTCTTTCCCCCCGATCAGCCCCATCAGCGGGACCACGTCCTCAACAAGTCCGATCTGGAAGTTCGTTCCGGCGCGGCGGGCGGCCGCGAGCGCCTTCTGGGCCTCGAGGCCCTGCTCAAGAAACTTCTCGGTCGTGGCCGAGAACGCCCGCACCTCTTTGTCGCTGTGGCGGGCCGTGACGCGGAGACGCGCGATCTGCGACCGTGTGAGCTCTTCGGCGGCTTTGTCGACCTCATCCCACTGGTCGAGCAGCCGGGCCGTGTCCTTGCATTGGTTCGCGGCAAACTGGCCCAGCTGCGCCGCCTGCACTCGAGCGGTCGCGAGTGAGTCCGCACCATCGCCGGGGGCCTGCCTGGATTCCGCCGCGACCTTGAAGGCCAGGCACATCGACGCCCCGATCAACTGCAGGGTTGCATCGCGCTCCTTTGGAGACTTGATCTCAAGGGCGCGCTGCTGCAGGCGCGTCATGGTCGTTTCGATCATCAGGGCGTGCGTGGTGAACGTCTGCGCAGCCGCTTCCACTTCATCCCGCTCCTCCTGGTTCGCGGCGCCCGCCAGCCACTCCAGCCGCTTGGCTGGAAGGTCGGCGCGGTAAGCGGCCCAGAGCTGCTGCGCCACATCAAACGATTCGGACCCGCTGCCCTGTGCTGGCATGTGCCCCCCTTTCGGCTGGAGTGTGCCGACATTGCACCACGAAGAGGGCCATTCTGCAAGCACGACATTGCACACCGGCGCCCCGACGTTGAAACGGGGCGGTTCAACGTTGAGCCGCGGCCGCTCAACGTTGAGGTGCGGCTGCTGGACGTCGAGGTGCTCCTGTCGAACGTCGGGACAGGGCTGTTCGACGTTGAGAAGTGACTTCCCGACGTTGAGAAGCCGCGTCTCGACGTCAAGAAACGGTTGTTGAACAGGCCCGGATAACGGCGGGCGGGGCCTGCCGTGGGGCGCGGCGGCAGCGGTAAGGGCCTGGCGGGGCGGGGGTTGCGGGCGGGCGGCGGGGCGCGGCCGTGGGGCTCTCCGCCGGACGAGGCACGGCCCCCGGGCGGGTCGTTCCACCCGTGAGGGGCTCCGTGGAGCCGCCGGAAGGACGCGCCGGCGGCCTGTGACGACTTTGCCGGAATTCGCGAAGGAGACGAAAGTGAGGGGGCGGGAGCGCCGAGGTAATGGGTGCTGACGGCGTCCCTCCCCGCGGCCGGCTCTCGTGCAGGTCCGCAGAAGGGTGTGTTGGGGGCGATGAGGTCAGCTTGCGGCGCTGGGTCACCCATGACCGGGCCGCAGCATGACTCAAGCCAGGGCCACGCGCCCGGGAGGTTCGCCATGGGGAATCAAGTCGTACCGTCTGACCGCCGCGACAAGATCCAGTGGTTCCGTGACCGCATCACGGCCTGGAGCGCGGCCAACACCAGCATCGGGCTCACCGCGGCCCAGTGCACCGCGATGGCGGCGGCCATCACCGCCGCGGAGAACAGCGAGCAGGAGGCGGAGGAGATCCGCGCCGCCAGCAAGGCCGCCACCGTGAAGTTCTACGGCGACACCGCGGCGATGGGCAGCCTGGGCTCCTCGCTGGTCTCGACCATCCGCGCCTTCGCGGAGCAGTCGAGCAACCCCACCAACGTCTACAACCTCAGCATGGTGCCCCCGCCGGCCGTCCCCTCGAGCGTCCCGGCCCCCGGCACGCCCACCGACTGGAAGGTGGAGCTGCTGCAGGACGGGTCGATCGTCCTGAAGTGGAAGTGCAAGAACCCCGCGGGCGCCAGCGGCACCATCTACGAGGTGCGCCGCGCCGAGCTGGGCAGCGACGACTGGCAGTTCATCGGGGCCACCGGCGTGCGCAGCTTCAGCGACGCCATCCCCAAGGCCTCGCCCGGCGTCTCCTACCAGATCACCGCGGTGCGGAGCACCCGCCGCGGCAACCCCGCCGTCTTCGACGTCCGCCTGGGCACCAGCGGCGGCGGGTTCTTCGCCACCGTCACCCCCACCAGCACGCCCGGGGAGAACACCACCAAGCTCGCCGCGTGAGGTTCAAGGATGAACCTCTCGCGGAGGCGCGGAGGCGCTGAGCTGATAGCAGAAGAGAGAGAGAGAGAACGCCGACTGGTCGAAAGACCACCGCACGCGCCGGAGCGCGCGTTTGACAGGGCCGTTGCGCCATGTCCGGGGCAAGCCGTGAGAGCCCTTGTCACCCCGGAAGTCATGCCGGGGCGGGAAGCCTGGCGGTGAACGGGAACACACCGACCGGCGCGTCGAGGACCTCGGCGTCACTTTCAGGGGTTCATGGATGAGCCCCGCCCGATCCACGGCATCCAACCACCCGCGCGAGAGCGCGGGGCAAACCTGCGGCCGCGTGCGAGCTCCTCACCGAGAGCGCACGCGGCCGCGGGCGTTTGAGCGGGGCATGCACGACCTCACGCGTGAGAACAGGCCCCGGGACCCCTCGCTCTTCCGCCTTCTCTCAGCCCACTGGTCGTACTTCCACGCGCACCACCAGGTCGCGCAGACGGCCGCCACGCCGACAGGCACTACGACGGCCCACTTCGTCCCGGTGAGCAGGCCGATGATGAGCAGCGCCGCCAGGATGACGACGCACCACTTCTCCATGACGGCAGCCTACGCGATCCGGCCCGGGCCGCCGGGCCCCTCACGTTTCGTACTCCCCCGAGTCCCACGGCTCCATGAACGCCATGAAGTTGCCGGGCTGGAGCTCCACCACCCACTCATCGTCCTCGTCCTCGGGCGCGCGGGCGATGAGGCCGAACTGCGTGCCGAAGCGCTCGACCGCGAAGGGCGCGACCCTGATGCGGCCGTGCCTGAGCGTGCCCAGCGACGCGAGCCACTGGTCGCGGAGCGCCGCGGCCCGGGTCTCGTCCAGCGTGGCCCGCGTGCCCAGGTCCTCGATCCGCGCCTCCAGCAGCGCCCCCTTGCGGTCAAAGAGGAACAGCGCCAGGAACTCCCGCCCGGCGCTCCCGTTCAGCGCCGGCTCGAACGGCGTCGTCAGGAAGAACTGCCGCCCGTCCGCCGTCTTCCCCACGTGCTCGGCGTGGTAATCGTCATGGTCGATCGCGATGAGCTTGGGCGGCTTTGCAGGCATTGCAGGAGCATACCGCGGGCCGCCTAACCCCAGCCCCCCCACCACATCCACCACGGCCGCGGCCGCTGCCGCCGCGCCTTCCACTCCTTGAGCGTGGGTGGGCGGCCGAGCGGCTCCTGGTTCCGCGAGGACGGCGTGACGCGATCGAGCAGCCCCAGCACCACATAGAACACCAGCGCGAAGACCACGCCCCCAGTCAGCAGCCCCAGCACGCCCGACGCGGCCGGGCCGATCCGCCGCTGCAGCGACTCGCCGCCGAAGTACGCCAGCGCGAGCAGCCCGCCCCCCACCACCACGAGCAGCACCAGCCGGGCCTTCAAGGAGAGATGGGGCATCACGGGAAGGGTACCACGCGGCACCTCGCAAGCCGTACCACCAACCGTTCTGCTTCGTGAACAAAGTAGTCCGCGGCACCGGAGGGGATGCCGCCCGCCGCTTATCCTTCACCGATCCGTGCCAACCGGCGGTCCTGCTCGATGCACCCTTTCTACGCAACCTGGATGCAGGAGGCCTTCGACGCGTCGGGCGTACCGAAGCGGACGCTCGCCATCGACGAGGCCACGGACCTGCGGGCCAGGGTTGAGGAGACCTTCGCGTCAGGCCGGCGCGTCTCCCACGGCTTCGCCGAGTCGGTCACCGCCACCGGCGTGGTCTTCCCGTGCGATCACAACAGCTGGCGGCAGCTGTCCCATGTCGTCGGCGAGCAGTCCTGCGTCATCTTCTTCGACCGCGATGACTTGACGGAAATGTTCGCGTTCAGCAACGGCGCCGAGCTCGAGTCATTCCTGAACGAGGGTGTTCACTTCGAGTTCTTCGTGGTGTCCCAAGACTGCGGCTTCCTGCTCACTCTGACCGAGGATGCGCTGGGCGGCTACGGAACCGCCCTTGAGCCAGTCGCCCGCCTGGCGCGCCAATGGCTCAAAGCGCACGGCGCTGACGGCGTGCTTTCCGTCGACAATCGCGACCACACCGACCACGGTCACGCTGAGTGACTCGTGCGGCGTAAGGCGCTGCACGGGGACGCTTGTGCGGCGATGAACACCCGCTCGCTGACGCTCGGGGCTCGCGCATCACGCGAGGCGCAGGACCGAGGACCCACGACTGAGGACCTAGGACTTCCTCTCCCGCCGCCGCCGCCCGCACACCAGCAGCACCGCCAGCGGCGCTAACGCCCCGGGCGCAGGCACCACGTTGAACTCCACGATGAACGGCATCACGTTCGTCTCCCCGATGTCGTTCCACTGCCCCGCCGTGCCCAGCGGCCAGCCGTTCACCGAGATCCCCGCGGCGTCCTGCCCCGCGGCCTGGAACAGGAAGTTGTCCGGCTCCGTGCGCCCGCTCTGGTTCGTGCCCCAGTTGTTGTACAGCCCGCCCACCGCCGAGCCGCCGGGCCCGCCGCTCCAGAACTGCGTGCCGTCCGCCCACCGCCAGGCCCCCTCGGCCGCGCGGTCGTTGGCCCCGATCCACACGTACCGCCCGCCGCCGCCGTCGGCCGCCGTCCGCGTGAGCACGCCCTGATTCGCCAGGATCGACTGCACAATCCGCGTGTTCTCCGCCGCGCTGTCGATCCGCGCCAGGTACCCGCTCTGCCCGCCAACGCTCAGCGTCGCCGCGAACGCCGCCGCGTCCGCCCACGTCCGCGCCGACGAATCCGCGTACAAGCGGTACTGGTGCCCGTTGAACTCGAAGATGTCCGCCTGCCCAAACGCCGCCGACGGAGCCCCCGCTGAGGCCAGCATCAGCCCACCGACAATCAAGGCGACGTGCGACCTGCGGAGGCCGTTGGACGGTTGAGTGGTGCCGATGGTGTCAACAAGACCGCGGGTACGGAACAGACAGAACGACATCGCGGGAACTCCTCACCCCTTAGCGTGGCGCCGCTTGTCTGTTCTCTCCTGCCGACCCGGGGGGCCAGCAGCAGGAGGATACCGCAAGCCCTCAAGGACGCAATCGTTTCCCGGCTCATCCGGCGCGACAATGCCCGGGCCATCGCTGTTCCCCGTGCCTCCCCCGGTATGCTGCCACAACCATGCCGCGTCCCAAACGCTCCCCACCAGTCGCCGCGCCGCCCACGTTTACTCCCGCGGAAGACGTCAACGCCATGTTCTTCAAGCGCTCGCGCCACAGCCCCACGCCCGGCGACCTCTTCGCGGTCAACATGTGTGGGAAGCGCTGGGTCATCGGGCGCGTCATCAGCAACAACGCCGTCGGCCTCACCGCGAACGCCAACCTCCTCTACTTCTACCGCATGGAGGTCGAAGACCCCTTCGACCCCACGGCCACCAAGACCCCGATCGCCCCCGACCTGCTCATCCCGCCCGAGATCACCAACAACCTCGGCTGGACGCGCGGCTTCTACCTCCACCTCCGCAACGTGCCGCTCCAGCCCCAGGAGCTCCTCCCCCGCCACGTCTTCAAGAGCGAGGTCTATGCCGAGAACGACCCTCGCCGCTTCATCGATGAGTATGGGAACCCCACGCCACCGCCAGAGCCCGGCCTTTTCTGCGGTATGAGCGGCCTCTCCAGCTATACCTTCATCGATGACGCCCTCAGCATCGCCCTGGGCATCCCTCCCAAGAAGGATTGAAGCATGGCCCGCCCTCAGCGCGCAAAGACTCCGGCGCCCACGCTCACGCCCCATGAGCACCTCAACATGATGGTCATCAGGCGCTCGCGCCACCAGCCCGAGCCGGGGGACCTCTTCGCCCTCAACATGCGCGGCGAGCGCTGGGTCATCGGGCGCGTCATCAACAACAACGCCGTCGGCCTCGCGCCCGGGGCCAACCTCCTCTACTTCTACCGCATGGAGGTCAAAGACCCCCTCGACCCCACGGCCATCACGACCCCAATCACGCCTGACCTGCTCATCCCGCCCACGATCACCAACGACCGCGGCTGGACCACGGGCTTCTACCTCCACCTCCGCAACGCACCGCTCCAGCCCCAGGAGCTCCTCCCCCGCCACGTGTTCAAGAGCGTCCTGTTCCCCGAGGACGACCCGCGTAGCTTCGTCGACGAATACCAGAAGCAGACGCCCCCGCCAGAACCCGGCCTGATCATCGGCCGCGCGGGCCTCGCCAGCTACTCGATCATCGACGTTTACCTCAGCCGCGCCTTGGGCATCCCCGAGCCCAAGGACCCCGGCGGGCCTTGGCCGTGAGTTCGTGCGGCTGCCGCCCGCAGTAGTACGGCCGACACCGAACGCCCTCGCGACGCCGCGCCACCGCCCACGCGGGCTCACGAGCCCCGTCACTCCACCGTGATCGCCCGCCCCTTCCACTCCCGCACAAACTCCGCCATCGGCACCGACCGCGTGCCCTCCAGCGGGTCACCGATAATGACGCGCTCGCTGTCCGCATCCATCACCGGCACCATGTGCGAGACGAAGAACCCCCAGTCCATCTGCACCAGGCAGGGCTTCGCGGCCGCGATCAGCCCCGCCGCATCCATCCGCCCATAGGCCGCATGCAGGCGCTCGCCGGTCGCCGACTGGTGCGCATCGAGTTTGGTCCGCAGCGCCAGCAGCGCCCGCGAGTCCGTGGCCCCGCCGCCGATCTCGGTGTACGACAGGCGCGCCATCTCCGCCTCGTCAGCGGGCACGCCGCGGGCTTGCAGCAGCGTCACCATCGACGCCGCCACGCACGTGTACCCGGTGCTCTGCCGGCACACACCCGCGCCGTCGATCTTCGTCCCCCCCACGCCCCCCCGCGCCTCCTCGCCGACACCGCCCCCCGCCGGCCACACCATCCACGCCCCCGCCTTCACGAAGTACAGCCCCACCGCCGCCGACAGGACCAGCAGCATCCGCCCGTCCCGCTTGTTGGGCACCTTCCCCGCCACGATCCCGAAGAACAAGGTCGCCGGCACGATCATCGCCGTCAGCTCGGTGCACACGACCGTGCGCACCCCCAGCAGCGCCACCGCGTCCGGCGTGAACACCCGGATGAGCGGCCAGCACGCCATCACCACCGTCGCCGCGATCAGCACGGTGAGCCACACCCCGCGCCCCCGCCGCCCGACCCACGGCGCCGCCAACGCCGCCGCGAGGGCGAGCACCACCTGAATGACAAACGCAGCAATCACGCGCCGAGCATAACGCAACCACCGCCATGCACCCAATGACGCCCTGAACCGAACGGCAGTCTCAGCACGCCCCCCCGCCCAGCACGCGGAAGAAGCTCTCGATGTCCTGGTCGGTCCCGATGTCCCCATCGGCGTTGAAGTCCGAGCTCCCGCACGTGGCGCAGCAGTCCCCACCCAGGCACGCGAAGAAAGCCTCGATGTCCTGGACGGTGCCCACGTCACCATCGCCGTTGAAGTCCGACGAGTTGATGGTGAGCGTGGTCATGTTGCTGATCACGCCGCCGCAGGCATTCGTGACGGTGCACGAGTAGTCGCCCCGGTCAGCGCCGGTCGTGTTCAGGATCATCAGCGTCGCGCCAGTCGCCCCCGCGATGCGGTTCGGCTCATCCGCGAGGGGCGCGTCGCCCTTCATCCACTGGTAGTTGAGCAGCCCGGTCCCCGCGGCCAACACCGCAAAGCTCGCCGAGCCCCCAGCGCACACCGTCTGAGCCCCGGGCTGCGCGGTGAGCGACGGGGCCGTGCACGAGCCCAGGCTCCACGTCTCGTCGCTGTAATCGCCGGTGCTCCCGCCGAAGAGAACCACTTCGGCGCGGGCAGCGTCGTACACCATCGGGAAGTGCGACCGCGCCGCGGGTCCACTGACCACACGCTGCGTCCAGGCCGTCCCGTTCCACTCCCACGTCTCGCCGTCGTAGACGCCCGTGCTGCCCCCGAACAGCACGGTCACGCCGCGGAGCGTCGTACGCCATCCCATGGCCCCCGCGTGGCGAGGGGCCGGCGACCTCGCGCTGTGTCCAGGTGGTACCGTTCCACTCCCAGGTCTCGCCGTTCAGCACGTTGCTGGCGGTTGAACCACCGAAGAGGACGGTCACGCCGCGCGCTGCGTCGTAGGCCATCGCGTGGCCCGCCCTTGGCGAGGGCCCGGCCACGGCTCGCTGGGTCCAGGCGGACCCGTTCCATTCCCAGGTGTCGCCGGTGTATCCGGAGGTCGTATTGCCGCCGAAGAGCACAACGCGCGCACGCGCCGAGTCGTAGGCCATCGCGTGGAAGATCCGCGCCAACGGGCCGCTGGAGCCCGTGGACCAGGTGGTCCCATTCCACAGCATGGTGGCGTTGGTCATGACGCCGTCACTGGTGAAGCCCCCCATGACAACCGTCACGCCGCGGGCCGCGTCGTACGCCATGGCGTGCCCGTACCGATCCTGGAAACCGAAGTTCGACTGCTGAACCCATGAGGAGCCATTCCATTCCAAGACCTGGCCGGTGATCTGAGTGAGCTGGCCATTGGGGACAATCCCTCCGGTGACCACGGCAACGCCGCGGGCCGTGTCGAACGCCATCGCGTGCCCCCACCTCCCGGTCGGCCCGCGGATCGCCCGCTGATTCCAGGCCGTCCCGTTCCACTCCCATGTCTCGTCGAAGGACCAGTTGTAATGCCCCCCGAAGAGGACCATGAGCCCCCTGGCCGCGTCGTAGGCCATGGCGTGGCCCCACCTCAGCCATCGCGCTGCTCGCGCGCGCCGAGGGCCCGGTGACCACCCGCTGTGTCCACGTGTTCCCGTTCCACTCCCAGGTTTCGCCGTTGCGGACGCTCGCGCCGTTGGTGTAGCCACCGAAGAGAACCGTCACGCCACGGGCCGAGTCGTAGGCCATCGCATGCCGGTGCCGCGCCGATGGCCCGATCGGGCGCGAGGTCCAGGCCGTCCCGTTCCACTCCCAAACCTGGTTGTTGTAGATGCTGCTGCCCGCGCCCCCGGCGTCGCCCCCGACCAGAACCGTCACGCCGCGGGCCGAGTCGTAGGCCATCGCGTGGTAGAACCGAGGCGACGGACCGCCGACCAGCCGCTGGGTCCAGGTCTCCCCGTCCCACTCCCAGGTCTAGCCATTGCGGCCGCTCGCGGTCTGTCCACCGAAGAGAACAGTCACCCCGCGTGCCGAGTCGTACGCCATCGCGTGCCAGCGCCGCGCCGAAGGGCCGCTGACCAGCACCTGTCTCCACTTCGTCCCGTTCCACTCCCAGGTCTCGCCGCTGCGGATGCCGTTCCCGTCATCACCCCCGAAGAGGACGGTGACGCCGCGGGCCGAGTCGTACGCCATCGCGTGCCCGTTCCTCCCGCTGGGCGGCGCCACCTTTTCTTCTTCCTGCCACACCACCGACTGCCCCCGCGCGGCGGTTTGTCCCATCACGCACAGCACGAGCAGCACCGCGCCCAGGAGCCGAAGCACGGGACACGAAAACACACGGTCGGTAAGGGTGGATCGCATGGCGGGCAGCCTTCCACGCACGCCCGGTGCTTACCACAGTAAATGATCCGGCTGGCGAGGACGCCGATGCCGCTCAGTACGCCGCCGCCCCCGCCCTGAAGATGCTCTCGACGTCCTGGTCCATCCCGATCTCACCATCGCCGTTGCCTCACCGCGATGTCCACACCGCGCTCGCCACACGGTGTCCGCGCCATCAGCCGCAACTCACTCCTACCCCACCGGGCGCGTCGATACTCGCGGCACCCCATGGACCTCCGCAGCCTCGCCCACGCGCTCCAGCTCCCATTCATCCCGCGGTCCCCCTGCCTCGTCGTGGCCCACCCCGACGATGAGACGCTCGGCGCCTCCACACTCCTGCCGGTGCTCGGCCACGCCGCATTCGTGTTCCTGACCGACGGCTCACCGGCAGACGGGAACGACGCGGCACGCCTGGGCCTCACTCAGACCGCATACGCGGCCTGCCGCCGCGCCGAGCGGGACGCGGCTCTCTCCCTCGGCTGCTGCCGCCCTCCAGCCACCCGCGAGCTGAATCTCCGCGACCAGACGGCCAGCCTGCACCTGCCGGCGCTCGCGCAAACGCTCGCCGACCACTTCGAGAAGACTCGGTGCGACCTCGTGCTTACGCACGCCTACGAGGGCGGCCACCCCGACCACGACGCCGCTGCGTTCTCTGTCCACGCCGCCGTGCGCCTGCTCACCCGCCGGGCGCCGATCATCATTGAAATGGCGCTCTACCACGCGGCCGCCGGCGCGTTCACCTCCAACAGCTTCATCCATGCAGCCGGAGCCTTGACCGTGCACCTCACCGCGGGCGAACAGGCCCGCAAGCGGCGGCTGCTGGCCTGCTACAACTCCCAGGCCGGCACGCTCGCACTCTTCAGCCAGGTGCAGGAGCAGTTCCGGTTGGCCCCCCAGCACGACTTCACACGCCCCCCACACCGTGGACCGCTGCACTATGAGTCTCAGCCCTGGGGCATGACAGGCCCGCGCTTCACATCCCTCGCCCGCGCGGCCCTGACGGAGCTCGGCTTCGAGGGCGACAACCCGGCGAGTGTCGCTCAAGCGGAGGCGGCATGCTGACTGTGCTCAGCGTCGCATTCCCGTTCGTACCCGTCGCGCCCGACGCTCCAGGCGGCGCCGAACAGGTGCTGGCGATGCTCGACGCCGCGCTCGTGGACGCGGGCCACCGCTCGCTCGTCATCGCGTGCGAGGGCTCCAACGTCCGGGGCGAGCTGGTCGCAACGCCGCGCCCGCGCGACGGCGAGGACCGCGACCGGGCATGGACCTACTACCAGCAGACAATCTCACGCGTCCTCGCACGCGAGCCCGTCTCCATTGTCCACTACCACGGCCTGGACTTCCACGCCTACCTCCCGCCACCGCCACCCTCAGGCCCGCCCACGCTCGTCACACTCCACCTCCCCACCGGCTGGTACGACCCGCGCGTAAAGGACCTCGCCGGTCCCCACGTCTACCTCCACGCCGTCTCGCGGTCGCAGCACGACGAATGCGCCTGGCGCGAGCGTCTCCTCCCGCCGATCGACAACGGCGTCCGCACCGATGTCCCTTGGTCCCTGGACAAGGGCCGGTACGCACTCATGCTCGGGCGCGTGTGCCCGCAGAAGAACCAGCGTGACGCGATCGCCGCCTGCACCCGCGCCGGCGTTCCGCTGCTCATCGCAGGCGATGTGCTCCCCTACGAGGAGCACCGCCGCTACTTCGCCACAGAGGTCGCCCCACAGCTCGGCCGCGGCGCCCGATTCCTCGGGCACGCCGCCGGCGAGTTCAAGCACCGGCTGCTCTCGCGCGCCCGGTGCGTGCTGATCCCCTCGACGCAGCCCGAGACCAGCTCGCTCGTCGCGATGGAGGCTCTCGCCCACGCCACCCCCGTGATCGCCTACCGCCGCGGCAACCTCCCGCACATCCTCCGCGACGGCGTCACCGGTCTGCTCGTCGACTTGCCCGAAGAGATGGCCGGGGCCATCGCCGGCAGCGACCGGATCAACCCGCGTGACTGCCGCGATGACGCCGCCCGCCGCTTCTCAGTCTCGCGTATGACCGCGCAGTACCTGGATCGCTACTCGCAGCTCGCCCGCGCACCCAGTCGCCACCGCCCGCGTGCAAGGCCGCAGCACGCAGTGCTCACTTCGCTCGAGGAGCTGCGTTCTCTGGAGCCGGAATGGGCAACCCTCGCGGCGGCCGACGCGCGGGCGACACCGTTCCAGCACCCCGCGTGGCTCATCCCATGGGCCGAGCACTTCGCACCCGGCCCCCTCCGTGTTGCTACGGTGCGCAGCCGCGAGGGTGAGCTGCGGGCCCTGGTCCCGATGTACCGCGACCGACACTCAGACCAGCTCCTCCCCCTGGGCATCGGAAACTCCGATTACCTCGACGCGCTCTGCATGCCCGGGGCCGACGCCGACGCCCTCGCGGCCTTGCACCGGCTGCTGGAGGGCGGCGCCGACCAGGCCCTCATCCCACAGCTCCGGTCATGCTCTCCCCTCGCGGCCTCGGAGTCGACCGAACCGGCGGAGCCCTGCGTGGTGCTCGACTTCACCGGGCGTGCGCTTGCCGACGTCCTCCCCGCCAAGATGCAGCAGAACCTGAGGACCATCACCCGGCGTGCGGTCCGCGCGGGCGTCACCACGCACCGTCTTGGTGCACGCGACGACGCCGCAGCTTCACTCTTCGAGCTCTTCCGCCTCCACCGCGCACGCTGGGAGGCGCGCGAACAGAACGGCGTGCTGGCGGACCCGCGCGTGCAGTCGTTCCTGCGTGACGCCGCGCAGCGGCTCCACCAGGCCGGCATGCTCCGACTGGTCCTCGTAAAGTCCCCTCAGGCCGTCATCGGCGCGGCCCTCGGGCTCGCCGACCCCCACGCCCGCGTCGTGTTCTACTACATCGGCGGCTTCGATCCAGCCCACGCCGAGCTCAGCCCCGGAACCCTCGCCGTCAGCGCACTGATCCACGATGCACACGCGGCCGGGGCCGCCCGCTTCGACTTCCTCCGTGGGCTGGAGCGCTACAAGTTCCTCTGGGGCGGCCGCGAGGCCCCGACCCGCTCGCTCTGTGTGCGAGCGCGCCGGAGGGTTGCCGCGTGAGCCAGTCCATCGATGCACACGTGCGGCACTGCCTCCGGGGCGACCTGCGGCAGCTGGAGTTCGGGCACGCCTTCGCCCACGACCGCGCCCTCATCCGACAGATGTTCCGCCGGCACCTGCGCGGCGACTGCTGCTTCCTGGTGGTCGAAGTGGCCGGCGTTCCCGCCGGACAGGCGTGGGTGGAACTGCCGCTCGCCCCGGGCGGCGTCGGCGCGCTCTGGGCCGTGCGCGTGAGACCGGACATCCGCGGCCTGGGGCTCGGCTCGCTGCTCGTGCGGGCGGCACTCGGCGCGCTCGTCAGCCGCGGCGCCGCCACCGCCGAGCTCGAGGTCGAACCGCACAATGACGGCGCCATCCGGTTCTATGAACGACTCGGGTTCCGCATCGAACCCGGCCCGCCGCTGCGCCAGCCCCCCGGTCCGGCCCTCCGCGGCCTGCTGGTCATGCGTCGACCTCTCTCCGGCCCCGCGCAGGAGGCCGCGTGAACACTCCGCTCACTGTGCGCTGGACCATCGGCGACGTCGCCCCCCGCGGCTTCGAGGCCCTCGCACTCTCAGTCCAAGGCGCCACCCGTGCATTCGGTGACGCCGCGGAGTACGTCGTGTGCGTGAACACCCTTGAAGTCGCGGAGGCACAGCGACGCACCGGACCCGTACCGCCGCGCGTTCAATGGCGGCCGGTGAGCATCGAAGACATCCCGACCGAAATCCAGCGTGCCTTCGGACGCGCCCTTGCTGAGGGCGCCGCCTGGAAACTGGCCCCGCCCCGCGTAAGCCCAGACGCCCTCGAGCTGGCGCTGGACAACGACTGCATCCTGTGGGACCTGCCCGAAACGCTTCGACACTGGATCAGCGATGCCAAGGCAGGCGGAACGCGCAGCATCTTCGCGACGGACAGCACCCGCGCCTACGGCTCCTTCGACGCGTGGTGCCCGCCCCCCGCCCACCCGCCGCTCAACGCGGGGCTCAGAGGAGTACCCGCCGCGCTCGACTACGAAGAGGCGCTCGCTGCGACACTCTCGCGCCTGCCCAAGGACGCACGCCTCGTGTCCGAGCTCGACGAGCAGGGCCTCCAGGTCGCGGCCGCGATGTTCGGTGGCATGCCTCTCGCCGTGCCCGCCCCGGACCTCACCATGTGCTCACCCTTCCACCCCCACACCCCGCGACCGGGGCGATGCGGAGCGCACCTCGTGGGGCTGAACGCGCGCCACATACCCTGGAACTACTACGACCGCCCCGCCGACGAGGTGATGGCCGAGCACTGGGAACGCCTCCGCCCTGAACTCCGCGCCCGCGTGGCCGAAGGCTCGACAACGACGGATGCGAATCACATCCGGTCCGTCCGCCCCTGACCGCGAAAGCACCGGTCAGCAGCTCCCCCCACCCAGCACCCTGAAGAAGCTCTCAATATCCGCATCGGTCCCGATGTCCCCGTCGGCGTTGAAGTCCGCCCCGCCGCTGTAACACGTCTCGCAGCAGTTCCCGCCCAGGCACGCGAAGAACGCCTCGATGTCCGCGTCGGTGCCGATGTCCCCATCGTTGTTGAAGTCCGCGGTCCCGCACCGGGGGACTGTCGCCGTCAGCACGGCGTACGACCCGTCGCTGAAAATCGCCCGATACGCGACCACCCCGCTGTCCGAAAGGCCGGTCGCGCGTCCATCCTCCCCCCCGCCGCCGCTCTGGAACCCGATGGCTGTCGGCGTTCGCACAATGCCCGGCGCGATCGTGAGCGGCACGCCCGTTCGCGCGACCACGTCCATGCGCCCGTGGGCCCCGATGCACACCAGCACCCGGTTGTTCGCCGAGCTAATCCCAGGGCCCGCCACGTCCACCATCAGGGCAACCTCCCCCGCCGCATTCATGGACGGGTCCCAGAGGTTGGAGGTGGTGACCCCCGGCGGCAAGCCGGGCAGCGATTGCCCGTGCCCCACCACGCCCGACACCTGCCCGTCAGCGCTCACGCGCCAGAGTTCAGCGCTCGCGTTCGTGCTGGTATGGCTGCTGAAAAGAACGGCGCCCGCGCGGTTCATCACACGCACACCTGCGCCGCGCAGTGTCACCCCCGGACGCCCGGGGGCGGGGTCCCCCGTGGTGACCAACCGCGTCACCACGCCCCCCCTCACGTGGAACAGAGCACCCGTCGTCGGAAGCTGGTTGGGCATACCCAACGCGGCGCTGAACGCGAGGTCGCCCGCCTCGTTCGCCGCCTTCCGCTCATCGAACGAGCAGTAGACCAGCCCGCCGGGCGCCGGTGAAGAGACCAACGCCACCTCTGTCATCACACCGTTGTGCAGCGTCCACAGGCCCGCCCCAACCTGGTTCGACGGCGCGCGGTACCTCCCGCTGAACAGCACGCCCCCAGACTCCGAGACCGCGGCCCCGTTCACACCATACTCAACCGACTCCAAAGTCCCGGTGGGCACTGCAAGCGTTCCCGGAGGGAACCTCGGCGGCGGCGCGGTCGGGGTTTCCTGCGTCGGGTACGAGAAGCCCGAGTCGTCGGTAACCACCAGCGTCAGCAGTCCGGCATCGCCGAAGTAGAACCGCGTGATGCCCCGGAACTGATTCTCCTGCAACACCGGGTAGTTGTTGGATTCACCGGCCTTGGCGAGGACGCCGGTGCGGTTTGACCACAGCCCACTCACCGTGGCATTGGGCGACAACCCGTCGACGAAGGCATGGAACGCGAGCACTCCGGAGCGAGAGAGCGCCAAGAGACTGAACTGGCCGTACACCCCTTGCGCAAAGCCAACCGCGGGATCGCCGCGACGCACCATGACTTGGTTCCCCTGGAGAGTTCCGAGCCAGAGCCCTTGATCGTTGGCCGCGGTGACCCCCGGACCCGCGATTCTCGCCCCGAACGCCACATTGCCCGCGGCGTCCACGCAGGGAATTCCCGCGGTCAGGTACGTCAGGTCCCCCATGCCCGGGCCCAATGGGCCGGTCACGCCGGAGAGCGCACGCGGTTGGCTCGGGATTGTCTGCGCCGGGCCCGCGGCGGACGAACACGCAAGGACGAGGGCGACCATCCGGCGACGGGCGGCGAGAATACAGGTCATAAAAAAAGCTCCGGCAGGTCCCGGCGTAGAGCATACCACGCCCTATAGCGGCGGATGGCATGACCTTCGGCCTGCCACCACCTCTCCGCTTCGAAATGTGGTCCTGCGGGACTGCCGGACACGCAGCGGCCCACAACTCCGCGCGCCAAGACATTACCTTCACAGTGCCGAAGGTGATGGCACGTCGCCCACCCCGATCCCCCAAACCCCGCCGTCCACTGAGTGGCCAGGGAGAGCCCGACCCCCACGAAGGAAGCGCCGGCCCTGAGGCCGTCTCGGCTGCGCGGCGTCACCTCGTCGCAGTTGTTCCGCTGATGCAAAAGGGGCTCGCCGCCCCTCTTGCGACTCCCTGCCCGGATGATTGCGGGGGGCCGTTCCGTGTCGACACTGAGGCGTTCCGTGTCTGCGCTGAGGAGTTCCGTGCAGACACTGAGGGGCTCCATGCAGACACGGAGGCGTTCCATGTAGACACTGAGGAGTTCCGTGTCTGCACGGAAGAGCTCCGTGTCGACCCTGAGGAGTTCCGTGTCGGCACGGAAGAGCTCCGTGTCGACCTTGAAGAGCTCCCTTTGGACCCCGCCGGGCCCCCACCACCGTTTTCACGGCGGGAGGAGCGGGATTATCGGCCACGGAGTCCGCGCTGATAGACCACACGGTCCTCGGGGACAACCTCCCCCCGCAGGACTGCCTTGACCTGGTTCCGGTTTTTCACCTCCTTGACGTAGTGGTCAGAGGCGTCTGGGACCCATCCACCCTCCAACGCGGCCGTGAGGTGAACGCGTTCCCACGGCATTGCGTGCACCTCCCAAAGGCCTTGGTGCTGGGGATGCGCCAAGAGCGGATGGATACGCTCGGCAATCTCGTACGCCGCTGGGTCCACAACGATGATCCGTTCGATGCTCACGTTCCGATGAAGCGAGGTTGCCATGAAGTACCTCATGAACGTGTCGGATTCGGGGAAGCTGTACCCGATGAACACGAGCACCTGCGCCTGGCCTAGAGCGTCCGCGGCGTGCTGCCACTGTTCCTGAACAGCGTCAAAGAAGGCGGACTTAAGCACGGTTGGCGGAATGATCACGGTGTGCTCGGGAAAGCACCATGACTCGGCGCCGCGGTCCCATCTCCGGCGGTGGAACTTCTCCTGTTGAGCGTTGTATTCCGAACCTGTGATCCGGTCATCGACGCGGAAGTCCATCCCGTCGTTAAACCAGTTCACAGACCCGTGGAGCTTGAGCAGAGTGAGCTGCCGCCCGGCTAGATTGCGGTTGTGCCCAAGCTTCCCAGAATAGAGAGAGCCTAAGCGCGGCTCCTGCTCCCGTTTCGGGTGCACGCATGCGGCCACGACCGTCGGAGTCATACGCACTGCAATCTCGTTTGCGGCAGCCGCCGCCTCGACGTTCAGGTCGTAGTTCGTGGTGATCACCGTGAGCTCGTTGTCGTGCTCCAGGACGTTGCTCAGCAACGGGCCGACCCCGGAGTTCATCTCGCGGTGGTTAGGTGAATAGACGAGAGCGATTGCCTTGCGCACGAGTGCAAGCGCGGCTGCTGGTGTGGCGTAGTGGCCCGCGCCCGGGAACGTCAGCGTGGGCTTGGAGAGTCGCATCAGTTCCAACAGCGACGCTAGTTGCTCGATGTTCCGTGCGGACCCGCCAACTAGGGCCGAGATGTCCGTGCAATGCGCTTGAATCGCGTCGAACGCTCGCAGCTCGTCATTACTGAGCAGGCCAGATGACCGCAGGTAGCCGTTGAAGCTCGACATCGCCGGGTACCCATCTCGGACGGACAGGCCAGCGCCACAGAACGCCAC
Source organism: Phycisphaerales bacterium (assembly GCA_035627955.1). Classification (NCBI taxonomy): domain Bacteria; kingdom Pseudomonadati; phylum Planctomycetota; class Phycisphaerae; order Phycisphaerales; species Phycisphaerales bacterium. The sequence goes on from DASPKU010000015.1 coordinate 169,991, forward strand.
CACTCGCTTTCCACTCACGCTCATCACGGCATCCTAGAGGAAAACGGTAGCGAGCTAACCACCGATCCCTGCTCGTCTTGCGCCATTTGATCGGTGCACACGGAAAAAAACGCAGAGTCGGACTAATCCCACCCCCCGCGCTTCCCGATGCCATGTACGTCGCCGCGGCGGGGAACACAAGGCTCCCACAAGGACCAACCCCGCCGACAGCGACCGAAGGCCTGCCCGGGCGTGTTGCCCGGGGGGAACGGGCCGGGCGTGTTTTCTGTGTCTTGGCCGCTGCGGGTTCTGTGTGTGCCGCGCTCGGCCCTTTCTATGAGGAGTAGGCAATGCCTACCACAATCGCAGAGCTGCTTCAGTGGGCGGGATCGCACCGGGACCTCTGGGTTTTGAACCAGGCGCAAATCGGATTGAGTGCTCCGCAGGTCCAGGCCTTCAAAACCGTCGCCGACGCGTTCATCGCGGCAGAGGCGGCGGCGGTGAAGGCACGGGAGGCGGCCAAGGCCGCGACCCTCGAGCTCAACGACGCCATGGCCGCGGTGCGGACGCTGGGCGGCGGCTACATCAACCTGATCCGCGCCTACGCCGAGACCACCAACAACAACCAGGTCTATGTGCTCAGTGGCGTCGATCCCGTGTCGCCCCCCGGCCCCCAGCCGATTCCGAACGCCCCCACGAACTTCTCCGCCACCGTCACGCCCGAGGGCTGGATCGTGGTGTCGTGGAAGGCAAGCCAGCCGGCCAGCGGCGTGCAGTACCGCGTGCAGCGGCGCATCAACGGCGAGGCGAACTTCACGCTCGTGGGCACGGTCGGCAGCGTCAAGAAGTACGAGGACAAGACCCTGCCCTTCGGCGTAGACCGCGTGGACTACATCGTGACCCCGGTACGCAACAACATCGTGGGCCCCTCGGGCAACACCTTCAGCCTCCAGTTCGGCGTTGGCGGCGGCGGCAACTTCGCCATCACCAACGCGACCGAGACCAAGCTCGCGGCGTGAGGCCCGGGAGGCAATCTCACGCGGAGGCGCGGAGGCGCTGAGCAAAGGCAGAAGAGAGAGAGCGGGAGAGAGGGAACGCAGACTGGTCGAAAGACCACCGCACGCGCCGGAGCGCGCGTTTGACCGGGCCGTAGCGCCCGGTCCGGGGCAAGCCGTGAGAGCCCTTGTGACCTCTTCGTTGGAGGCGGGAAGTTCGGCGGTGAAGGATCGCCGCCGCCGGCGCGTCGGGAAACCGGCGTGGACATGAGGGGTTGACGGATCAGCCCCGCCCGATCCACGGCATCCAAACCTGCGGCCGCGTGCGAGCTCCTCACCGAGAGCGCACGCGGCCGCGGGCGTTTGAGTGAAACCGGAAACCGGAAACCGGAAAGCGGAAAGCGGGAGGCGGAGAGCGGAGAACGCAGAGCAGGAGCAGAGTGCCGAACTCACGGCCTCCCGCCTCACCGTCTAACGTTTCACCCTCTCACGCGCTCAGCACGCCCCCCCACCCAGCACCCTGAAGAAGCTCTCAATATCCTGGTCCGTCGCCGCGTCGCCGTCCCCGTTGAAGTCGCTGCCGCCCGCAAAGCAGGCCCCGCAGCAGTCGCCCCCGATGCACGCGAAGAACGCCTCGATGTCCTGGTCGGTCCCCGCGTCGCCGTCGCCGTTGAAGTCCGACGTGCCGCACGCGGGCGGCGCGCCGAACCCCGTGTCAAACGCCCACAGGTGCCCGTGCCCCGCGATCCGCTTGTAGCCCGCCACGTACAGGCGCGTGCCGTCGGGGCTGATCGCCGGCGGGTGCACCTCCAGGATGTCATCCGCCAGCCGCGGGAACTCGTACCGCCAGATCAGCGAGCCGTCGCTCGTCCGCCGCGCCTGCACCTGCGAGAGTGTCGCCGTGTCCGGGTACCCGATCCCCGCGTGGCTCGTGATGTAGAACGCCGAGCCGTCGGGCGAGAAGACCGGCCGCCACACCCACGTGCCCGCGTTGAACTGCTCGGTCGTCCACAGGTGCTCGCCATCGGGCGAGTACTTGCTCAGCGTGTGGTAGCCGCGGTACACGTAGATCGCCCCGTCGGGCCCGCTGGTCGTTGAGCCCTCAGGGTACTGCCACAGCACGCCGCCATCCGCGTCGAACGCGTAGCCCATGGTCACCACGCCGCCCGTGGGCTGGTGGATCCCAACGTAGTCGCTGCGGCTGGACGCGATCCGCCACTCCACGTTCCCATCCAGATCCATCGCTACCAGCCCGCCCGTGCCGCCGAACGGGGCATTCGGGTACGGGATCTGCCCCGCACGCACGTAGAACCGCCCGCGCTCATCGTCGAACTGGTTCAGGTTGATGCTCGGCGTCTTGAACCCCGGCACCCGCCAGCGGTGCCACCCGTCCCGGTGCACCGACCACGCCGGCCCCGGCGCGTTGTACCCGCCCGAGCACGTGCCGTAGATGTTCCCATCCGGCCCCACCTCCGGCCCCGACTCCAGCCACGCGCACCCCTGCGGCAGCGGCAGCGTCCACACGATCTCGTTGTCCCGCGTCATCCGCGCATGGTGCGGAACCCAGAACGGGTCCTCCGCCGTCCGCGTGTTGACGTACTCCGTCGTGTAGATCGCCCCATCACGCCCGATCGTCACCTTGTCCCCCGCCGTCTCCCGCACCCACCGCAGCTGCCCCTCCTGCGTGTACGACCGCAGCCCCCGGTTCATCCAGTACACCGTCCCATCCGGCGCGGCGTCCGCCCCGTCCCACGCCCCGTACGCGTACGCGTGCACGATCACGTCCTGCCACACGATCTCACCCGGCTCCCCGCGCGCCGCCGCCGCCGAGACCGCCGCGCCCACGACCGCCAACAGAACGCCGGGTGTGCCACTCTTCATGCCAGGTCTCCTGAGCCCACTCCCCATGCGACATCCGCGCACCGCGATGCGCAGCCCGGCACGATGACCTCGCACGCAGGCTCCTCAGGCGCACGACCGATGACCGAAGCCGGGGACCTGGAACCTGGGACCTGGTACTTGGGACTGAGGACCGCCCCCCTCACCCCACCGCCACCTTCCGCAGCGACACCCCCGCCCCCGTCGCCATCAGCCCGCCCACCGCCGTGCACGCCGCGGCCCCCGCCCACAACCACCCCGCCACCTCCCGCTCGTGCTCACCCGCGCTCCCCCGACGCGCCGCCCCCGACCCTCCCGCCGCCACCACCCGCTCCCGCGCCTCCCGCTCAAGCGCCAACGCCCCCCGCCCCAGCCTGTACGCCGCGACCAGCAAGCCCACCGCCACCGCCAGCATCACGAGCCCCGATACCACCAGCCGCGCCGGCGTGTTCACCCGCGACGGCTCCCCCGCCGCGTACTCGATAACCTCTGCCGCGTCCGGCCTGTCCTCCGCTCCCTGATCGACGCGCGCGCTCACCGCGCACACGCCGCGCGCCGCCGCCGCGTCGCGAAGAGCGCCCCGCCCAGCATCACCCCCACGCCCCCCGGCGACGGCACGAACTCCATGCCTCGCACATCAATGCTCACGCCCGTCAGGTTCATCACCTGCTGGCCGAGGATCTGCCCGGTGTGGTGGTCGAGGTGATAAAGGGTGTTGCCCCCGCTGGCCAGTCGCGCCGCCATGAGCGTCTGCCCCGGACCAGTAAACAGCGTCTGCAGAACGAAGAAGCTCGTACCCGGCGCCGGGTTCCCCACCGTCGCCCAGCCCGACCCCGGCGTGTAGCGCGAGAGGAAGGGCTGGAAGCCGTTGTTCCCGGTGGCATACAGCGCACCGTCCGGCCCGTACCCCAGCCCCTGCGTCGGACCCGGCGTGGGCGCCACCAACGTCGCCGCTCCGGTGCTGCGGTCCACCGAGTGGACCCCGGTGTTGTTGATCACCAGCAGCTCGCCCTGCGGACTGAGTGCCATCCCGCTGATGAAGTTCAGGGTCGTCTGCACCCGCCCAGGCAGATACTCGTTGGTGGCCGGGTCAAAGGTGACGATCTGGTCCGCACGCCCGTTTTTGGCGCTCACCACCAGCAGCCGCCCCAGGCCGTCCTCCGTCATCGCGTTGGCCGACTGCGTCGAATCACCAAAGGCCGCGACCTGCGTCCCCGCGAGGGTCGTCGCGTTGATCTCGAACATGCGCCCGTTCGCCCACGACACCGCGTAATACCGGTCCCCCTGCAAGCCACCCGCCGCACCCCCGGTCACACCCGCCACCGCCATCAACGCCACAAAGGCGCCCACTCGCGCAATATGCTGCATCGTTGTCTCTCCAGCTCCCCTTCCGGGGAGGCTGGTACACAATACCGCCCACGCAAGGGGGCGGATGCAGGATTTTCCGGGCTGACGATGACCGCCGGCCCCCTCACCGCATCAGCAGCTCCCCCCACCCAAAACCCTGAAGAAGCTCTCGATGTCCTGGTCGGTCCCGGTATCGCCATCGCCATTGAAGTCGGCGCCGCCCGCGTAGCACCACGCGCAGCAGCTCCCGCCCAGGCACGCGAAGAACGCCTCGATGTCCTGGTCGGTCCCGGCGTCACCATCCCCGTTGAAGTCGCTCGTCCCGCACGCGGGCGCCGCCACCAGCCGCTCGGTCAGCGTGAACGACTTCGTCCCGTTGCTCCAGTTCCCAACCGCCCACGCACCTCCGCCGGGCACCCGCGTCAGCGCGTTCACCACCCGCGATGCCGCCGTCGGTACCGCGCCAGGCTGCACCTCGCTCCACACGCTCCCGTTCCAGTGGTAGTACACGCTCGGCAGCGCCGTCGCCGCCCACACGTCATCGCTCGCCAGCGCCACCAGCCTCGTCACCGTGGCGCTGCTCGCGCTCACCGGCCCCGGCACCACCGACCACGACGACCCGTCGTAGTGCATGAACAGCGGCGCGCTCCCCGTCTTCCCCGCCGCCCACAGGTCATCGGGCGCGACGCCGTCGATGCACCGCAGGTACGTGTCGAACCCGTCCGTCGCCGGGTTGCTCACCGTTGACCACGCCGACCCGTTCCACCGGAACACAAACCCGCGCCACGGCTGCCCATTCGAGAGCCCATACCCCACCGCCCACACATTGCTGCTCGAGAACCCCTTCACGCCCGTCACATAGGTCGTCCGGTTCGCCGGGTTCGGCATCGGCACGTCCGTCCACGTCGACCCGTCGAAGTGCAGCGCCATCGTCACGCCCGTGCCCAGGCCGTCCCCAAAGCCGTTCGCGTGGCCCACCGCCCATACATCACTGTCCGAGATCACGCACAGGTCCGCCACGCTCCCGCCCCGCGCGCCGTACGGGTACTCGCTCTGCGGCCGCAGCGTCGCCGCGCTCACCACCCACCCGCTGCCGCTCCGCCGCGCGAACACCGGCCGGTTGCTAGTCAGGGGGTTCTGATCATCCACATCCCCGCCCAGCCACAAAGTGCCCGCGGGCGACGCCGCGCACGCGATGAGCGAAGGGTTGATGCCCATCCCGCGGAAGCTCGGCGGCGCCACCGCTGCCCAGGCCCCGTCAAACCGCAGCACCAGGGGCAACGTCACGGTCCCGCCGCTCGCCCCCACCGCCCACGCCTCGCCCGCCGACACCGCCGACACCGCCCGCAGCGAGTTCACCGTCGCCCCAGGGCTCGGCGAGCTCACCAGCTCCCACGCCCCCTGCCCAAGGCACCGCCCCGCCAGCACCACAACCGCACCCGCCGAAACCACGCCGATGGTCCGCGCCTGCATGCCCAGCCCTCCCCGAGTCGGGCACCCGATCGCGCACTCCACAGGTGCATGCGACACAAAGGTCAACTATCAGTCAGCCCTCGGCACGAACTTTTTTAGCGCGCTACGCGCGGCACAGCGCATACTGCACCATCCCATCAGTATTCCAGGAGGCCACCCCGATGCGTTGCAGCCCCCGCGTCATCGCCGTCTCCGTGCTCCTCGCCGCTGCTGCTACCGGGGCCGACGCCGCCATCATCCACCGCGTGTTCTCAACGCCCCTCGATGCCGACAACAACTCCCTCGACCTGACCGGCGACGGCATCCACAACGTCGGCTTCTTCATGTTCGGTCCCGGCCCCTTCCAGGTGCACGAGCACCGCCTGCTCGCCCACTCGTTCCATCCCACCAGCGACCTCGTGAGCCCACGCCCCGGCTTCGGCGCCACCATCGGCCCGGCCTCCACCTTCGCGTCCGACGTCACTCTCGGCCACAGCCAGCACGAGCACATCACCGCCCAGGACGGCCCCATCCTCTGGTCGCACTGGATGCCCGGCTCCCCCACCACCGCCAACCCGTTCGGCTACATCGGCCTGCGCACCTACGACTCTCAGGCACAGCCGCACTTCGCGTGGGCGCGATACGAGCTCGTCTCACTCATCGAGGGCCAGCCGCTGGTGGACTACAGCTACTTCCGCGCCCGCATCCACGAGGTCGCGTGGGAATCCCAGCCCGGCACACCCATCACCGTCGGCGCAATCCCCGCGCCCAGCGCCCTCGCCCCGCTCCTGCTCGCCCAACTGATCGCCCGCCGCCGCCGCTGATCAAACCGACACAGGCGGATCAACACGCCCCCCCGCCCAGCACCCTGAAGAAGCTCTCGATGTCCTGGTCGGTCCCGGTATCGCCGTCACCATTGAAGTCGGCGCCGCCCTCATAGCACGTGTCGCAGCATGACCCGCCCAGGCACGCGAAGAACGCCTCGATGTCCTGATCGGTGCCGATGTCACCGTCGCCGTTGAAGTCGCTGGTGCCGCACGTGGGTGGCGCGTTCACCACGGTGAGCGTCGCGGTCACGTTGTACTTGCCGTTGACGTTTTGATAGACAGTGAAGTTGCTCCAGCCGGCGCTCAGCTCGAACCGGTAGGTCCCCGGCTGCAGCACACCCTGGAAGTTGGCCGTGGGATCAGGGTTCGCCGAGCCCATCCACACCGCATCAGCGACGCCCTGCAGCACATCGGTCCGGTACACGCGCCCCGCCACGCCGCCGCCCGATTGGATCCCTGTCGAGGTCACGAGCGCCGCCGTGAACGTCACTTCCGTGGGACTCGCCACGCTGAACTCCACGACTGACGTGGCGTTGGCACGCACGAGGCTCGAGGTCGTGTTGGCAACGTACCGGACTTCGCCCGTCGCCGTGATCTGCGTGGGCCCGGCATCCGCCGTCATGATGGCGCGGGCCGACGCGGGCCAGCTCACGGATGTGTGGTCCGCCGAGAATGGCCCAGGCTCGTTGCTGAGCGTCTGCTGGAGGCCGCCATCGATGCTCCCGGCCGACCCCTGACTGGCGTGCGCCTTCACCTCCTGAGAGACGCTGGTGATGTTGAGCTGCCCCGCGGCAACTCCACCCAGGGCGCACGTGGACCGCGGCGATCATCAGGCACGTACGCATGGGGTCACCTCCGGAAGCCCCGAACGGGGCGTACCAGAGCTTACCAAGGATTTCGCCGGCCGGTTGCACCCAATCTATAAGAACCCACCGCAGGGCTCATAACCCCGCACCACTCCCTTACTTCGCAAGAGCACCACACGCCCATGGATTGACCCCCGTGCTACGCTCGCCGCCTCGTATGAAAGGGAACGCAGCCATGCCCACACGCACCGCCATCACCCCCGCCATCCTCGCCGCCCTCGCCGCCGCGCACGCCCAGGCGCAGTGCACGCCCAGCTTCAACAACGGCCCCGACCTGCTCGCCCCGGCCGCGTTCGCGATCGCCGTTGCCGACGTGAACATGGACGGCCGGCCCGACATCATCACCGCGCCCAACACCCCGGGCCCGCTGTCGGTCTTCCGCAACCTCGGCGGAGGGGTCTTCTCGCCGCGCCTCGAGTACGGTTTCATGTCGGCCAACTCCCGCCACATCGCCATCGCGGATATCACGGTTGACGGCATCCCCGACGTCGCGGTGACCACCGATCAGGGCCTCGAGCTCTACTACAACTTCGTGAACACCTTCCACTACATGGGCATGGAGCACACCGGCCAGCTGCGTCAGGTCGCCAGCGCCGACATGGACGGCGACGGCACCGCCGACCTCGTCACCGCCTGCGCCACGCCCTCGCGCGTCGACGTGCTGCTCAACCCGGGTGGCGGCTTCCTCCAGACCTTCTCCACAGCGATGCCCGTGCCGGCCAATGGCGTGCTCCTCACCGACTTCACCTTCGACGGCCGGCCCGACGCCATCATCATGGGCGCCGGTAACACGGGCCTCTACGCGCTGTTCAATGACGGCAACGGGCACCTCATCAACCCTCAGCTGATCATCAACAATGTGGGCGGCAACGCCATCGCCGCGGCTGACCTCAACTCCGACGGCCAGGTTGACATTGTCAACATGCAGCCCAACTTCGCCCGAGCAAACGTCCTCGTGAACCAGGGTGGCGGGACGTTCGGGGCCGCGACGCCGATCAACACCTCCAGCTCCGGCCTCCAATGGCTCCCCGCCATCGCCGACATCAACGGCGACAACACCCCCGAGCTCATCCTTCCATACCTCAGCCGCGTGAACGTCTACCAGCAGACCGGCCCCTTCGCGTACGTTCAGCCACCGCTGCAGTTCCCCACCGGCGCTGGGGCGGCGCAGGTCGCAGTCGGCGACTTCAACGACGACGGCGCGCCCGACCTGGCCGTCTCCAATCCCACCGCGGGCACGATCCGGGTCCTCTTCAACGCGGGCGGAGGAACCATCAACCTGCACCCGCAGCCCGCCGCGGTCGAGTTCGGCGGTAACGCGTCATTCGAGATCGCGGCCACCACCACCGGCCCTGTCGCCACCTACCAGTGGCGCCGCAACGGCCAGTTCCTCACCGAGGGTGACCATTACGCCGGGGTCCATACGAACCAACTCCACATCCTCTCGGCCACCGAGATCGAGGCGGGCACCTATGACTGCGTCATCAACGCGTGCGGGCAGGTCTACTCGAACCCCGCGACGCTGACCGTCACCGGTTGCCCGAGCGCCGACTACAACCGTGACGGCGACGTGGGCACGGACGCGGACATTGAGGCGTTCTTCCGCATCCTGGGCGGCGGGCCATGCTGACTGACTGCCTCTCCTAATCGAACCGGTCGGCGTTGGCCGGCCGGTTCGTTCGTTTACTGGTCGATCAGCACGCGCCGCCGCCGAGGACTCGGAAGAAGCTCTCGATGTCCTGGTCGGTGCCGGTATCACCGTCGCCGTTGAAGTCGGCGCCGCCGGCGTAGCAGGTCTCGCAGCAGGAGCCGCCGAGGCAGGCGAAGAAGGCTTCGATGTCCTGATCGGTGCCGAAGTCGCCGTCGCCGTTGAAGTCGCTGGTTCCGCAGTTGCTGCCGGTCTCGATGTCGATCTCAACGCGGCTGGTCATGGACCAGCTGCCGGAGACCTCGGGCGGGTCGTTGAGGCTCCAGAGGTGCCAGGCCCAAAGGCGCTGGCCCAGTGGGCCGTTGAGGTCGGTAGTGCTGATGGTGGCGGTGAAGGTGCCCTCGCCGAGCCAGTTGAGATCGGCGCCGGTGACACCCCAGTAGCCGAAGGCGTCGTTGTCAACGGGGGCGAAGAGCTCCCAGTAAAAGTTCTCGGCCTGGAAGCCGTTGCTGGTGGTGAACTCGATGTGCAGGCGGGCGGCGACGATGGTGCCTTCGGTGGGGCCCATGAAGCGGAGCTGCTGGAGGTAGGTGCCCGGCTCCTCGGGGAAGAAGTCGACGGTGTAGGTCGTGACGCCGGCGGTTGCGGGCGCGGCGAGCGCGGCCAGTGCGAGAGCGAGCGGGGCGAGGGAGCGCATATTCAGTGTTCCTTGTTTAGCGGACGCGGTGTTGCGTGCGCGGGTAGCGCGCCGGCGGTGGCCGCGGGACTCGGTTGGTGTTCGCGGCGGTCGGGCGCTGGTTGTTTCGGAAACGATATACGCGTGGTTTCGCTGTGCGCTGCGGTGGTTTTGGGGGTTTTTGAAGGAGGGGTTGGGAATCGCAGGAAACGGTTCGGAAACGGTCGGAGTGGGGCAAAGATTTTTTTGTGGGCGCGGTCCACGTGGGTTGGGAGCGCTGGTGAATGAGACTCATAGGAGTCATAGGACTCAGAGGAGTCATGGGGGTCATGAGAGGAGTAGGTGAGGTTGCGGCAGCGGTCAGCAGGTGCCGCCGCCGAGGACACGGAAGAAGGCCTCGATGTCCTGGTCGGTTCCGGTGTCGCCGTCGGCGTTGAAGTCGGCGCCGGCTTCGGGGCAGCGTGGGCAGCAGTGGCCGCCGAGGCAGGCGAAGAAGGCTTCGATGTCGGCGTCGGTGCCGGTGTCGCCGTCGTTGTTGAAGTCGGCGGCGCCGCAGGGCGGGGGGAGGGTGAGGATGAAGCCGTGCAGGGCGTTGTTGTAGTAGCCCTGCCCGATGATTATGCGGCCGTCGGCGCTCACACCGCTGGCGAAGAGGAGGACCCAACCAGTGAGATCTACGCCGATCGAAGGCAAGTGTGTGTTGAGGTCCACGACTCCGAGGTAGCGCGACCACATCGTGGCGCGGTAGGAGTACGCCGTGCTCTCACATAGAAACCCTGTGTAGCCGACGATGACGCCGCCGTCGGCGCTGATTGCCTTCGGAGCGTTCTCGCAGGCGTCGGGAAGGAGCGGTAGAGGAGCGATGCGGCCAGCCTGCCAGATGGTGGCACGGAACCGGTAGTCATCCGATGGCCCTCGGCAAACTCCCACGATGGTCGACGTATCTGCGCTGATCGCGAGAACCCATGACTCCTGAGTGCCGGGGAGCAGTCCGAGGTCCTGGATGCCCGTGCTTTCGGTCCAGCGGAAGGCGTGACAGTCCTCGTCGAAAGGGCCTGGGATGCCGGAGGAGCCCACGATGACCGAGCCGTCGGCGCTGATCGCGGTGGGGAGCGCGAACTGGCGGCCAGTCGGGGGCGGGATGAGCTCGATGGACTGAGCGTGCGCACGTTGAGGGGCCAGAGCGGTGATGGAGAGTGCGAGCAGGAGGGCCGCGGCGGTGTGGTGGCGCATGCTGGGTGTATCGGGTGTGCGTGGTGGGGAATGGGAGAGATTGGGGGTGGGGGGTTGTGGGCGCGGGGGTGGGGTGGGTGAGGGCGGGTGGGGGTGATAGGACTCATGGGAGTCATGGGAGTCATGGGAGTCATGGGAGGGATGCGAGTCGGGGGGCGTGGGCGCGGAGGGTGAGTTGGTGGTGGCGTGGGGCTCGGGGGCTTGCGCGCGGCTGCGGGGAGAAAACCCTCGCTGGCGCGTCGGGCTCGTTGGGGTGAGTTGCAGGCGCGCTTGGGTGATCGCGCGGAGGATGGTGGTGGCGCTGCGGCGGGATTCGGTGTTGTGGTGGTCGAGCTGTTTGGTGGGGTGGGGCGGGGGCGTGAGCAGACGCTCGAGGGTGGCGAGGGCGAGGTGCTCGAGGCGGGCGTGGGTGAGGGCGCGGTGGGCGGTGAGGTAGGCCGCGATGTCGGGGCGGGTGGTGAGGGCGAGGATGTCGGTGGGCGGGATGCGGGTCTCGGAGGCGGCGTGGAGGAGGTCGAAGTCGCTGAGGATGAGGGAGAGGACGAGGGCCTGGTCGGGAGGGGAGAGGGGCGGGAGAGGGATGTCGGATGTCGGAACTCGGATGTCGGAGGTGACGAGCGGCATGGTGGGGGCTCCGGGCGGTGGCCGTACGGAACCCTACCTCGTGGTGGTCGCGCGGGCAATGGGGCTTGTGCGCATGTCCACGAGTTTGCGCACAAACGTCGCCGATCAAGTGGGAAGTGGCTGTGGGGGTTGAGTTTGAGATTTTGCCGTGTGTGACGGGGGAGTATTTCAGCGAGGTCTGCGAGGGCGGCTACGTCGGCGGGCAGGAGATGGGATGTGCAAATGGATGAAGGCCGCGCGGTGTGGGGTGGCGCGCGGCCTTCGGTGGTGAAGCTGAGTTGTGTGATCTGGGTTGTGAGATCAGCGGCGGCGGCGGCGGGTGGCGATGGCGCCGCCGGCCATGAGGAGCGCGGTGGCGCCGGGGGTGGGGACGGTGGACATCCAGCCGTTGCTGATCATGCGGGTGGAGGAGTTGACGCCGCGGTAGACGTACTCGTAGGCGGCGAAGCTGACGGGCTCGGGGCCGCCGTCCATGAGGGTGTTGCGGACGGCGTCGGTGAGGTTGAAGGTGATGGCGAGGTAGTCGCCGGCGACGGGGCCGCCCCAGAGCAGCCAGCCGGTGTGCTGGTAGTTGCTGGCGTTGGGGTAGGTGCCGTTGATGGTGAGCGGGTAGTAGGGCGTGAAGATTGGGTCGTGGTGCTGGAAGGTGAAGCTCCACGAGAGGGGGTAGTAGATCGACACGTCACGGTCGAAGGTGATGGAGCCGACGAGGTTGCCCTGCGCGGGGATGCTGGAGGTGTAGAAGTCCCAGGGCTGGTTGATGTACCAGGTGGTAGGCGCGGCAAGGGAGGTGGAGGCGGAGGCGGCGAGCAGCGCGGCGGCGATGGTGGAACGGATCATGATGTGTCTCTCTTCAGGCATTTGCGGTGTGCGGTGGTTCGTTGGTTTGAATGGTGCGGAGCGCGGTGATCACTTGCGGCGGCGGCGGAGGGAGGCGCACAGGCCGAGGGCGAGGGCGCCGGCGGCGCCCGGCGCGGGGATGCTGCCGGTAAGGATCACGCTGCGGGTGACGTTGTCGGGGCCGACGGCGAGGCAGTAGATGCGCGAGCCGTCGTCGCTGATGTGCTGGGTGGTCGTGAGGCGCCACCCGGCGGGCAGGAGGCTCGCGTAGACCTGGTTGAGGTCAAGCGTGGTGTCGGTGGCGAAGTGGTAGAGGAAGGCGCGGCTGGGGACGCCGGGGCCGGAGATGCCGCCGCCACCGAGCGTGCCCGTGAGGTTGAGGGCGGTCATGCCGCCGAAGTAGTTGGTGAAAGCGTTGGTGTAGTTGGGGATGAGGTGGGCGGTGCCGCTGGCGTCCCACCAGCAGGGGCGGCCGAGGGAGCTGATGTTCACGTTGCCACCGATGATGGTGCCGTCGCGGCTGATGGCGTGGTTGCCGGCGTCGCCGTGGGTGGCGCCGGGGAGGAGGTTGAGGGCCTGCACTGCGCCGGTGGCGTAGTTGATGCGGTACATGTTGGTGTTGTTGCCGCTGAAGGACGCGAGCATGATGGCGACAGGAGCGTCGTCGGCGATGCCGCGGTAGGCGCCGGAGCTGCCGCCCTGGGTCGTGATGAGCTGAGAGACGTTGGTGCGGCTGCTGCCGTTCACCGCCCAGATGTGGGTGGTGCTGGCGACCATGCCGTAAGTGCCGTTGGCGGCGATGTGGTAGGCCTGGCCGAGGAGGTTGCTGCCGGCGGGCTGGGGCAGGGGCGAGGAGGTCATCGTGTTGCTGACGGCGGTGGCGGGGAGCCACTGCGCGGGGGGCGTGCTGAGGGTGCCGCCGACGATGCGGGCGCCGTCGGTGGACATGCCCAGGACGCCGGCCGTGCCGGCGAAGCCGAGGTTGGCGGTGGGGCTGACGTAGCGGAAGTCGCCGTTGTCGAGCTGACCGACGAAGGTGAGGCCGTCGGCGGAGATGTCGACGGTGCGGGTGAAGTAGCGGCCAACGGGAGCGCCGCCGGCGAGGCCCCAGGCGATAGGGGTGTAATCGGCGGAGGCGATGGCGGCGAGGCTGATAGCAGCCGCGGCGGCGGTGAACGACTTCAACATGCGGATATCTCTCCCTCTTCTCTCTGCGTGGCCGCGCGAACGTACGGCGGCGGGGGAGGTAGGAGGGAGGGGGCGCGGGTCTGAAAGGATTTCGTGGGTGGGGGGTGCTTATCGCCCCTTATGGACGGGAGGGGGCGAGGGCGTGAGGGTTGGTCTGCCTTTGGGCCTACTCGGGGCTCGCTCGCTTGTCGTCGGGCTGGCCGAAGAGTTCGGGGTGGAGGTAGGTGCCCTGATGCTCGGGGAGCTTGTCGGTGACGTCGGCCATGGGGTGGGCGCGGACCCAGGCGTCGTTGCGGGTGGCGGTCACGGTCCAGGAGACCTTGCTGTTGGGCGTGCCGCCAGCGATCGTGAACTGGTTGTCCTTGACCTCCGCGGCGATGTGCAGCATGGGGCCGGGGGCGCCGATAGGCGTCAGCTGGTAGCGGAAGTCCTTGTTGATGTCCTCGAAGTAGTCGGGGAGCGTGACCACCGCGCGGCCATCGGCCTCGAGCTGCGCGTTGCCGGTGTAGACGTTGAAGGGCTGAGGGCCCTCGGCGCAGAAGTGGTTGATGTGCTTGCTCGCGGGGTGGCGCGGGTGATCGATGACGAAGCTCTTGGTGCCGCTGGCGCCGAAGCGGCCGTCGGCCCAGACGGCCCAGCCGGTGGGGCTGTTGGGGCTGCGGCCGTAGACGCCGTAGGCGTTGCCGCTGGCGGCGGAGTTGAAGCCGTAGACGGCGCGGCCGTCGGGGCTGGCGTTCTGTCCGAAGATGGAGTAGTTGGCGCCGGAGGTGGCGGTGGTGAAGCCGTAGACGCCTCGACCGGTGGTTGACGCGGACTGGCCCCATACGCCGTAGTTGAGGCCCGACAGGCTGCTGCCAAAGCCCAGCACGCCCAGGCCCGTGGGCGAGCGGGACTCGCCCCGCACGCCGTTGGGTGCGCCGGTCAGGGCGTCGGCCCTTCCGAGGACGGCGCTGCTGGTCGGGGAGCTCGAGATGCCAGTGACGCCTGAGCCGGACCCCGTGGCGGACTGCTGGAAACCCAGCACGCCGTTGGCATCGGGCGCGGTGGTGACGCCCTCGACTCCGCTGCCGAGCGAGCTCGCGCCAGTCGTTGCGCCGTAGACGCCGATGGAACCGCCGCTGCCCTGCACGCCGATCGAGCCGCCGACGCCGTAGACGCCGCGGCCCAGGCCGGACATGGCCTCGCCGAGCAGCCCGTAGCAGGCAAGGTCGTTGGTGTTGATGCCGCGCACGCCGGCACCGAGGCGCGCAGAGGAATGCGCCAGGATGGCATTGGACGTCTCGGTTGTCGACGTGTTCTCCACCCAGAGCACGCCGCCGCTGTTGCTGCCGCGGACCGTGAGTGGGTAGCTCGCGGTGCTGGTGCCGATGCCGACGTTGCCGGCGGTGTAGTACGCGGTGGAGCCGTTGAGGGTGAAGGGCGAGGCGCCGGCGGGGCCGGCTGGACCGCTGACGCCCTGAGCTCCTTGCGGCCCCTGAGCGCCGGCGACGCCCTGGGGACCTTGCGTCCCGGCGGCGCCCTGCGCGCCGGTTGCGCCCGTGACGCCTTGGGGGCCTTGGGGGCCGGTGGCCCCGATGGGGCCGGCGGGGCCCTGCGGGCCGGGGTTGCCGGAGAGGGCGAACATGGCGTAGGGCGCGGCGGCGATGCGCTGGCGGGGCGTGAGAGTTTCGCCGTTGACGATGATCTCGAGCCAGCGGGCGTCGCCGGTGAAGTGCGTGCTGCCGAAGTCAAGGTCGGCGGTGAAGCGGCCGGACTCGACCAGCTGCGCGGGGCGGTGGACGGTGGCGCCGATCTGCGCGCCGCCGGTGGGGGTTGGGAAGAGCCTGAACACGAAGGCCTGCGGGCCCTGCACCGGCAGGCCCGCGGCCTGAAGCTCGCCCTGGTAGGTGATGGAGGTGGTCAGGCCCTGAGCGAGCGCTGGGGCCGCGCCGCGGAAAGGACGAGCGCAAGGACAGCGAGGGTGCGGTGGAGGGGACGCATGGGGGCTCTTTTCAAAGGGCCCCCGGTGTGCGAGGCAGGTGCAGCACGGTACGGGTTTGAGGGAGAAGAGCAAGGGGAAAGTCGAGAGAAGGGTCGCCAGCCGGGGGGCGGCGGCGGGAGGCATTAGCGGGCCGCGCCGGTGACACGGCTGGGTCAACGGCTAGCCTGCTGGTGTGGCGCAAGCACCGTTTGGTGAACGGAGAGCTTTCACGCCACACCTGGGCGAAGCCTCCCAAAAAGAACTTCGGTGTTGCGACTGCGGAGCTGATTGGCAACTGGGCGAGCCTCAGCGCTTAGGGCCGAGAATCTCTTCGAGAATCGCTTCAGACTCGGCTGGATCAGGCGGGGGAGACCACTCGCAGTAGACAGGTGCGGGAAGCTCCTTCTTC
The DNA here is from genome assembly GCA_035627955.1 of Phycisphaerales bacterium. Taxonomy (NCBI): domain Bacteria; kingdom Pseudomonadati; phylum Planctomycetota; class Phycisphaerae; order Phycisphaerales; species Phycisphaerales bacterium. The sequence goes on from DASPKU010000015.1 coordinate 185,913, forward strand.
GTGATGACTCTCGCACCCGCCTCCACCATGCGCGAGACGATGAAGTCCTGGAACGGAGCGCCGGCGTCCAGCCAGAGTGTGAGCCCGCCGGTGGGGACATGCACAGGGCACGCACTTCCCGCATGGAGTGGGTCCACCAGAACCACATACTCGTCCAGCTTGGTCCAGTGGTCAGCGAAGTCACGCAGGAGTTTCGTTTTTTCTTCGGCGTACTCGTGGCGCACCGTGATGATGTGATCCTCCAGCCTTTTGAGGGCGTCGGTTGAGCGCCGCAGGAACCGCATCACTCGGCATGCCCGACGTGCCACGGTCCGCATTTCTGCTCGGAACTCCCACGGGTCACCAGCAATGGGTTCCGGATCCCAGCCCCACGGCCATCGTCCCGCACAGGAGTCCGCCTCGTTGAGCGTCATGACCCCAACCGAAGGGACCTCGAGCGTCGCGACGATGTCTGTCCACAGCGGAGGAACCGAAGGTTGCTGATGGAGTTCGAGACTTAGCAGCGGTGATTCGAACCGCGCGGTAGTGGACGTGAGAAGGCGGAGCTCAAGCCCACAGCCGCGGAGAGAGGCTTGGAAGTTTGTCTGAATCACTCGCCGCCAGAGGTCTTCCGGAACAGCGGTGTAGGGTGCGCCGCGACGCAGGCGGTGCCAGCACCACCTGCGGGTGCTGCGAAACATCCACCGCGGAATGTCGAGGAGGAAGCTCAACGCGCCCAGTATGGGTCAGTGTGCGTTGTGGGTCAAAGGAGACTCGCGAGGCGGAGGACGACCCCTCCGGGGTCAAGATGATGCGCGGCTGGGAACCGGGGGTGTCGCTCGCGGACTCGCTCCGACCCCCGGCTACTCACGAGGAGGCCTACGGCCTCGAAGGCAGGGCAGCCGCGAAGCGCGGCTGCATCGCTCCCTTACGGTCGCGGTTCCTATTCGCGCGGTCCTATCAGCCGCCGATGATGTTGATCCCGCAGTCCACGTAGATGGTCTCGCCGGTGACGCCCTTGCTCAAATCAGAGCAGAGCCACACAGCGGTGTCGCCGACGTCCTGGCCTTCGACGTTGCGGCGGAGGGGTGCTTTCTGGGCGACGAGCTCGGGCATGGTGTCGGTGCCGCCGACGGCGGAGCTGGCGAGGGTGCGGAGGTAGCCGCCGGAGATGAGGTTGACGCGGATGCCGTCGGTCCCGAGCTCGCTGGCGAGGTAGCGGCCGGTGCACTCGAGCGCGGCCTTGGCGACGCCCATGACGTTGTAGCCGGGGACGACTTTTTCCGCGCCGTAGTAGGACATGCCGAGGATCGCGCCGCCCTTGCCGCCCTGCTTCTCCTTCGCCATCAGAGGGCGGGCCCGCTGGGCCATCGCGAGGAGGGTGTAGGCGGAGATGTCGATCGCGGAGAGGTACGCGGCCCGGGGCGTGGTCACGAACTTGCCGGGCTGGAGGAGGTCGCGGTCGGCGAAGGCGATCGAGTGGATCACGAAGTCCAGCCGCTCGAAGCTCTGGGCGTAGTCGCTGAAGACCTTGTCGAGCTGCTCGTCGCTGCCGGCGTCGAGGGGGCGGAGCCAGGGGTTGGTTTGACCAAGCTCGGTGAGGCCGCGGCGGGTGCGGTGCTCGTTGCGGTCGCCGGGGAGGTGGGTGAAGGCGCAGGTGGCGCCGTGCTCGATGAGCGACTTGGTGATGTGCCAGGCGTAGGAGCGGTCGTTGGCGATGCCGATGACGAGGCCGTGCTTGCCGCGCAGGAGTTCGCTTTTGGTGGGGGTCATGGGGAGTCCTTGATTGTGAGCGGGAGTTTAGGGTGTCCAAGTGGAGGAGTAGAGGAGTAGAGGAGTGGAGGAGAAGGGGCGGCCGGGTGATCGACGGTGAATGCACTCCTCTACTCCTCTTCTCCTCCACTCCTCCACTACCCTCCCGGCATGGACCCTGCCAAGCTCGTGACCCCCCACCACTCGCCGGATGGTCAGCCTGTGGCGCCGGCCGCGCCGGGTGTTGATCTGAACACGCTGCGGTTGCCGGAGCTGTACGCGGCGCTGGCGAAGACGGGGCTGGTGCGGCGGCTGCTGGAGATTGCGCGGGATGAGGATTTGGGGAGCGAGGAGTCGCCGTGGCATGGGCGGGCGCGGCTGAGCCCGGGGCAGAGCTGGGGCGGGGATATCACCACGGCGTCGTGTGTTGATCCGGCGCGGGTGGGGCATGCGCAGCTGGTGATGCGCGTGGGGGGCGTGGTCGCGGGGCTGGAGGTGATGGGCGACCTGCTGGACGTGTTCGCGCCGGGGTGCACGTTCGAGCCCTCGGCGGTGGATGGAACGCGGGTGTCGCCGGGGGCGGTGCTGGGGGTGCTCAAGGGGCCGCTGGATGAGATCCTTGAGCTCGAGCGGACGCTGCTGAACCTGCTGTCGCGGCTGTGCGGGGTGGCGACGAACACGGCGGTGTTTCATAGCGCGATGCTGGGTGGTGAGGGGAATGCGTCGAAGGTGCGGGCGAAGCTGTACGACACGCGGAAGACGACGCCGGGTTTGCGGGTGCTGGAGAAGTACGCCGTGCGGTGCGGGGGCGGGCACTGCCACCGCATGGGGCTGTACGACGCGCTGCTGATCAAGGACAACCACATCGCGGGCATGGGCGTGGTCAAGGCGCCGGAGCTGCCGGGGCTGGTGCTGAAGGCGGTGGAGAAGGCGCGCGAGCTCGCCCAAAGCGGAGGCCACTACCCGCCGGCGTTCGTCGAGGTGGAGGTGGACGACCTGGAGCAGCTGCGGGCGCTGCTGACCTTGCCGCGGGGGGTGGTGGACATTGTGCTGCTGGACAACATGGGGGTGGAGAAGCTGAGGGAGGCCGCGGCGCTGCGGGACCGGATGATGCCGGGGCTGCAGCTGGAAGCGAGCGGGGGCGTGTCGCTGACGACGATCCATTCGATCGCGCAGACGGGGGTGGAGCGGATCAGCGTCGGGGCGTTGACGCACGGGGCGGTGGGTGTGGATATTGGGCTGGACATCGAGTGAAGAAGGTCTCTCGCGGAGTTCGCGGAGGCGCGGAGAGGGATAAGAACGGAATCATCGCCTTCTGCTTCTCCGCGCCTCTGCGTCTCCGCGAGAAACACTGCCTTGGGTGACCCGTGGATGATGACCTCATAGGGCTGGCGGACCGTCTTGAGGACGCGATCACGTGCGAGAAGGTCGCGTGGTTTGCGCGTGTGGCGGTGGTGCGCGAGACGGGGAGCACGCAGGACTTCGCGCGGAGCTTCGCGAGCGGAAGGCCGGGGATCGTGGTGATCGCGGGGCGGCAGACGGGCGGGCGCGGGCGCCTTGGGCGCAAGTGGGCGGACACGAGCCACAAGGGCGTGGCGATGACGTTCGTGCTGGATTCGCGCGACCTGCCGGTGGAGCGGCTCTCGCTCGCGGCGGGGGTGGCGGCGTGCCGCGTGTGCGAGGCGGCGCTGGTGGGCGTTCCGGGCGTGGCGGACCCGCGCCGGCGCGTGGGGATCAAGTGGCCCAACGACGTGTGCGAGCGGCCGGCGGGGATCGGGGAGGGGCCGGGGCGGAAGCTGGCGGGGGTGTTGATCGAGCAGACGGGTGTGGCGGCGGGGGCTGAGCGCGGCGGGCTGTCGCTCATCGGGATCGGGATCAACGTGCTGCAGACGCGGGAGGACTGGGAAGAGGGGCTGGCGACGCGGGTGGCATCGCTGGCGGAGCTGGGGTCCACGTGGGGGCGGGCCGCGGTGGCGGAGCGGCTGATGGTGGAGCTGGACCGGGCCTTGCGGCTGAGCGAGAATGAGCTCGGCGAGATGTGGCGGCAGCGGGAGATGCTGATCGGACGGCGCGGGCGCTTCGTGAGCGATGGGCGCGAGTACGGCGGCGTGGTGGAGGCGATCGACCCGGGGAACTGCATCGTGCTGCGGGTGGAGAGCGGCGAGCAGGTGAGGTTGCCGGCGTTGGTGACGAGTGTGGTCAGGGAGTAGGTGATTTCCCATCTTTTCTCTTGAACCGAAACCGTGTCGAGTGCGCTGACTCTTGGATGAAGCCTGTCGCCCTTGTCATTGCGTCTGCTTGCCTCGTTGGAGCAGGTTGCACACACCAGATGCAAATGCCCGACGAGCAGTTGGTATGGCAGGTGCTGCCGGGTCCACCCGACACCGACGCGGGTGCAGCGGGTCGGTTTCAGAAGGTCTGTGACTTTGAGGTGCCGCGGGTTGATGGTTCTGAATACAGAATCGAGACCTGGGGTGCCGCGGTGGGCACGCGCTTCATGGGCGCGCCACTCGAACGCTGGACGCCTGGCGATGGAGTGAACCACAGGCAACCAGGCGTTGGGCTGTGGGACGTGAGCAGCGGTCGACTACTGGCATCGGTGCTCCCACCCGCCAGCCTCCCGGAGCAGATCGCTAGTAATCCGGGTTTCGCCGGCGTGAGCCATGACGGAATGCTGCTCGCGACCTATCGCGATCAGCACTTCCAGATCTGGAATCTTCGCACTGGCACAATGCTGAGCACCTTCAGGTTCGGGTTCCCGAGCATGTCTTACGAGACGTACGAGTACGAAGGGCGCACCTGCTACAACGTGTTTGGGTCACCCGAAAGGCCTGGCCCGGGCGAGTTTTCCGAAGACGGCCTGCGGTTCACCGCATGGATCACGAGCTGGAACTCGTGGGGTGTGTGGGATGTGACCTCGGGCCGCTACCTGAGAACAACTGATCGACCTGCACCGGATGCCAGGAATCCTTGGGAGTCCGACTGCGGCTGGGTCGAGCAAGACCGCCTGCTCCATACCGGGAAAGGCACGCGGGCACTGTTCAAGGACGGTGAGTTCGTGTCCCCTGGGGCCCTGCCGTTTTTCAACGCTGATTGCAGCTACGTCGCGCTGAGGCTTCAGCCTCAAGCCAGCATGCTCGACTTCGATCGCGATGTGACGCCCTCGCACATCCGAGTCTTCGACACGGCCACAGGACAGCTCCAGAACTGGTCGCACGTTGGCCGCGTACCCGGCTACTCGGAACAGATTCAGTTCATCGGGACGAAAACAGACTTGCTGCTCACGAGCAGCGATGCCACGGCGGTCATGGCTCGGATCGTCGATGTGAGCACTGGGCGTGAAACAGCGCGCCGCAAGCTCGGCAACCGCGGGTTTGTGGAACCTATCGGGGCAGAGCTCCTCCTCGCCGATACGGACGCTGGCACGTCGCTCTGGCGGATCGATCCGAACTGGTGATCACATCAGGCAAATTCGAACCGCGCCTCGACGTGGTGCTCGGCGCCTGAGGACTTGAGCACGCTGCGAACGAGGAGGACCTCAGTCACCGTGAACTCTGGGGCGGGGTTGAGGTGGCCCTTGACCTCGGGCTGTCGGGTGTCGCGGAATCTCGCGGTGGTCATGTGGGGGAGGTAGGGGCGGGACTTCTCCTTGTTGCGGGCCAGGCGCAGGGCGAGGCGGCGGTGGAGCTCGGAGATCGTGGGGTTGGGATCCAGGATCGCGGCGATCAGGTGCGGGCGGCGCGGGGGCATGGTCTGGAGGCGCTCGACGCGGAGCACGGCGGGCGGGAGGCCGGACACGGAGCGGGCGACGGACTCGCGGACGGTGTTCATATCGCGCGGATCGGTATCGCCGATGAACTGGAGGGTGAGGTGGAGCTGGTCCTGGGCGACGGGCTTAGCGCCGGGGATGTTGAGCGCGGCGGTGTGGGCGAGGAGGCTGGCCGCGAGGTCGGGGGGCGGGTACGCGGCGACGAAGAGGCGGAGCATGGTTGATTATGGAGGCTCGCGCAGCGCCGGCGTGAGGCCGGGTGGCCGTTTTGGTGCGGTTGATTTCATTGGAACGGCGCTGGGGGGTGAGGTAGGGTGCGACTTCCGCGGCAGCGCCGTGCGGCGCGTGATTTGCCCGGTTCGTTTCCAAGCTGGTCAACGAGAACGGGAGGATGCGCATGCGACTGACGGGGGCTGTGCTGTTGGCGGTGGGCGTGGGCTGCGGGATGGCGGCTGCGGCGGAGGCTTCGCCACGGGAGACGCTGTCGTTCACGAGCGCGTTCAGCGACGGAGGGGAGTTCTCGCCGGCGAACGCGGTGGAGACGCGGACGCTGGCCGGCGGGTACGGGGTGAGCAAGATCCGCGTGAGCGGGACGCTGACGGCGGTGAGCCCGTTCACGTACGCGAGCGAAGCGATTTTCAAGGTGACGCCGCCGGGGGCCGCGCCGTTCTACGTGCAGATGTCGGGGCTGCAGGATGTCTTCACATCGATCACGTTCGTGGATGTGGAGCTGTACCTGCCGGCGCCGCTGGCCCAGTCGGCGGGCGTGTGGGAGGTGCGTTTTTTTGAGACGTACGACGACGGCGGGCCGGACGCGGTGTGGGAGAGCCTGTCGGTGACCCTCGATGACGAGCCGCCGGGGTACATCGAGCAGGGCGATGCGGGCAGCACGCCGGCGACGGCGGCGCTGCCGGTGGGCTCGGGGCCGATGACGACGATCATCGGGTCGGTGGATGGGGATGAGGACCTGTACCGCATCGAGGTGTGCGACCCGGCTGCGTTCGTGGCGAGCACGGTCAATGGCACGGCACTGGACACGCGCCTGTTCCTGTTCAATGAGAGCGGGCAGGGGGTGCTGTTCAACGACGATTACGCGCCGACGTTCGATGAGTACTACTTCCAGTCTCGGCTGCACAATACCGGCACACTGGCCGCGGGGGTGTACTACCTGGGGGTGACGGTGTACGCGCGGATGGCGGTGGACGACGCGTTGATGCCGCTGTGGAACGAGACGCCGTACGAGGAGGTGCGCTCGCCCGACGGGCCCGGGGCGGGGGGCGCGCTGGCGGATTGGAGCGGCACGCCGTTTGACGGCGGTGGGGACTACATCGTCATCCTGAGCGGGGTGTGCTACGCGGGCCTGGGGTGCGGGCCGCAGGACTTTGACGGCGACGGGGACATCGGCACCGACGCCGATATCGAGGCGTTCTTCAGGTGCCTGGGCGGGAACTGCTGCCCGACCTGCTGGCCCGGCGGGGCGGACTTCAATGGCGACGGGGACATCGGGATGGACGCGGATATTGAGGCGTTCTTCCGGGTGCTGGGGGGCTCGGCCTGCTGAGGGAGAATTGACGGCGTGACGGAGGGAGGGAGTTGGCTCCGGCTGGGCGACGAGGCCGCTATAGTTTCAATAATCCTTGAAACTTCGCGGAGGAGCCTTGCCCTACACGCCCCCAGTCCAGCTTGAGCACCTGTCCGGCCTTGATGAGGGGCTTTTGGCCGCGGTGGTGCGGGGAGAGGCGCGGCTGACGCCCGGGCAGGCGCTGGAGCTGATGCGGGGGATGCCGCTGCCGGGGCTCGGGCGGTACGCGGATGCGCAGTGCCGGCGGGTGCACGGGGATGGGCTGCGCACGTATGTGATCGATCGGAACATCAACTACACCAACGTGTGCACGGCCAAGTGCACGTTCTGCGCCTTCCGGCGCGACGGGGATGACACCGACGCGTACACGCTGGAGCACGGGAAGATCCTGGAGAAGATCGGCGAGCTGGTGGCGATCGGGGGCACGCAGATCCTGATGCAGGGCGGGATGAACCCCGACCTGCCGCTGGACTGGTACCTGAAGCTGCTGCGGACGATCAAGGAGACGTACCCGCAGGTGCATGTGCACGCGTTCAGCCCGCCGGAGTTCGTGGAGTTCGTGCACTTCTTCAAGCCGCCGGGGGCGACCTTCGAGGACAAGGTGCGGTGGGTGATGGTGCGGCTGCGGGAGGCGGGGCTGGATTCGCTGCCGGGGGGGGGCGGGGAGATCTTCGCGCCGGCGGTGCGGCGCAAGATCGGGCTCGGCAAGTGCGACGCGGAGAGCTGGCTGACCACGATGTATGTGGCGCACACGCTGGGGATGTTCACGAGCGCGACGATGATGTTCGGGCATGTGGAGGGGTACGCGGACCGAGTGCACCACATGATGCTGGTGCGGGAGTGGCAGGACCGGGCGCTGGCGATGTCGGATGTCGGAAGTCGGATGTCGGAGAAGCGGAACGGCGCGACGGGGCACTACACGGCGTTTATCTCGTGGCCGTTCCAGCGGGAAAACACGCCGCTGGGGCGGGTGCCGGACTGGGGGCGGGACCCGAAGGAGCTCGAGATGGAGTTCCCGGGGGATGTGATCGCGCGGGGTGGTGAGTTTCCGGCGGGGCAGCGGGCCGCGGACGAGTTTGACTACGACACGATCGATCGCGGGAGGTACCCGACGGCGCACCTGTTCGGCAAGCGGGTGCGGATGTCGGGGGCGAGCGATTACCTGCGGACGCAGGCCGTGTCGCGGCTGTTCCTGGACAACATCTACTCGATCGGGGCGAGCTGGGTGACGATGGGGCCGCACGTGGGGCAGGTGGCGCTGGCGTACGGCGCGAACGACATGGGCAGCGTGATGATGGAGGAGAACGTGGTGTCCAGCGCGGGCACGACGTACTGCCTGGATGAGGCGCTGCTGTGCCGGTTGATCCGCGATGCCGGGTTCCTGCCGGCGCAGCGGGACAACTACTACGACGTGCTGCGCGTGCACGACGGGCCGGAGTCCCCGGACCTGAGCGTGACCGACTGGTCGCTGCACCGGGCGAAGAAGACGCACCAGCAGGCACCGCGGGCGGCGAAGCTGACGGTGTCGCGGTAAAGCGGAAACCGGAAACCGGAATCCGGAAACCGGAAAGCGGAGAGCGGAGAGCGGTGCCTGCGGTGGGCGGTAGTTGACCATTGAGACGCAGCAAAGGAAATTGTGTGAAGCCCGCGTAAGTGCGCGCGGTGGTTCGCGATTGGTCTTCTGAGGAGACCTCAGGGACGGGCGGTGGCGTGTGGCCGCGGCGTGGTCCTGGGGATTGACGACAGGAGACAAGACATGGACCGTGGCATCATTCTGGGCGTGGCGTTGGGCGTGGCGGCAGCGGTTGGGTTTGCGGGCGATGCGCTGGCGGGCGGGTCGTTCCCCGGCAACCCGCTGGACATGTACGTGACCAGCGACACGGCCAACGAGGTCTACCAGTACGAGCGGAGCAGCCCGTGGAGCTACGTGCCCGGGGCGTACTCGGGCATTGCCAAGCCGCAGGTGTTCAGCAACCAGTCGCAGTTCAGCCCCTCGATGGCGATGTACCTGGGGTGCGTGGCGGGGCCGAACCAGAACTTCTGGATCGGCGGGTTCAGCGGGCTGACGCAGATCCACTCGACCACGGGCGCGAACGTGAGCAGCATGGGCGGTGGCACGCGGATCGGGCCGGCGACGGCGCCCAACGGGAACGTGGTGGTGGGCGGGCCCACGGGTGTGGAGGAGTACGACTCCACCAGCGGCGCGTTCGTCTGCACCGTGAATGGCTACGGCGACGGTTACAACATGTTCGCGTTCAGCGGGAACACGATGTACACCACGCAGTGGTCGGGCGGGAGCTCGTCGACGGTGAAGGTGTTCGACTTTGTCACGGGGTCACAGATCGGGGCCGACATCAGTGTGCCCTTCGCGGCCCAGAAGCTGGCGATCGGTCCGGACGGGGCGCTGTACGCGTCGGCCCTGTACACCAGCCCCGCGTTCGAGGGCGTCTACCGGTGGAACGGGTCGGCGTGGGGCGTGTTCGCCAGCTCGCTGGCGCAGAGCGGCACGGGGCCGCACGGCTTCGCGTGGGACCCGGTGAGCCTGGACCTGTACATGGCGTTCCAGACCGGCGAGATCCATCGCTACGACGGGCTGACGGGGGCGTACCTCAACACCATCGACACGGTGCAGACGAAGCTGACGGACATCTTCTTCAAGCGCACGGTGCCGACGCCGGGTGCGGTGGGGCTGCTGTGCGCGGGCGGGCTGCTGGTGGGCTCGCGCCGGCGCCGGTGAGCGACTGACAGAGTGACCCTGATCACGACCCATGATCACACACGCAACGGGTGGGCCCGCGGGAGCGGGCTTGCTCGTTTTAGGGGCCAGCGCGCTGGTGCGCAACTGCCAACCCGGGACTTCGCCCAGAGCGGCTCAGTCCCGGCGTCGTGGGGAAGCGGCTCAGTCGCGGCATCGGGGGAAACTCAGCTGAAGACCGAGTCGACGCCGCCGTGGATCATGAAGTCGATGTCGTTGAGGACCTTGGCCAGGACCAGCGACATCAGGATGATGGTGAGGAAGCTGGTGACGAAGGACTCGGTGGTGGCCTCGCCCACGCCCTCGGCGCCGGGGCGGCAGGAGAAGCCCTTGTAGCAGGAGATGAGGCCGATACCGGCGCCGAAGAACACGGCCTTGATGAGGCCGCTGAAGACGTCGTAGGTGTTGACGATGTTGGCGCTGTTGCGCCAGTAGAGCGTGGCGTCGGTGGTGTAGAACTGGGTGGTGATGAGCCAGCCGCCGAGCACGCCGCAGAGGTTGCTGACGACGGTGAGCGGTGGGATCATCACGACGCACGCGACGAAGCGCGGCACGACGAGCACCTTGATGGGGTCGCTGCCCATGGCGCGCATGGCGTCGAGCTGCTCGGTGACCTTCATGGAGCCCAGCTCGGCGGTGAGGGAGCAGCCGACGCGCCCCGCGAGCATGACGGCGGCGAGCACAGGGCCGATCTGCTTGACCACCGAGAGGTTGATGACGCCGCCAAGGCGGGCTTCCTGGCCGATGGACTGGAACTGGCGGTAGCCCTCGAAGGCGAGGATCATGCCGATGAAGCCGCCGGTGATGGCGAGGACGGGGATAGAGGTTGTGCCGACGAAGTAGAGCTGACGCCAGAGGCGGTCGCGCCGGTTCCAGGTCCGCACGGCGGAGAGGCCGCGGAAGGTGTGGAGCATGAAGCGGGTGAACTGGCCGAAGGCGACGACGGCGTGGAGGATGCCGTGCCCGAGGCGTGCAACGCCGGAGACGGGCGTCATCCAGTTGGGTGTGGGCACGCGGTCGGGGTTCGACATCGGGGAGAGGGTAGACCGGGGGAGGGGGAGGGGTCTCTCGCGGAGGACGCGGAGGCGCGGGGAGGGGCCAAGGCAAAGGCGGGTGGAAGAGAGGCATCAAGGCATCGGGCATCAAGGCATCAAGTCCTGCTCCGCGTCTCCGCGTCTCCGCGAGAACAATCACACCGAGATGAGGACATCTCGGTGGCACGGCACGAACACAGAAGGCCCGCGGTACTCGGGGGAGTGCCGCGGGCCTTCGTGTTCTCGAAAACTCGATTCGGTGTCGGGCGGTCGCCCGGGCTGCTTGATCGGGTTACTTGGTGATGTCGATGTCGTCGTTCACGTTGGTGGTCTTGGTGGGCTCGGTGCTGGGGGACTCGGCGACGGGGGCGGAGTCCTGGGTGCCGGTGCCGCGGCCGCGGGCGAGGAAGATCTCGACGCGACGGTTGGCGGGGGTGTTGCCATTGCCGGTGTTGGCGACGAGGGGGCGGAACTCGCCCCAGCCGGCGGCGAGGATGCGGTCGTTGGCGACGCCGAGCTTGGCCAGCTCGCCGGTCACGCTGATGGCGCGGTGGGCGGAGAGGTGGCGGTTGGTGCGGTGGCGCTGGGCGGTGTTGGCGCTCAGGCGCTGGCTGTCGGTGTGGCCCTCGATGACGACCTCATAGCCGCTCGCGGCGGAGGAGTTGAGGATCTGCGACAGGGCGGCGATGGCCTCTTTCGCGTTCTCCTTCACGGCGTCGGAGCCGCTGTCGAAGGTGAGGTCGGAGGCGAAGCGGAGCATGCCGCGGGCGGAGTCGTACTTAATCAAGTTGGGGTACTGCGCGGCCAGGGCGGTCAGCGCGGCGTCGGTGTCGGCGTTGACGGGGCCGAAGTCGAACTTGGCCATCTTGCCGTTGAGCTCGTTGAGGTCGGCGAGGGCCTTGTCGAGCTGGGCGCGGAGGGCCGCGTTCTGGCGCTGAAGGGCGGCGACGGTGGTCTCGCCGCTCATGCCGTTCTTCTGGAGGAGGAGCTTGGCCTGGCGCTCTTCCTCGAGTTGGCGGGCGAGGTCCTTGTTCTGGGAGGTGAGGGAGGCGTTGACCTCGTAGAGGCGGTCGTACTCGCCCTGGCCGACGCAGCCGCCGAGGAGGGAGGTGAGGGCGAGGGGGATGGTGAGGAGGGTGAGGCGACGGACGTTCATGATGGACTCCCTTCGAGGTGCAGGACTGTTTGCTGTGGCGCGCCGTTCCGATGGCGCGTTGGCTCCGGGTTGGCGGGCGAGCGCAAAAGTTGCCCGACCGATTGGGGCGGCATGGTACAGACCGGTGTGAGCGCGTGGCGACGTACCGTTGCGGCGCGGACTACCCGACCCGTTATGCACACCCCGTGCTAAAGATCGGAGAGGCGGAGGGCTTGGCGTGAAATCGGGGGCTGGAAAAGCTGTCGGTTTGGTCGTGCGCATCGACGGGGCGCGGGTGGTGGATGCGCGCAACGTGGACGCGTCGCCGGGGTCGGTGCTGGTGCGGTTCGAGGGGGAGGTGTCGGAGGTCGAGGGGCGGCTGGAGGGGCGGGGGTTCGTGGTGGCGGCGGGGGAGAGCGCAGAAGTTGCGCGGCACCCGCTGAATGCGGGGGCGCGGGTGGTGGACCGGCGCGGGTGCCTGCTGATCCCGGGGCTGGTGAACGCGCACACGCACCTGGACCTGACGCACATCGGGCCGATGCCGCATGACCCTGATGGCGGCTTCCGGGGGTTTGTGGATGCGGTGCGGCGGGGGCGGCGGGTGGACGACGAGGGGATCGCGGCCAGTATGCGGGAGGGTGCGGCGATGTCGCTGGCGGGCGGCGTGGTGGCGGTCGGTGATATCGCGGGGGCGCCGATGGGGCGGCCGTCGCTGGCGGCGTGGCGGGCGCTGCGGGAGGTGTTCTCGGTGGGGGTGAGCTTCTTGGAGTTCTTCGCGATCGGTAGGGGGATGGAGCCGGCGCGGGAGAGGCTCGCGACGCTGGTGCGCGAGAACCGCGGCGAGATCGAGCGGCTGGGAGGGATGGGTGTGAGGCTTGGGGTGCAGCCGCACGCCCCCACCACTGTCGACCGGCGGGTGTACGAGTGGGTGCTGTCGTCGCACGAGTTTCAAGGGTGGCCGGTGTCGACGCACCTGGCGGAGACGATGGACGAGCGCGAGTTTGTGGCAAGGGGGACGGGGCCCCAGCGGGAGTTTCTGGAGGGGCTGGGGTTGTGGTCGGACGAGATTCTCGAGGAGGTCGGGCGTGGAGACTCGCCGGTGCAGCATCTGGCGGGAGCACTCGGGCGGCGGCGGTTCGTGTGTGCGCACCTGAACGACGTGTCGGACGCGGACATCGAGGTGTTGGCGCGGATGGGTACGAGCGTGGCGTACTGCCCGCGGGCGTCGGAGTACTTCGGGGCCGAGCGTGTGTTCGGCCCCCACCGCTACCGCGACATGATGGCGGCGGGTGTGAACGTGTGCCTGGGGACGGACTCGGTGATCAACCTGCCGGCGGGGACGTCGCGAGTTTCGACGTGGGGTGAGGTGGTGCGGTTGGTGGAGCGGGATGGGTTGACGCTGCGCGAGGGGCTGGCGATGTGCACGGTGAATGGGGCGCGGGCGCTTGGGATCGACGAGGGGATGTTTGGGTTTGCGCCCGGAGGTGGAGGGTTTGGTGGGTTGGTGGCGGTGGGTGACGAGGGGGGGACGGAGTTGGTGTATCGGTGGAGGTGAAGGGGAGAAAACCCTCGCTGGCGCGTCGGGCTCGTTGAGTCGGGCTCGTTGGAGCCAAGTGGCTATAGGTGGAAGTAGCCCCCTTGGTGGGGCGGAGTGGGCGTGAGGGTTCGCATAAGGTTGGATGAGAGGCTCAGGCTGGCGTGATCCCCCGCACGGGCGGGACGCCTGTGCCGCCAAGACCTTGTGACCAAGAGCCCTGATGAGCGATAAAGCGCGCCGGAGCAATGCGTGGGACGAGCGGCACCTGAGGGGGCCGTGGCTGTGGCCGGTGAAGGCGGTCGTGAAGGCGCTGAGCTCGATCACGCTGGCGGTGATTCTGCTGGTGTTCGTGGTGCTGTACGGGATTTCGGCGAGCGTGCCGGTCGGGCTGCTGGCGCTCGCGCCTACGTGGCTGGTGTATGCACTGGTGTTCGTGCTGATCGTGGGCGGGATGGGGGCGCTGGGTGCGTGGGGTGTGGCGAGGGCGCTGGGCGGGGCTGGGCGGGGGACGCGGTTTGTCGCTGCTTTCGCGGCCATGCTGGTGCTGGCGGGCGTGGGCGTGTGGGTGTGGGTGACGAACGTGTGGCCGCGGCTGCGGTATGACGAGGTGACGCACACCGGGCTGCGGTTCTTCGCGGGCTTCGTGGAGGCGAACAGGGCGATCACGCTGCGGCGGCTGCCGGGCGTAGAGATGACGGAGCTGGAGTACTACGCCGCGTGGCCGCTACGGTGGGCGCTGCTGCTGTTCGTGCTGAACATGGTGGTGGCGACGGTGCGGCGGATCGAGTTCACGTTCAAGAACATCGGCGTGCTGACGGTGCACACGGGCATCGTGATCATGGCGCTGGGGAGCGTGTACTACGCGGGGCTGAAGCAGGAGGGGGACACGCTGCTGCTGGCGGGGCAGCCGGACCCGCACACGGGGCGGCCCAGCCCCGGGCCGATCCAGGACGTGTTCTACGACAACACGCGGGTGGCGCTGTTCGTGAACCCCAAGCGGATGGGGTGGGAGCAGCGGCTCGTCAATGGGCTGCCGCGGTACAACGACTACAACCTGGGGGCGGGGCGGGGCGAGCTGGCCAGCGGCGTGGCGCGCTGGAAGAAGGACGCGGTGCCGGAGTCGCTGCCGGCGCTGGCGATCGAGCCGGAGGCGACGCCCACGACGATGGTGGATAGCGACGTGTCGCTGAAGATCGTGGGGTACGCGTCGTACGCGGAGGAGGAGAGCGACTACGCGCGGGTGGAGGTGCCCCAGGGGAGTACCGAGATGAAGACATCTCGGTGGCACGACGGATCAAAGTCGCACGAGCCGCTGCGGTTCGTGTTCCTGCACTCGCAGCTGGAGGATGAACAGGGGCGGGTGTCGGATGAGCCGGTGGTGTCGTTCGTGATGCCGCCCTTGAGCGCGAAGGACCGCGAGAGCGGCAACGACGTGTTCTCGCTGGAGTACACCTTTGGCGAATCGGGCGGGATGCCGGAATCGCGCTGGCGTGACCTGTCGGAGCCGCTGCCGGCGGGCACGCAGCACGCGCTGGTAATCGAGGTGCCGGGGAAGGACGGGGCGCCCTCGCACCGCGAGGTGGTGCCGGTCGCGAACGGCTCGGCCTTCGATGTCGGCAAGACCGGGTACCGCGTCGCGGTGAAGGAGCTGCTGCCCACCCCGCCGTTCCCGATCATCACCGAGGGGTACAAGGGGGCGGACAGTTCGGTGGCGGTGGTGACGGTGACGACGCCCACGGGCGAGAGTTTCGAGCGGTACGTGTACCACCGGTTCCCCGCGATCAACCAGGACATGCTGAGCGAGCGGCGGGCCAACGGGCAGCCGGTGCGGCGGGACGCGGACCCCGCGATCCGTATGGGGCTGATCGAGTGCGACCGCATCTACGTGTACATCGATGAGAGCGGGGGGAAGACGCGGGCGATCGTGCGGCAGAAGGGCGGCCTTGTAAAAGTCACCGAGTCGCTGGCGCCCGGGCAGCGGCTGGACATGGTGGAGAAGGTGCAGCTGCGGATCGGCGAGAAGTGGGACGCGGCCCGCAGGGTCGAGCTGCCCAAGGTAGTGCCGCCAGAGAAGCGCGAGAAGGAGTCGGTGGGCACGCACGACCGCGCGATGGTGGGCGTGGAAGTCGCGGCCAGCATCGGGGGGCGGCCCTGGTCGCAGGTGCAGTGGTTGCCGTTCACGCGGTACATGAGCCTGATGCAGGGCGGCGAGCGCGAGGTGGTGCTTCCGGACGGGCGGGTGTACGGGCTTGCGATCGGGCGGCTGCAGCGGCCGCTGCCGGGCTTTGGCCTGCGGCTGCTGGACTTTGAGATGATCGCGTACGACCACCGCGGGGCGCCGCGGGATTACCAGTCAATCGTGCGGGTGATGCCGGCGGGCGGGTCGGGGTTCGAGGTGTTCGACCACGTGACCAAGCTGAACGAGCCGCTGCAGGCGCCGTTCCACTGGGACGACGGCAAGAGCTTCTTCGCGAACCTGCCGGGGCGGCTGGTGGCGGGCATGAGCCCCTTCCAGTTCAAGTTCAGCCAGAGCGGGTGGGACCAGCAGGGGTGGCAGCGGACGCAGAAGATGGCGGATGCGGGACAGCTGCCGCGGGCGTTCGCGAGCTTCACGATTCTGCACGTGGGCAACAACCCCGGCATCCACCTGATTGCGCTTGGCGGAATCATGATGGGGGTTGGGATCCCGTGGGCGTTCTATGTGAAGCCGTGGCTGGTGCGGCGGGAGAAGCGGCGGATTCAGGAGATGGTGGCGGCGGGGACGTGGCGGAAGCCGGAAGCCGGAAAGCGGAAACCGGAAGTGGAGACGGCGGGCGTCTAGAGCTAAATGGCAAAGGGCAAATTGGCAAATGGCAAATCAGAGGAAGACAGCGTGGCTGGTGATGGCGTTCGTATTTGCCCTTTGCCATTTGCCCTTTGCGAATTTCGCCGCGGCGCAGCTGGCGCCGGCGGGCAACGCGCACCCGCAGACGCGGCTGGTGGGTGAGGGGGAGGGGATCAGCAACCCGTTCGGGGCGAGCAACAGCGACCCGACGAAGGTGCCCACGCAGCACCAGAAGGCGGAGTTCGCGGCGAAGGTGGACCTGGAGTCGCTGCGGGACTTGGCCGTGCTGCACAACGGACGGGTGAAGGTGCTGGACACGCTGGCGCGGGAGACAGTGTTCAAGTTGACGGGCAAGCGGCGGTTCGTGGAGCGGCCGGCGGCGATCAACACGGCGAGCCCGGGGCCTGGTGGAGCCCCGACGGTCGGGCAGGTGATCTTCGAGAAGGTGAAGTACGACCCGCTGTTCACGCTCTTGGATTTGAGCATTGATCCGCAGTACTACGTGGACAAGCCGATCATCGGGATCGACTACCTGAACCTGCGGCGGGAGCTGCTGGAGGCCGCGTTCCCGGGGGATGAGGAGAAGGTCAAGCACGAGCTGAAGGCGGGTGGCGTGTCGCCGCTGATCATCAACGCGCACGCGGGGAAGGTGGCGAGCAAGCACCCCGGCGAGGAGCAGTGGGCGCGGGCCCTGGGC
Organism: Phycisphaerales bacterium; assembly: GCA_035627955.1. Classification (NCBI taxonomy): domain Bacteria; kingdom Pseudomonadati; phylum Planctomycetota; class Phycisphaerae; order Phycisphaerales; species Phycisphaerales bacterium. Next base: position 202,977 of record DASPKU010000015.1, read on the forward strand.
GAGATGGACCAGGCGATCGGGCTGTACGTGGGGGCTTCGCGGAACTGGGATGTGGTGGCACCGGCGTCGAAGGACCAGGCGTGGGTGCACCTGTCGCGGCTGCCGGAGGATGCGCCGGCCCGCAAGGCGGCGCTGGCGCTGGGGGCGGCGTGGCGCGGGCTGGACGCCGCCGCGGCCAACGCGGCCATCGCGACGCTCGCGGCCGAGTTGCCGAAGATCAACGCGGAGGTCTACCCCGGCGGGCGCCGCTCGCTCGAGCTCACGTACAACAAGGCGAACGCGTTCGAGTGGGGGTTCTGGGCGTACTGCGTGTCGCTGGTGGCGCTGCTGCTGGCGTTCGGCACGGGGCGGAAGTGGCTGGCGGTGGCGGGCTCGGCGCTGCTGGTGGGGGCGGTCGGGCTGCACGCGTTCGGGTTCATCACGCGGTGCATCATCGCGGAGCGGTTCGCAATCCAGAACCAGTTCGAGTCGATGACGGGCGTGTCGCTGTTCGCCGCGGCGTTGGGGCTGGTGGTGATGCTGGTGCGGCGGCAGTGGCTGTTCGGCGCGGCCGCGGCGGCGGTGGGGTTCATGGTGCTGATCACCGCGACGCAGGCGGGGATTCCCGGACAGCACATCGAGCGCGAGGCGGCGATCCTGAACACGAGCGTGCTGCTGAAGTACCACGTGACGACGGTGCTGGTGTCGTATGGATTGATTGCGCTGGGGTTCGTGTGCTCGTTGTTTTATCTGGGGGCGCACTACTTCGGGAGCAGGGCGGGCTCGGCGCAACTGGCGTCCGGCACTGGCGGGCGAGCCGCCAGTGGCACGCCTGTCGTGGCCGCTGTGGCTGTGGGCGACTCCCCCACTGTTCCCCGCGCAAAGCTGCTCCAGGACCTCGACACCGCCCAGATGATCGTGCTGCAGCTGGCGTTCTGGACGCTGGGCGTGGGCATCCTGCTCGGCGCGTGGTGGGCGGACCACTCGTGGGGGCGGTGGTGGGCGTTTGACCCCAAGGAGACGTGGGCGCTGCTGACGTGGATCATCTACCTGATCGTGATCCACGTGCGCGTGGCCGCGCCGGCGAAGAAGGGGCTGACCACGGCGTGGCTTTCGGTGGTGGGCTTTATCGTGATGCTGTGGACGTACTTCGGCGTGAATCTGCTGCTGCCGGGGCTGCACGCGTACGCCTAAGGAAAGTCGGAAGTGGGAAGTCGGAAGTCGGAGTCAGAACGGCTCCCCCGCGAGTTCTACCTCGTGGACGCGGCCACGCTGGCGCAGCGGCTCATTGGGCAGCGGCTGGTGCGCGCGCTCGAGGACGGCACGCGGGCGGCGGGCGTCATAGTCGAAACCGAGGCGTATCTGGGCGTGAAGGACAAGGCCGCGCACACCTTCGGCGGGCGGCGCACGGCCCGGAACGAGTCGATGTACGCCATCGGCGGCACGGCCTACGTGTACTTCACCTACGGCATGCACTTCTGCATGAACGTGGTTGCGAGCGAGGCGGGGGACCCTGTTGCGGTGCTGCTGCGGGCGCTTGAGCCGGTGGAGGGCGTCCAAGCGATGCGTGCTCTGCGCACGCACCGCCCCCGCAAGACGCCGCTCAAGGAAAAGGACCTGTGCAGCGGGCCGGGGCGGTTGTGCGAGGCCCTCGCGATCGGGCGCGACCTCAATGGCGAAGACCTCACCACCAGCCGCCGGATGTGGATCGAGGGTGGAAAGACGTACACGGCCCGCGATCTCGTGCGGACCACCCGCGTCGGGATCGCCTCGGCGGAGGAGTGGGTCGACCGCCCGCTGCGGTGGTACGTGCGGGGGAACGTGCACGTGAGCGTCGATGCGAAGGAGGTTTCTCGCGGAGACGCGGGGGCGCGGAGAAAGGCTTAGGAGCCGTTCGTCCTCGGTTCAGGATCCCGACTTTGCTCCTCCGCGCCTCCGCGTCTCCGCGAGAGATTGGAAGTCAAGTTCAAGGCCGCCGCTGGCCGAATCAGGGGAGCGCCGGGCGAGGTGGTTATGGGGTGCTTGGCGGATGCCGCGGCGGGCGGTACCTTCCTAGACTGTGCTGGTGAGAAGCGGCTGAGCCAGGGCTGACCGGCTTGGCCGAGTGGACGAGAGACACGGACCCAGAGGAGACGCAGGGTGTCCGATCAGTTCATGCAGGATTGGAAGTTCCTCCGCGACAAGGCCGGGCCTTTCCCGCCGCAGGCGTACCAGTTCGTCCGCGAGGGGCTGGCCCACACCGTCAAGTCGATCCACGGCGACGCCCCGTCCATGATGCACGACGAGGAAGGCCGGCACGTCAGCGGGCAGCAGCTGTGCCTGGGCCTGCGCGACTTCGCCCTCAAGCAGTACGGGCGCCTCGCCAAGATGGTGCTCGCGAGCTGGAACATCACCGAGACGGGCGACTTTGGCCGCATCGTCTTCGCGATGATCGACGCGGGGCTCATGCGCAAGACCGAGGAGGACACCATGGAAGACTTCCAGGGCGTGTTCGACTTCGATGAGGCGTTTGGGGACCTCTCGGTGAAGGGGTAGGGCGGCAGCGAGACAGCGAAACAGCGAGACAGGGCTCCGGGATTCCGGGGCCTTTTTCGTTTCCCGCGCGAAACGGAAGGCATCTCACCGCAGAGCACGCAGAGAGCGCTGAGCGGAAACGGGCGAGTTCCTTCTCAGTTCCGCGTCACTCCGCTCCTCTCCGCAAACTCCGCGTTCGGCTTCAAGGCATGAAACGCGGATCGCGCGGAGGGGAGCGGAGTTATCCGGACTTGCCTCTGCGTGCTCTGCGATCTCTGCGGTTCAATGCCTTCAAGGAGCATCGTGGGTGGTCGCTTGAGGCCACGTGTCCGGCTTCGTCGGTCAAAGGTCCGGCGCGCTCGGTCAGATGCGCGGCTCCGTCGGTCAAAAGTCCGGCGCGCTCGGTCAAATGCGCGGCTTCGTCGGTCAAATGCGCCGCTTCTTGGGTCAAAAGTTTGGCACGCACGCGAGACCCTCCCGCGTTGTCAGTGAGGAGTTCGGACTCCCGGTCGCCGGCAGGGGCAGAAGCTGCGCAGTTTGGGCAAGCGGGCCAGCGGAATCCCGAACAAACGGTGGCTTACTCCGCCCAACGTCCGATCATTGTGCTGCCATGCCGCCTGACTCCGATAACCAGCACCTCAACCCCCACTCGCCGGTCCCCCCTACCACTGCCGCCGCGGCGAACGCTGCGCGGGTGGTAGGTTCTGGCGGCGGGACCACACCCCACGGCGGGCAGCCGCTCTCCAAGCTCCACATCTGGCAGATTCAGCCGGTGCGGGACCTGCTCGTCATCGGGGCGGTGATCCTGATCGTGTGGCTGGGGCACAAGATTTCGATCGTGACGGTGCCGATGCTGCTGGCGCTCCTGCTGGCGTACCTGTTCGAGCCGCTGGTGGCGTGGGCGGTGCGTCGAAAACTGTTCACGCGGCGGGGGGCGGCCATCACCATCATCCTGCTGGGGGCCGCGGCGTTGATCGGGCCGGTGGGGATCGGCGGCGGCTTCGCCACCTGGCAGGGCGTGCGGCTCGCGGGGCGCACGGTGCGGAACGTGGACAACCTCGTGCAGTCGGTGGCCCACCCGCAGGACGAGGCGGCCCTGAACAAGCTGCCGCCGGCGTGGCGGGACGCGCGCGACCGGATCGTCGAGGACGAGAGTCTGAGGCGGCAGCTGCTGCCGCTGGCGGGGGTCAAGCCGGAGGGGGCGGAGAGCGGAGAGCAGGGAGCGGAGAACGGAGAGCGGGGAGCGGAGAGCGGGGCGGAACAGAAGCCTGCGCCCCAAGCCGTCCCCGAGGGCGCGCTGCAAGGCCCACAGCCCGCGCCGCCGCAGGCCGAGCACCCGCACGCGAGCGAGGAGTCGGACGTCGGGCGGATGATCTCGTGGGTGGTGTCGTCGGTGCGGCAGAACGCGGCGACCATCAGCCAGCGGCTGGTCAACGTGGGCACGGGCATCGCGGGGCAGGCCCTGGACGTGCTCAAGGCCGTGGGCGGCTTCCTGTTCGGCGCGTTCCTCACCGCGTTCTTCTTCTACTTCTTCTGCACGGGCTACGGCGAGGTGCAGAAGTTCTGGGAGGGGCTGATCCCCGAGAAGAAGAAGGGGCGGTTCATCGACCTGGTCACCAAGATGGACCGCGTGATCGCGGGGTTCGTGCGCGGGCGGCTCACGGTCGCTGGCGTGCAGATCGTGGTGTACACGGTGCTGTACTCGCTGGTGGGCGTGCCCGCGCCGCTCATCGTCGGGCCGATCATGGGCATCCTCACCATCGTGCCGTACGCCTCGGGCATCGCGGCCCCGATCGCGATGGGCCTCATGTGGCTGGACCCGCCCGGCGGCTGGCGGGGCGAGTGGTGGTGGATCGTGGGCGGCCCGCTCGTGGTGCTCATGATCACGCAGTTCCTGGATGACTACGTGCTGACGCCGATGATCCAGGGCAAGGCGACCAACATGGACACGCCGACGATCCTGTTCGCGTCCATCGCGGGCGGCTCGATCGCCGGGTTCTATGGCGTGCTGGTGGCGATCCCGGTGGCGGCGTGCCTGAAGATCCTCTTGAAGGAGGTCTTCTGGCCGCGGTTCCGGGCGTGGAGCGAGGGAAGGGCGCCGGACGTGCTGCCGATCCGGGAAACCTAGTGGCAAAGTGGCAAAGTGGCGAAGTGGCAGAGTGGCAAAGTGCGCAAGCGTGCGCACGGGTCTTTTCACTTTGCCACTTTGCCACTTTGCCACTATCCCCGGTACGCCGGGCTCGTGCTCGGCGTGGGGGCCGTGGGCCAGCCGGTCTGGTCGAGGTACCAGCTCTGGAGGAGCTGCGCGACCTCGGCGGGTGAGTAGCGGCGGTCGTCGAAGCGCATCAGCGGGCCGAAGGTGATGCGGCTGTGGCTGCTCATGCGGAGGCTGGTCCAGGGCATGCGGGCCTGGGGCGTGCCCTCGATGACCACCGGCAGCACCGGCGCGCCCGTGCGCGAGACGATGAGGCCGACGCCGGGGTGGAAGGGCAGGATGTGGCGATGCGGGCGCTCGATGGCGCCCTCGGGGAAGACGCCGATCACGCCGCCCTGCTTGACGTGTTTCAACGCGTCGCGGGCCCCGACCGTGTCCTTGCCGGTGCGGTCGACGAAGATGATGTCGGCCCAGTCCCAGATGAGGTCCATGGCCGCGACCTTCATGTCCAGGGCCATCATCCAGCGGATCTCGAAGGGGCAGGCGGACTGCACGAGCAGCGGGTCGACGCCGGCCGTGTGGTTGCACACGACGACCAGCGGCCCGGGCCTGCGGGTCTTGGGCACATGCTGAAGGCCGCGGACCTCGAGGTGGTGGACGAGGCGGACATAGACCTGCACGAAGCGGAAGGCCAGCCCGATGAGGGGGTCGCCCTGGCGGGGGTTGTCCAGCACCCAGCGCGAGAAGAACGCGAAGGCGAACAGGGCAAGGACGAGGATGGCCCAGCCAAGGGGTGTCACGAGGGGGAGGATGTTAGCGGGCACCTAAACGAAGTCTTGTCAGACGCGGGCCTGAAGGTTCTACGAGGGGCGGTGGTGTTGGGGTTCCGTGGGGGGTAGAGTGGGGATGGGTGTGACGAAGTGACGGAGTGACGAAGTGGCGGACTTGTGGGCCGCGAAACGTGAGCAGGCACGTCAGGGCGTGATGCCCCTGGCGATGCGCATGCGCCCGCGCACGATGGACGAGTACGTGGGGCAGCAGCACATCCTCGGCCCGGGGAAGCTGCTGCGGCGGATGCTGACCGCCGACGCGGTGACGTCGCTCATCTTCCACGGGCCGCCGGGCACGGGGAAGACCACGCTGGCGGAGCTGATCGCCAAGCAGACGAAGCGGGCTTTTGTGCGCGAGAACGCCAGCAGCGTGGGCGTGAAGCGCATCCGCGAGATCATCGACGAGGCCGCGAACCGGCTGGAGCTCGAGGGCAAGCGGACGATCCTGTTCCTGGACGAGATCCACCGCTTCACCAAGAGCCAACAGGACGTGCTGCTGGGGGACGTCGAACGCGGCCTGATCACGCTGATCGGGGCGACCACGGAGAACCCGCTGTTCGCGGTGAACTCGGCGCTGGTCTCTCGCAGCACGCTGTTCCGGCTCGAGCCCCTGAGCGAGGCGGACATCGTGAGCGCCCTGCGGCGGGCCATCGCCGACAAGGAGCGCGGCTACGGCGCGCTCAACCTCGAGGTCTCCGACGAGGCCCTGCACGTGTGGGCGACGAAGAGCGACGGGGATGCGCGGCGGGCGCTCACGGCCTTGGAGGTGGCGGTGCTGTCTTCGCTCGATGGCACTGTCTTTGGTGGCACCGGTCTCCCGACCGGTGTGCGTTTGGAGCAAGGTGGAACGAAGAGCACCGGTCAGGAGACCGGTGCCACCCCAGACGGTGCCACCAAAGGCAGGATCACCATCGACGGCCAGGTCGCCGAGGACTCCATCCAGCAAAAAGCCGCCGTCTACCACGGCACCGGCGACGAGCACTACGACGTCATCAGCGCGATGATCAAGAGCGTGCGCGGCAGCGACCCCGACGCGGCGGTGTTCTGGATCGCCCGCATGCTCGACGCGGGGGAGGACCCGCGCTTCATCGCGCGGCGGCTGGCAATCCTCGCCAGCGAGGACATCGGCAACGCCGACCCCCGCGGGATCATGGTGGCCGCGGCGTGCTGGGAGCTGGTGGAGCGGATTGGGATGCCCGAGGCGCGGATCACACTGTCGCAGTGCGCGATCTACTTGGCGTTGGCGCCGAAGAGCAACGCCAGCTACATGGCCATCGAGATGGCGATGGAGGATGTGCGCGAGGGCCGCACCGTCCCTGTCCCCGTCTACCTCAAGGACAAGAACGTGCGGGCCGCGGCGGAGATGTCGGCGGGCGGCCGCGAAGGTTTAGAAAGAGCCGGCACCGCGGGCGTGCAGGGCGGCGCCAGCGAGGGCTACAAGTACGCCCACGACGAAGCCGGCGGCCTGGGCACGCAGGATTACCTCGGCGTGGACAAGCGGTACTACATCCCGACGGATCGGGGGGCGGAGAAGTTGCTGGGGCAGTACCTGGAGGAGGCGCGGAGGGCCCGGGGGAAAGAGTGAGAACGAGCACTACAATGAGCTATGACCTTGACCATCCCCGACGAGGTTCTACAGACGAGCGGCCTCAGTGAGCGCGAACTGCTCATCGAGATCGCCTGCCGGCTGTATGATGCCGAGAAGCTTGACAAGACACCGGCGTGCCGCTTGTGCGGGCTCAGCCGCGTGGAGTTTGAGGACGAGCTTCACAAACGGAAGCTGCCCCTATACCACTTGTCGGTTGAAGACTTCGAACAGGACATGAAGACCGTCGAAGCGATGAGGCAGTCCGACAAAGGCCGGAAAGCCGGCTGATGGTTGTTGTTTCCGACACGTCACCACTCCGGGCGTTGCAGGCGGTTGGTCTGCTCCATGTCCTTGAGCCGCTTTACACGCGCGTTCTCATTCCGACTGCGGTCGCTCGCGAGCTCGTCGTGCCCACTCAAGCAGTGAGTGCGCTCGACATCGGGAGCATTCCCTTCCTCGTGGTTCGCAGCCCGGAACGACGCTTGGATCTTCCCATGCTTGGCGAGGGTGAGACGGAAGCGATATCGCTCGCAGTGGAGGTCTCAGCCTATAGCATCATTGTCGATGACCGCCGGGCGCGGCAGGTTGCCGCGCGTATGGGACTGCGCACTGTTGGGGCCGCCGCGATTCTCGTAGCGGCTAAGCACCGAGGGCTGATCGATCATGTGGCGCCGGTCTTGGAAGAGCTTGAGCGCAAGATCCAGTTCCGCCTTTCTTCTGACGTACGACGCACGATCCTGCTGATCGCGGGCGAACTCGACTAAACTTCGAACTATGACACCAGGCTCCATCATTCTCTGCCCCGGCCAGGGCGCGCAGGTTGTCGGGATGGGCAAGGCGTGGTTCGAGGCGTCGGAGGACGCGCGGGCGGTGTTCGCGGCGGCGGACCGGCAGTTGGGCGATCGGCTGGGGGCGCCGCTGTCGAAGCTGTGCTTCGAGGGACCGGCGGAGGTCTTGAACCGCACCGACGTGAGCCAGCCGGCGCTGTACACGACGGGTATCGCGTGCTGGCGGGCGATGCTGGCGAGCGGCGACCGCCCCGTGGCCGCCGCAGCGGGGCTGTCGCTGGGCGAGTACACCGCCCTGCACGTCGCGGGCGCGATCTCCTTCGAGGATGGGCTGGAACTGGTCACCCTGCGCGGGCGGGCGATGCAGGACGCGGCCGAGTCGCCCGAGGCCATGGCCGGCGGGGGCGGCGGCATGGTGGCGCTCATCGGCGGGACCGACGAGCAGGCGGAGCAGATCGCCCGCGAGGCGCGGGGTTCGTCTGGTGGGGGGCAGGTGCTCGTGTGCGCGAACTTCAACGCCCCCGGGCAGGTGGTGCTGAGCGGGCACAAGCAGGCGTGCGAGCGGGCGGTGAAGGTGGCCGAGGCCATCGGCGTCAAGTCCACGCTGCTGCAGGTGGCCGGGGCGTTCCACTCGCCGCTGATGGCGGGCGCGGCGGAGCGGCTTGGGCAGGCACTCGCCAAGACGGCCATCCAAGCCCCCAGGTGCACGGTCGTCTCCAACGTCACCGCCCAGCCGCACACGCCCGACGCCGAGACCATCCGCCGCCGACTGGTGGAGCAGCTGACCAGCCCCGTCCGCTGGGCCCAGAGCTGCGCGTGGCTGGCCGCCCAGACCACGGGTGCGGGCGCGGGCGGTTTCAGCTATGTTGAGCTGGCCCCTGGACGTACACTCATGGGCCTGATGCGGCGAATCGACAAGAGCATCAAGGTGGACACCAACGACGTGCCGCCGGTGGCGGCCTAAGGGCAGGTACGAACGCGCATGACCAAGCCGAGCCAATCCATCCGTTCTGAGTCGCTGGCCTCCCGGGCGGGGCGGGCGCTGCTGTGCACAACGCTGACGCTGGGCGTCATCGGCATGGTGGCGATCCCCGGCGTGGTCATCACCGGCTGCGAAGAGAAGAAGCCACCGCCGCCGCCCCCACCACCGCCGCCGCCGCCGCCCACGCCGGCTGAGCCCATCCAGGTCGACCCCGTGCTGCAGAGCATGAAGCCAGACAAGCGGGTGCAGTTCCCGCAGTCGGCCTCGCCGATCGACGAGTCGCTCGCCCGCGCGGTGATCTCGCTGGCCGACGCCCTCGCCCGCGGCGACGCGAGCAAGTTCGGCGGAATGCTCAACGGGGACGCCAAGTCGCTGCTGGACCAGCTCCAGGGCGACGGCAGCTGGGACGAGGCGGTGGCAAAGATCGAGGCGGTTCGCATCGTGGCGATCGATGACCAGGCACCGCCGGCTCCGCCCTCGGCGACCATGACCAACGCCAACGTCTACATCGCGGTGCAGGAGCCCGGGCGTGCGTACCTGGTGGCGTTCAACGCGACCAGTGATAACGGCGCCTGGAAGTTCAGCGGCACGCGCTCGACGTCGCAGACCCGGCCGCGGGCGTCGGACTTTGACTCCATGCCGGTGATGGCGCTGGCGGTAGACAAGGGCGGGCCCGGGCCACAGAAGAGCAGTGGCGACGACGACTCTTCGAACACGGTGGTGGACAATCCCGCCGTGCCGACCGGCGACAAACCGACCGACGGGCCCAAGAAGATCAACACGCCCTCGGGCCCGGTGACGATCCCGGGGAGCGGCTGAGCGCCCTTGGGGCGGCGGGTGTTTGCAGTGGCAGAGCCATAGGTCGTAGAGGTCGCAGATGTCCTCTAGGACCTATTTTTTTTCTCGGAGAGACAGCAGATGACAGAGACACAAGTGACCCGCGTCGCCCTCGTGACCGGCGCCTCCCGCGGCATCGGCAGGGCCATCGCCCTGCGCCTGGCGAAGGACGGCCGGCACGTGGTGCTCGCGGCCCGCAGCGAGGGGCCGCTCAATGAGGTCAAGAGCGCGATCGAGGCCGCGGGCGGCAAGGCCTCGGTCATGGTCGTCGACATCGCTGACGCCAAGGGCTTCGCCGCCGCGGTCGAGAAGGTCGCGGAGACCCACGGGCGGCTTGACATCCTCGTCAACAACGCCGGTATCACCAAGGACGGTCTTGCCCTCCGCATGAGCGATGAGGACTGGGACCTGGTGCTGGACACGAACCTCAAGTCGGCGTTCGTGGCGATCCGGGCCGCGGCCCGCAGCATGATGAAGAACCGCTTCGGCCGCATCGTGAACATCTCGTCCACCAGCGGCGTCGTAGGGAACGCGGGCCAGGCGAACTACGCGGCCGCGAAGAGCGGGCTCCTGGGGCTGACCAAGACCATCGCCCGCGAGCTTGGCAGCAAGGGCGTCACGTGCAATGCCGTGGCCCCCGGTTTTATCGAGACCGACATGACCCACAACCTGCCCCCGCAGGTGAAGGAGGGCGTGCTGAACCTCATGGCGGTGAAGCGCCTGGGCAACGGCGACGACATCGCGGCGGCGGTGGCGTACCTCACGAGCGACGAGGCGGGGTTCATCACGGGGCAGACGGTGTGCGTGGATGGCGGGATGACGATGACGTGAGTGCCAGTGCTTCGCGGTAAGCTGGTGCCATGGCAATACGAAAGTCATGGGTAGCCGATGGCGCGCAGGTGCTGGTCGTTGCTGCTGGCAAGGGCGCTCGTGATCAGGCTGTGCGCTTTGGTGTCTACCACAGCCACAACCACCGCACCTTCAGGCCATCGAAGTACATCGCCTTCTATCACAAGGGTTTGATCGACCTCATCGCGGAGATCGAAGGCCCGCCCGAGGACGATGTGATCATCGCTCAGCGGCCAGAGCTTGCCGAGTGGGCACGTGTCATGCCCGAGAGCAATGGTGACCCGTGGGAACCGCACTGCTTGTTCAGGCTTAAGAACGTGCAGGCGATCGGGCCAGTTGTAAATAACGCGAGGGATAAGAACGGTGACCCGACAGCGTGGACACAGAAACAGAGGTATACGACGGTGGCGCAGCTGCGGAGTGCGCGTGTGACATCTGAGATCTGAACACGCTCACTCCGAGCCGTGCGCGGATGTCAACCCCCCCACCACCTCCCGCAGCCCCGTTAGCGGCTGGCCGCGACGGTGCAGGAGGACGCGGTCGCTCTCGTAGTTGTGGTCGTCGGCGGGGACGTTGAGCACCAGGGCGCGCCGGCCGTTGTGCGCCAGGGCGTGCACCTCGCGGGGCGACGCGGTTGCCGGCTCGACCACCACCAGCGAAGACGGGGACGCGTCGGTGGGGTGTTCACGCCGCACATCGAAGCCCGCCGTGGTCAGCAGGGCGGAGACGTACGCGGCCTGGCGAGGGTCCTTGAGCTCGACCTGAGCCAGCGGCCTGGCGGCCGCGGGGTCAGAGCCTTCCATCGGCGCGGCGGCGGGGATGAGCAGGCGGAACGTGGAGCCTTGGCCGGGCGCCGAGTCGATCTCCACGCGCCCGCCCGCGGCGGTGACGATTCCGGCGACGATCGAGAGGCCCATGCCGGTTCCCGAGCCGCTGCGGCCGGCGGCGCGGGTCCGGGTGGTGAAGAAGGGCTCCATGCAGCGGCGGCGGACCTCCTCGGTCATGCCGGCGCCATTGTCGGTGACGGCGACCTCGACCATCGCACCCTTGTCGCGGGAGCGGACGTGAATGTCGATGCGGCCGTCCTTGCTCTCGCCGTGGCGGGCGTGCACGGCCTCGCGGGCGTTCTGCACGAGGTTGAACACGGCCTGGGTGAGGCGGTGGGGCGCGATGGCCAGCGGCGGACAGCCCGCGTCGGCGCGGGTGGTGACTCCAACGCCCCGCCCCACGCCCGACTGGAAGATGCGGCCGGCGTCGGCCTGCCAGACGGTGGGGTTGGTGACGGCCGTGGCGCCCTCCTGAGACGGGTCCATCGCGAGCATGCGCATGCCGCGGGAGAGCTCGGAGAGGTAGCCGAGCACGGCCGCGATGGCCGCGGCGCTTTGGCGGACCTTGGTGTCGGTGCGGGCGGCTTCTTCGAGCTCCTCCACGTGCACGCGCATGGGGAGCAGTGCGTTGTGCAGGTCGTGGCCGAGGCCGGCGGTGAGCGTGCCCAGGCTGGCGAGGCGCTCGCTGTCGCGCAGGCGCCGGGCCGCGCTCTCGAGCTGGAGCGTGCGCTCCTGGACCATGACTTCCAGGCGGCCGCGGTAGCGGGCGAGCTCTTCCTCGGCGGCCCGCCGTGCGGTGATGTCGCGCTGCGTGCCCCACACGCGCAGGAGCTTGGTCGGGTCGGAGGGATCCCTGACGCCGACCATGCTGTTGGAGAAGTAGACAGTCCTTCCGTTGGCGTCCTTCTCCTGGCTTTCGATGTCGACCACGCGGTAGCCCGTTTCAAGCACGTGCGTGATGTAGGCGCGGGCGGAAGGGTCGCTGGAGGGGAGCATCATCTCCAGGTTCTTGCCGATGAGGTCTTCGGGCGAGGTGAGGCCGTACATGCGGGCCATCACGTCATTGCACTCGGCGAAGTGGGCGTGCTTGTAGACGTGCTCGAGCTGCTGCTCGATGGGGAGCGTGGTGTCGAGCGGGGGCTCGATCTCCAGCCGCCAGATGCCCTCACTGCTGTTGGCGATGAAGGCGCGGTAGCGCTCCTCGCCGGCGCGGAGGTCGCGGGCGACACGGGCGCGTTCGATGGACTCCCAGCAGCGGGCGGCGACGGTCTGCACCAGCTCGACCTCGTCGTCGCGCCACTCGCGCGGGCTGGTCTGGTGCACGGCCATGGCAGCGGCGAAGCGGCCGGCCTTGTGCAGCGGCACGCAGATCACCGAGCGGATGTCGGTGGCGCGGTAGGCGGCGCGGACCTCCTCGCAACGGGCGTCCGTCTCGGAGTCCTGCACGACGAACGGCTGATTGGCCCGCATGAGACGGAGGCACTCGGCCCCGAACTGGGCGAAGGTGTAGCGGCCGACAATGCTGCCGACGCCGTCGTTGTAATCGCCGGTGAGGTTGAAGGTGTCCTGGTCTCCCTCGACGTCGGCGTAGGCGCAGCGGTTGGCGTGCAGGTGCTGGCCCAGCATGCGGGCCGCGGCCTGGGTGATGGAGTGCGGGTCGTCGATGGCGCGGGTGGCGTCCTCCAGCGCCAGCAGCAGGCGGTCGCGGGCCTGAGACCGGCGGAGGTTGGTGATGTCGCGGAAGAGGACGGCGACGGTGCGGCTGCCCTCACCCCCCACTCGCGCCGCGTAGACGTCGTACCAGCGGTTGAGAGCGCGCGCTTCATCAACAAATCGCTCGGGGACGCCGGTGTCGGCGATGCGGTGGTAGAGCTGGAACCAGTGCTCTTCGTGCGCGGGACGGAGCTCACGCATGCTCCTGCCCACGACGTTGGTGAGGCCTGTCTGCTCCTCGAAAACGTGGTTGACTTCGATGAAGCGGTAGTCGGGGCGGCCGTCGGAGGTCTGCGTCGATTCGATAAGGCAGAAGCCCTGATCGAGAGATTCGAAGAAGCTGCGGAAGCGGGCCTCGCTCTGGCGCAGGCGCTCGTCGGCCCGTCGCCGCTCGGTGGTCTCGGCGAAGACGCCGACCATCCGCTCGGGCTGGCCGTTGCCGGGCGGGACGTGGCTGCTCATGCTCAGGACAACGCGCGCGCTGCCGTCGGGGAGGCGGAGGCAGTATTCGATCTCCAGGCGGACGCCGCGTTTGCGGGAGTCCTCGGTAGCGGCGATGACACGCTGCAGGTCGTCTGGGTGGACCCGCGCGAACATGGCCTGCTTGGCGACCGGGCCGGGCGGGACGGCGAAGATCTCGCGAGCGCGCTCATCGAGCGTGAACTCGTCGGACTCGAGGTTCCAGGTGAAGGTTCCCAGCTGCGCGACCGAGAGGGCGGTGCTGAGGTAGGCCTGGTGAGAGCGGAGCGACTCCTCTACGCGGCGTCGCTCGGTGATGTCGCGGATGTATCCGGTAAAGAGGATGATCCCGCCGACCGCGGTGCGGGTGATGCTGAGCTCGACGGGGAACTCCTCGCCGTTCTTGCGAACGGCGGTGATCTCCAGGCGGCGGCCCAGCACGGTGCTGGGCCCGCCCGCAAGGTGGCGCCGCAGCCCATGGCGGTGGGCCTCGCGGAACTGCGGCGGGATGATGAGGTCGGCCATCTCGCGCCCAACGACCTCGTCGCGCCTGTAGCCGAAAATCCGCTCCGCCGCGGGGTTGAAGTCCACGACCTTGCCGTCGGCGTCCATGGAGATCACCGCGTCGAGCGCGGTCTCGAGCACGGCGGTCTTGCGGGCTTCGCTGATGCGCATGGCGTGCTCGGCCGCGGCGCGGGCAGTGACGTCGGTGATGGAGGCGACCCAGCCGCTGATCGTCCCGTCGGGCTCGCGCCAGGGCGTGTAGACGACGTGGATGCGCTTGTTTCCCGCGGCCACCCACGGCATGTCGGCCTCGTACTCCACGCGCTCGCCCGCGAGCACGCGGTCGATGTAGGGCCGGATGATCGCGAGGCCCTTGTCGCCCACAACCTCGCGGACGGCGCGCCCGGCGATCGATTCCACGGGGAGCCCAGCGATTTCCGCGTAGCCCGGGTTGGCGGCGATGTACCGCAGGTCGCGGCTGACACGCACCAGGCCCACGGCGGCGGTGTCGAGGGTCTGGCGCAGCTCGGCGGTGGCGGCGCGGGACTGCTCACGGGCGTGGTCCGCGGCGGCGCGGGCGCGGGCCTCGCGCCCGGCGATGAGCGCGAGGAGCGCGGAAATCCCGGTGCCCGCGAGGAACGCGGGGAGCACCAGGCCGCGCCCCCACGCCTGCTCGAACCCCGGCAGCGCATGGTGGTCGATGGTCCAGGTCCGTCCGGCAAAGGTGACGGTCTCCGAGGCGGTGAAGCCGCTGGGTGCGGGGGCTGAGTGCTCCGAGTAGAGGAGGTGACCCTCGGTCCGCTCCACCCCGTCATACACCTCCACCCCGGTGCGCGTGTGGCCGACGCTCGCGAGCAGGTGAGTAAAGAGATCGGTGGCGCGGAAGGGGCTGTAGACGAAACCGACCAGCGCGGCCCGCCGCTCCTCGATCGTCTTTGGCGAGGTGCCGTTGCGGTATACCGGAACGTACACGAGGAAGCCCGGCTGGGCATTGTCCTCGTCGACCTCCTGCACCAGCCTGACCGGCCCCGACATGGCGGGCATGCCGGTGTCGCGAGCCCGCTCCATGGCCTCGCGCCGCGCAGGCTGGCTGTACATGTCGAAGCCGATTGCACGCCGGTTGCGGTCGTCCAGCGGCTCCAGGTACAAGACAGCGTGGTACTCGTCGCGGGCGGGCTCCGGCGGCCACACCCGGAACTCGAAGACACCCGCCCACTCCGAGCGCCCCAGCGCTTCCACCGACTCGCGCCGGCCATCGGGCGAGCGGGCGGTGAAGCCGATGCCCTGGATGCCGGGGTACAGGCGGGCGAGCTCAAGGCGGCCGACGAACTCCTGGAACTCCTGTCGGCTGACCCTCTCGCTCGCGGCGTAGAGGGCGGCGCTGGCGCGGAGCATGGCGGCGTAGGTTTCGAGGCGCGAGGTGATAGCCTCGCGGGCCTGGGCCGCGCCGAAGGCGAAGCGCTCCTGGTCACGCGCGGTGACCGCTCGGTGGAGGGCGATCGTGGCCAACAGCGTGCAGGCCAGCCCGATGGCGAATACGACCATGCCGACACGGTTGCGGCGCCACCACCCGCCAGGCCAGGAATGGGACGACGCAGCGGCCGGGGATGGGCAGGGTGGGAGAGGCATGGGCGCAGGGCCGCCGCGCATGGACGGGCTGAGTCAACTCTACCGCCGGGGGCATGAGTGCCGGATGAGGCGGCAGGGGGATCGTCGGGGCCTCGAAGTCAGGGCGGGACGTCAGGGCGGGACGTCAGGGCGGGAGAACCTTGGCGATGTCCACCGTCGCGCCCGGGGGCGCGAGGCGCTCCAGGCGTGAGCCCGAGTGCTGGTGGAGCGTGCGCACGAGGCGGCCGATGTCGCCGCGGAGCGGGGCGGTGAACTGCATCGGCTGCTCGGTGATCGGGTGCTTGAAGCCCAGGATGGTGGCGTGCAGGGCCTGGCGGGCGATGATGGGCTCGCCGGTCGCGGGGTCGACGAAGGGCCGCCCGCCGTACATGTCGTCGCCGACGATCGGGTAGCCGAGCTCGGAGAGGTGCACGCGGATCTGGTGCGTGCGCCCGGTCTTGAGCTCGAGCTCGACGAGGCTGAACCACTCGTCGCCCACGGTGCCGTCGGTGCGCGTGCGGTTCTCGAGCACGTACCGCTCGCGCACGCGGTAGATGGTCACGGCGTGCTTGCCGAGCTCGTCGTGCCGCACCACGTACTTCTCGCGGTAGCCCTTCTCGCGCGATGGGTGCGGGCCGATGGGCAGCTCAACGACTTCGATGGGCGGCTCCACCTTCCCGTGCACCACGGCCATGTAGCGCTTGTCCACCGTGCGGTACTCAAACTGGTGGCCGAGCTTCCAGTGGGCCTCGTCCTGCTTGGCGAAGACGATGCAGCCGCTGGTGTGGCGGTCGAGGCGGTGGACGACGCCGGGGCGGGCGAACTCGGCCCCGACGCTGGACAGTTTGGGCGAAGCAGCACCGGTCGGGAGACCGGTGCCACCGTGTTGAAAGTGCCACGCGAGGGCGGAGAGCATCGTGCCCTTGAGGTGCGAGCGGGCCGGGTGCACGATGATGTCGGGCTGCTTGTTGATCACCAGCAGGTGCTCGTCCTCGTACATCACGTCGAGCGGGATGTTCTCGGGGACGATGTCCTTGCTGGGCGGCGGCGGGATCACCACCTCGACCTCGTCGCCCGCGCGGAGGTTGGTGGAGGACTTCGCGACCCGCCCGTTGACGGTGACGCCGCCCTCGCCGATCAGCTTCTGCAGCTGATTGCGCGACATGAAGGTGATGCGGTCCGTGAGGTACTTGTCCAGCCGCTTGTTGAGGTCGCGCTGGAGCGTGAAGGTGACGGTGCGGAGCTCCGCGTCGTCATCGGCGTCGACGCCGGTCTGCTCGGCCTGCTCGAGGGCGCGCCGGATCGCCTCGGCGTCGACCTTGCCGCCGGGGAGCAGGAGGCCGGACGTGCGGGCGATGTCGTCCATGGAAAAGCGGAAAGCGGAAGCCGGAAAGCGGAAGTGGAGCGGTTACTTTGGCGCGGGCGGGTTTTCGGGCTGCGGGGCCGGGGGGTTGGTCGGCTGCGACGCGGGGGGCGTGGTGGGCTCCGCCGGTGGAGTCTGAGGGTTGGCCGGAGCCGGCTCCGTGGGCGGGTTCGCGGGCGCCGGTGCGGGCTGCTCCGGGTTGGTGGCCGGGGCCGGGGTCGGCGAGGGCGTTGTCGGCTGGCGCAGCGGGTCGGTCTGCGGGGGCTGGGCGGGCGGGGGCAGCGGCTGCGGCTGCAGGCCCGGCGGGAGCTGCGACGGATCGATGGGCGTCAGCGTCGGGGCGGGCGGCTTAGGAGCCTCGGGCACCGGCGGCAGGTCAGCCTTTGCAAACGGCGGCGTCACGTTCTTGAGCTCATCGAGCTTGGCGATGCGCTCCTTGGCGACCTCGATGTGCGCGGTCAGGCCACCGGCCTCGGCGAGCTTGACGATCTCGTCGTAGTTGGCCTTGGCCTTGGCAAGGTCGTTCTGGTCCTCCGCGACCGCGGCCATTCCGTACAGCGCGCCGATCGCGAGGATCCGCTTGCCGTCGTCGTTGCGGAGGTCGTTGTAAACTTGGGCGTAGAGGTCGCCGGCCTTGGTCAGGAACCCGGCCTTCTCCTCGGGCTTGAGAGCGTCCTCGGGCTTGTCGAGGGTGCCGTCGGCCTTGACCGTGACACCGGGGCGCACGCCGCGGCGGACTGAATCGAGGTAGGCGTCGGCCGCCTCCAGACGTGCGATCGCGGCGACAGCCGAACCCGCATCGGCGTGGTCGCTGGCGATCTGCAACAGGCTGTCAGGGCTCGGGTTAGCGCCGGAAATGACCGACTCAAGCTCGGAGAAGGAGGTGTCGAGCTTGGCCTCCTGGCTCTGCCGCCAGCGCATGCGCAGGCCGTAGGCCGCGGCCACCAGGGCGACGACGAAGAGGATCGGCACGCCCCACTTGCGGAGCCAATCAATGAACTCCTCGTTGTACTTGGACTCCTCGAGTCCGGCGCCTACGCGGATTTGACGGTTGTCGGCCATGAGGTCCCCAGGCTAGCAACCCCCCGGGATGGGGGCACAATGCCCGCACCGGTGGGAAGGGGAGTGTAGGAGAGGAGCGGGGCGCAGGGGTTGCGCGGGGGCGCAGAGGGCCTGCGCGAACATGGGCCACACGACGCCGGGACTGAGGGCTTTGCCGAAGTCCCGGTTTGAGCGCGACGGCTGTCGTCGCAGTCGCCGCCAACCCGGGACTTCGCCCAGAGCGGCTCAGTCCCGGCGTCGTGTGCTTCGCACTGGCACGCCCTTCGCGAATGCGACCCGCAGCGCATGTCGTACGGGCTGAACATCTCCGCCAGCGGGCTCATGACCTCGATCTACGCGCAGGAGGTGTGGGCCAACAACCTCGCGAACATGGACACGCCGGGGTTCAAGCCGGACATCCCGGTTCCGGCGGTGCGGCAGGACGTGCGGCGGGAGGATGGGGTGGGTTATCTCCCCAGCAACACCCTGCTCGAGCGGCTGGGCGGCGGGACGCTGATGCACCGCAACCGCGTCGACTTCTCGCAGGGGGCGATCAAGAGCGGCGGGCCGCTCGACCTCGCGATCGAGGGCTCGGGGTTCTTCGTGGTGCGTGATACCGAGGACCGCAAGGGCGACATGGTGCGGCTGACGCGCGACGGGCGGTTTACACGGGCGGCCGACGGCTCGCTGGTGACCGCGACGGGCGGGATGCCGGTGCTCGACGTCAACAAGCGGCCGGTGCGGCTGCCCCCGGGGTCGGTGCAGGTTGGCAGCGACGGCACGGTGACGCAGGGCGGGCGGGTGGTGGCGCGGATCAAGGTCATCGACGTGCCCAGCCTCGATCTGCTCCAGAAGGCGGACAAGAGCCAGTTCGTGGCCGACGCCAACGCGCTCTCGAGCCAGCGGCCGGCGCGGGGCATCGTGAAGCAGCACGCGTACGAGGACTCCGCGGCCGACGAGGTGCAGGCGCTGATGCGGATGTCCTCCGCCGCGCGGGATGTCGAATGGAACGCGGGCATGATCCAGGCTCACGACCGGATCATGGAGCGGGCGATCGGGATGGGGCGGCTGGCTTGAGCGAAATAGCAAATGAGCAAATTGGCAAAGGGCAAATAAAGGCACGACTCTGATTTGCTCTTTGCGAATTTGCCCTTCGAGGATTTGACGATGGCAATCAACGCACTGCAGTCCGCGGCCTCGGGGTTGACGGCGCTCAACACCGCCCTCGACGTGACCGCGAACAACCTCGCGAACGTGAACACGCAGGGGTTCAAGGCCAGCCGCGTCAACTTCCAGGACCTGTTCTATCAGGAGAAGGCCCAGCCGGGCGCGGTGAACAGCAACGACGACCAGCGACCCACGGGGCTGTACGTGGGGCTGGGCGTCAAGGTCAGCGGCACGCAGATCGACTTCACCCAGGGCGCCGCCCAGAGCACGGGGCGGCCGCTGGACGCGATGATCGAGGGAGCCGGGTTCTTCCAGGTGACGGTCGAAGACTCCAAGGCCTCCGAAGGCCGAGGCTACACACGGGCGGGGAACTTCGCCCTCAACGCCGACGGCGAGATGGTGCTCGCCAACGACCAGGGGCGGCGGCTGGAGCCGGTGATCACGATCCCGCCTAACGCCATCCAAGGGTCGATTTCGATCAGCTCCGATGGGCGGGTGACGTACATGACGCCGGGCGCGACCGAGCCGAGCGAGGCCGGGCAGCTGCAGGTGGCGACGTTCGTGAACCCCGCGGGGCTGCGGCAGATCGGCGAAAACCTGTACGGCGCGACGGTCGCGAGCGGGCCGGCGAACGTGGGCGTGCCCGCGGAAGAGGACCGCGGCACCATCGTGCAGGGGTCGCTGGAATCGAGCAACGTGGACCCCACGCGCGAGCTGATCGAGCTGATCCGCGTGCAGCGGGCCTTTGAGATGAACAGCCAGAGCATCAAGGCCGCGGACGACACGCTTCGGACCGTGAGCCAGCTGAGGAGGTAACGCAATGACCAGGCGGAGACTGGCATGGCTGGCGGCGTTCGTCACGGTGTGCGTGCTGGCGGCGGCGGCGCGGGGGCAGGAGGCCTCGAGCGTCGCGCTCAGGACGCTGGTGCGGGTGCAGGCGGGCGCGCCGGTGACGCTGGGGGATGTTGCGGAGCTGCGCGGCGAGGCCGCTGGTCTGTCCGCGGTGGGTGTGGTCGCTTCGGGCGAGTTGAAGACCGGCTCCCTGCGCGTGGAGCTGTCGCGCGTGCGCGAGCTGGTGGAGCAGAACGGGCGGGAGATGATCGGTCGGACCTCGTTCTCGGGGTCGGCCTGCGTGGTACGGGTGGCGACGGGCACGCCGGGAGCGATGCCGGTGATCGAGGCCGCTGCCCCGGTGGAGAAGAAGGATGCACCCAAAGGCGAGACCGTGCGCGACCACGTGCGGGCGCGGATCGCGCAGGCGTGCGGCGTCGACGCGGCCGACCTGCGCCTGAACTTCGAGGACGGGGCCGAGGTGCTGGACATGCCCACGGCCGGGCGGACGGTCGCGGTTTCGCCGGCGGCGATGGGTGACAAGATGCCGCTGACCGTGCGGGTGTACCGCGCTGATGTGCTCGTTGCCCAGCAGGTCGTGCGGGTCGGCGTGACGGTGCGGCGGACGGTGCTGGTGTCGAGCACGCCGCTGTCGCGCGGCAGCGCGGTGAACTCCGAGAGCCTGGAAGAGCAGGAGCAGTGGCTGGCGCCTTCAGTGGCGCCCGCGACACGCTCGCAGGTCGTCGGCAGCGTCGCACGTGCTCGCGTGGAAGCCGGAAAGGTGATCCTGGCCAAGGACGTCGAGGCGCCGGTCGTGGTGCAACGGGGGGACCTGGTGAGCATCGACTGCGTGTCCGGGACCGTCGTCGTCAGCACGACGGCGCGGGCGAAAGAGGCCGGGCGCGAGGGCGACGTGATCCAGTTCCAGAGCATGAACTCCAAGAAGACGTTCGATGCACGGGTGAACGGCCCGGGCAAGGCGGTGCTGGTGGCGGAGGGAGGTCTGTAATGGCGCGTATGACAGCGATGCTGATGACGGTGGGCGTGTCTGTTGCTGCGGCGACGGGCGCGGCGAATGGACAGAGCCTGCTGCGGCGTCAGCCTTCGCCATCAAACTCCCCCACTGCTCCTGCCGGGCAGGCAGCCCAGCAGCCGAGCGCCCCCGCTGCGTCGCCGGGCATGATGGCGCCCGAGCCGACGAGTGCGCCCATAAAGAGCGACACGGCGCCGAGCACGCCCCCCGCTCAGCCCAGCACTCAGCCCGCGACCCCCACCACCAGTTCCCTCACGCTCCGCAGTGCCAGCCTCATGCTGGTCGAGGCCCCTCAGCCCAAGCCCTACGCGGTGCACGACAAGGTCACGATCATCATCGCCGAGAGCAGCAGCCAGAGCAGCCAGCAGAAGCTGGACGCCAAGAAGGACGCGAGCCTGAAGGCGGCGGTGAACAAGTTCCCCGACCTCGCCATGTTCCTGGAAGGCAACCTGACCAACGTGGGCACGGGCACGATCGCCAGCGCCGACCTGACCGGCTCGCGGAACTTCAAGGGCGACGGCAAGTTCGAGCGGACCGACAAGTTCCAGGACAAGATCCAGGCGACGGTGATCGACGTCAAGCCCAACGGCGTGCTCGTGCTCGAGGCCCGCAAGACCGTGGGGCAGGACAAGGAGATCCGCACGCTCGTGCTCAGCGGCGAATGCCGGCGCGAGGACGTGACGGACAACAACACCGTCCTCAGCAGCCAGCTCGCCGAGCTGACGATCCTCGCCCACACCGAGGGCGACACCAAGGACACCGCGACCAAGGGCTTCCTGACGCGGGTGGTCGAGGGGATCTTCAACTTCTAAGCGAAGAGGAACTTTCGCTCGACGCCGGGACTGAGGAGTCCTCGACGAAGTCCCGGGTTGGGCGCGACGTCCGTTTCACGGTCACAACTGCTCACCCCGTGTCCCACTCGCGCACATCGGTCGCCGCCAACCCGGGACTTCGCCCAGAGCGGCTCAGTCCCGGCGTCGCACGAGGTGGCACGCCCCTTGCGATCCGCACGGCATGCGAATCATCGCGTGCCTTGCGACGCTGGTGCTGACTCTGGCCGCGAATGCGACCACGGTCAAGGAGCTGGTCCGGATCAAGGGCCAGGGGGAGTCGATCCTCCGCGGCTACGGCCTGGTCGTCGGCCTGCCCGGCACCGGCGACTCGGGCAAGGAGCTGGCGGTCTCCCGACCGCTCGCCGAGCTGCTCAAGCAGAGCGGCAACCAGCTCGGCACGCCCAAGGAGCTCGCGAGTTCCAAGTCCGTGGCGCTGGTGTCCGTCTCGGTCACCATCCCCCCCGCGGGCGCCCGCGCGGACGATACCTTCGACGTGCAGGTCTCGGCACTGCTGAACGCCTCCAGCCTTAAGGGCGGCGAGCTGTACCTGTGCGCCCTGCTGGGCCCGGTGCCGGACAAGGACGGCAAGATCTGGGCCTTCGCCCAGGGGCTCGTCGACCTCCAGGACCCCTCGATCACCACCAACGGCAAGGTGCGCAAAGGCGCGCGGATCATCGAGGACATCCTGATGCCCCCGGTGACGGACACCTTCGAGCTGATCATCGACACGCCGTACGCGGGCTGGGCGGCCGCGAGCCAGATCGCGATCGCGATCAACGCCAAGGCACAGCCGCAGGGGCCCAAGGTGGCGGTGGTCGTCGATGAGCGGACCATCCGCGTGACGGTGCCCGAGGCCGAGCGCTCCGACCGCGCGGCCTTCGTCGCCGACGTTCTCTCCGCCGAAGTCAACCAGCAGCTCCTGGACATCCCGGCGCAGGTGATCTGCAACCAGCGCACGGGCTCGATCATCATCACGGGAGACGTCGAGATCAGCCCTGTCGCGATCACGCACAAGGACCTGACCATCACCACGACGGTGCCGGCTCCGCAGCCCTCGGTTGTGAACCCGGTGGTTACGCGGGAGCGGTGGGCGCCGATCGCCCCGCAGGCCAGGCCCAGCGAGATGGCCAAGCTCGCGGACTTGATCCGCGCGTTCAAACAGCTGGATATCCCGGTGCAGGAGCAGATCAACATCCTGCAGATGCTGCACAAGACGGGGAAGCTGAACGCGAAGCTCGTTGTTGATTGAACCATCGCCCGGCCGTCGACACTGAGGCACGGAGACACGGAAGCACGGAGGCGGGAAGTGGGAATGGAGCGGATCGGGATGCCAGGACTGGTGAGCGGGTCCGTGATGGACCCGACCTTGCTGCGCCCGCAGTCTCGGCTGCTCGATGAGCAAGCGGGGTTCGCGGGGGTGATGGCGCAGGCTCGCGGGGGAGATGAGGGCACGCCCGAGCAGCGGGCGCGCACCGCGGCCGAGCAGCTCGTCTCCACCGCGCTGGTGCAGCCCATCTTCAAGCGGCTGCGCGAGAGCAACAACGCCGCGGCCCCGTTCGGCCCCAACCAGGCGGAACGGATGTTCGGCTCGATGCTCGACGCCCGTCACGCAGAGCGGATGGTGTCCTCGCAACGCTGGGGGCTGGTGGATCAGTTGGCACGCCGCATGCTGACGAAGGCTGGAGTGATGCCCACGCCCGCGATTGAGGTTCAGGGATGATTCAAGGTACGAACGCCAACCCGATGAACGCAGAAGTGCTGTGCGAGCGCCTGGAGTCGCTGCTCGACAGTCTCGCGGCCGCCTACACGCGCCTCGGCGAACAGGCCGCGGCCCACCGCGAGGCGATCCGCAACGCCGACGCTGCCGCCATCGGCTTGGCCACCGCGGCTCAATCCCGCAGTGTCGAGATCCTCGCCAAGCTCGAGCAGGAGCGCCGCGAACTCGTGGCGGCCGCGTGCACGCGCTTCGTGCCCCTCGCGGGCAAGCGGGCGACCGCCATCACGCTCACCGACCTCTGCGCCTGCGTGCCCGCCGGCGAGCAGAAGCGACTCAAGACCAGGAGCAACGACCTCCGCACGCTGATCGAGCGTGTGAACGAAGAGACGAACACCATCCGGGCCGCGACTGTCTCGCTGGTGGCGCACATGGAAGGACTCATGCGGCAGGTCGGCCGGCAGCTCAGCCACGCCGGCACGTACACGCGCCGCGGCTACGTCGAAGCGGGCGGCATGGTCGTTTCAGCGCTGGACCTGCGGAGCTAGGAGGAAACAGCAAACGAGCAAATTCGCAAAGGGCAGATGAAGACAGCGCTTCCGATTTGCCCTTTGCCATTTGAACCTTTGCCCTTTACCCATGAGCCTCACCGACGCCATCCAGATCGGCCGCTCCGCACTGTCCGCCGCTCAGATCGGCATCCAGGTCGCCGGCAACAACATGGCCAACGCGGCCACACCGGGCTACTCGCGCCAAGTCGCGCGGTACCTGCCCGCACGCGGCGACCAGTCCATCCCCGGCATTCAGATCGGCAACGGCGTGCTCGTGCGCTCCGTGCAGCGGCAGGTCGACAACGCCCTGCAGGGACGGCTATGGAACGGCGGCTCTGACTTTTTCTCCGCCGCGACGAAGTCCGGCATCTTCTCGCAGATCGAGGCCGCGCTGGGCGAGCTGGGCGACCACGACCTCTCCAGCGAGCTCTCGGCGTTCTTCAACAGCTGGTCGGAGCGGGGCAACCAGACGCAGAGCAGCGCGGCGGTGGTGCAGCAGGGCGACCGTCTCGCGGGGTTCATCAAGAACCTCCGCTCGCAGCTCGTCGACCAGCAGCGGCAGATCGACGACCAGATGGGCGCGACCGTCAGCCGCGGCAACGAGCTGCTGCGGCAGGTCGCGCAGCTCAACGGCACCATCGCGCAGGCCGAGGTCTCTGGCGCGACCGCCAACACCCTCCGCGACCAGCGCGACGGTATCCTCTCCGAGCTCGCGTCGATCATGGACATCAACGTCGTCGACCACGGCCAGCAGGGTGTGGACGTGCTCGTGGGCTCCACGCCGGTCGTACTCGGCGGCGCGGTCCGCGAGCTGCAGGTGAAGCGCACGGTTGTTGATGGCGAGACGCAGATCGCGATCGCTACGGCGGCGGATGGGCAGACGCTGAACATCACCTCGGGCGCGCTGGGAGCGCTGGTCGGGTCGCGCGTGAGCGCCGTCGCCGGCACCATCGACAAGCTCGACCGCCTCGCCAGCCAGCTCATCTTCGAGGTCAACAAGCTGCACAGCACGGGTGTGAACGCCGCAGGGCTGTCGAGCACGATGGGGACGCTGGCGTTCGGGGCTTCTGACCGCAACCTGGCGCTCAACGACGCGGGCAACCAGATCACCTCGCGCCTGCCCTTCGCCGCCAAGAACGGCTACTTCACCGTCAACGTGCGGAACAAGGACACCGGCGCCGTTGAGAGCGTGCGGATCAACGTCGACCTCGACGGCATCAATGCCGGCGGCGCTGCTGGAACGACCGACGACACCTCCGCCGCGGACATCGTCGCCGCGATCGGCGCCATCCCCGGCCTCACGGCGGGCTTCACCGCCGACGGCAAGGTGAGCGTGCAGGCCGCGACGGGCTTTGACTTCAGCTTCGCCGACGACACCTCCGGCGCGGTGGCGCTGCTCGGGCTCAACTCGTACTTCAAGGGCACGGACGGCACCGACATCGGCGTCCGCGCCGACCTGGTCAGCGACCCCGGCCTGCTCACCGCAGGCCGCATGGTGAACGGCCAGTTCGTCGAGAACGGCACGGCCATGGAGATCGCGGGCCTTCAGTCCCGCGGGCTGCCGGGGCTTGACGGCCAGACGCTCCAGGGCCTCTGGCGCGAGAGCGTGCAGGAGGTCGCGGGCCAGGCGTCCGCCGCCGATACCGCCGCCAGAGCCTCGGCCGTGGTGCTCGAAAGCCTGGAATCGCAGCGTGCGGGCATCAGCGGGGTCAGCATCGACGAGGAGTCGATCAACCTGCTCGAGTTCCAGCGGCAGTACCAAGCCGCGGCGAAGGTGATCAGCACGGCGCAGGAGCTCACGAACATCCTGCTGGGGATCATGGGATGAGCAGCATTCCAAACGGGCTGGCACGCGTGTCGAACCTGATGGCCTCGCGCATGGCGCTGGCGAACATCAACCGCTCAAACGTCGGCCTGCTGCGCGTGAGCGAGCAGATCGCCACCGGGCGCGCGGTGCTGCGGCCCAGCGACGACATCATCAGAGCGGCGACCATTTCGGTGCTCGACGATCGGCTCGACCGCTCGGTGCAGCTGCGCCGCAACCTCAGCCACGCCGCGGCCTCGCTCGACGTGATCGACTCGGCCCTCGGCGCGGCCAACGACCTCGCCCAGCAGGCCAAGGGCATCGCCAGCCAGCAGCTCAATGTCGGCAGCACCGCGAGCGAGCGGGCTAGCCAGGCCATCGTCATCGACCAGATGATCCAGAGCCTGCTGAACACCGCCAACACGCAGTCGGTCGCGGGGTACGTCTTCGGCGGCTCCACCACCTCGCGCCCGCCGGTCGAGGCCTTCGGTACCGGCTTCCGCTACCGCGGCGAGGGCTCCGGCCTCATCACCGACCTCGGCCAGGCGAGCGGGGCGCCGATCACCATCGGCGCGACCGCCATCTCCGGCATCTCCGCGCGCGTGCGCGGGTCGGTGGACCTCAACCCCGGCCTGAGCCCGACCACGCCGCTCTCCGACCTCAACGGCGCCCGCGGCCTGGGCGTGGCCCTCGGCACCGTTTCGCTCTCAATCGACGGCGGCGCGCCGATCACGATCGATCTCGAAGGAGCCGCGACCGCGGACGATGTCGCCAAGCGGATCGACAGCGCCGTGCGGCAGTACGAGTCCGATAACGGCGTCACCATCCTCGGCCCTGGCGGCGTGGGCGTTGGCGGCGACTGGTTCAATATAGATGTGGGCGCGGGGCACACCCTGCGGTTCTCGGACGTGGGCAGCGGCACCGCCGCGCTCGACCTGGGCCTGACCGACACGACCCCCTTCGACTTCACGCAGGCAGCGTCGGCGGGCCGCAGCACCGACCCGCGCCTGACCCTCGAGACCTCCATCGGCTCGCTCATGGGCGTCAGCGGCGCGCTCGGCTCCATCCGCCTGGCAAACGCCGGGCGCACGGCGATCGTCGACCTCTCCGGTGCACAGACCATTCAGGACGTGCGCAACCTCATCGAGGGCACCGGACTGGGCGTGCGGGTGCGGGTCAACAGCGCCGGCACCGGCATCGACATCGTCAACGAGGTCTCCGCCGGCAGCGGGGGCGCCCTCTCCATCAGTGAGGTCGCCGGCCAGGGCCACACGGCCACGCGCCTGGGCATCCGTTCGCTCTCGGGTGCGACGCGCGTCTCGGACCTCAACTTCGGGCGAGGCGTGCAGGTGGTCGACGGTGTCATCAACCAGTCCACCGGCATCTATGACCAGGCCCTCAACGACGATATCGAGATCACACTCGGCGAAGGGACCAAGGTCCGTATCGACCTGCGGCCCAGCGATCTCTCCGACATGCAGTCGCTGCTCAGCCGAATCAACACGCAACTTGCCTCGGCCCTGACGATGGCGGGTTTGGACCCGACGGACCTGGTGGCCACGATCCCGGACGGCGCGAACGGCATCGCCCTCGTGCAGAACGCGACATTCCCGGACCCCATCTCGGTCAGGGCGCTCAACAACTCGAAGGCCGCGGAGCAGCTGGGGCTGCTGAACACCACATACGACTTCGGCAGCGCAACTTTGAGGGGTGAGGACCGTGCAAAGGTGCGCGTGGACGACCTGTTCACGCGCCTGATCGACCTGCGTGATGCGCTGCGGGCCAACGACACTTCTGGCATCACCCTTGCTGGAGAGGGACTCGACGCCACCATCGCGTCCCTGGTCGAGACCCGGGGCACGGTGGGCGGCTACGCCCGACGAGTGGACGACGCGGAGATGCGCGAGGTGGAACGAGCCACGACGGACACCAAGGCCCGTAGCGACCTGCGGGACGTGGACTTCACCGAGGCGTCCTCGCGGTTTGCCCTCCTCCAGACGCAGCTGGAAGCGGGACTGAGGATCACGGCTTTGACGCAGTCGAGGAGCCTGCTGGACTTCCTTGGCTGATTCAGATGTGTTGATCGGAGATCGATACCTGTGCCGCCGGGGAGATCGGCGGAGAACCATGGACGGAGCTGACGCAATGGAAGTGCGTACGACACGATTCGGAGTGGTGAGCATCGCGGAGGACCGCGTGATCCACTTCCCCAAGGGCCTGCTGGGCTTCACCAACCAGACCCGCTTCTGCCTGCTGGAGCCGGGCGAGGACGCCTGCTTCTTCTGGCTGCAGTCCATCGACGAGCCGAGCCTGGCGTTCGTGATTACCGACCCCAGCCTGTTCGTCCCCGAGTACTCCGTCCCGATCCGCCCCGAGCAGATGACCGAGCTCAAGCTCAACAAGCTCGAGGACGCCCAGGTCTTCGTGATCGTCAACAAGGTGGACACCACCCTCACCGGCAACCTCCAGGGGCCGCTGGTGATCAACACCCTCACCCGCACCGGCGAGCAGATGGTCCTGGCGGAGCGCCGCTGGACCACCCGCCACCCGCTGGTGAAGGTGGCCACGCAGCAGGTCGCGGCCGCGCTGTCGGCCTGAGCCAGAACCACCCGCAGAGAGCAATGGGGAACCAAAGGTTCCAACCCCCGCACGAATCACCACCGGACAGCCGGCAGGCCGCGCCGCGCCCATCTGTATGGCGCGAGGAGAGAAGGCGGCCCACCCCCGGGCATGGAGGCCCGGGGAGTAAGGAGCGAACTGATGCTGGTGCTATCCCGGCAGCGCGACGAGACGATCATGATCGGGGACGAGATCGAGATCACCGTGGTGGACATCCGCGGCGACAAGGTCCGTCTGGGGATCACGGCTCCGACACGCATCGCCGTTCATCGCAAAGAGGTCTACGAAGCCATCAGGCAGGAGAACGAGCAGGCGGCACGGATCAGCGGCAGCGAGCTGAACGGGCTGTCGGGCGAGATCCTGCCGGGGCCCGCACGGTCCAAGGTCCGGGCGCGGACCAGCGGCCTGGCCAGCCAGGCGCCGCAGACGCCGTACATCAACGGCACCCGGGTTTCGCGGCCCGGCGAGCAGCGCAGGGCCCTGTAAGCAGTATCGATAACGCCCCGCAGCGGGGCTTTTCCTACGCGGGCCGACGCCCGCAGCGTCGGTCTGGTTTCTCGGAGCACTTAGCCTCAATCACGGAGGATTGCAATGGCTAGGATCAACACGAACGTCGCCAGCATGATCGCGCAGGCGAACCTCGGCCGCACTTCCAACGAGATGAACCTTCGTCTGGAGCGGCTGTCCACAGGCCTGAAGATCAACCGCGGCAAGGACGACCCGGCCGGCCTGATCATCTCCGAGCGCATCCGCTCGGACATCCAGGGCGTCAACCAGGGCATCAGCAACGCCCAGCGCGCCAGCAGCGTGATCTCCACGGCCGAGGCCTCCCTCACCGAGATCAACGACCTGCTCAACAGCATCCGCGGGCTCATCGTGCAGTCCTCCAACTCGGGGGCCACCTCCGACGCCGAGCGCGACGCGAACCAGCTGCAGATCGACTCGGCCATCGACTCCATCACGCGCATCAGCAACACCGCCAGCTTCGGCGGCCTCAAGCTGCTGGACGGCTCGCTGGACTACACCCTCTCGGGCGTCCGCTCCAGCGCGATCACCAACGCCCGCATCAACGGCGCGACCTTCAATGGCAGCAGCTCGGTGCAGGTCGACATCGACGTTGTCGCCTCGGCCCAGACCGGAGCCCTGTATTACAGCGGCGGGACCACGCCCCCGGGCGTGCTGCTCTCGGCAATGACCCTCGAGGTCAAGGGCCCCAAGGGCGTGCAGGTCTTCGAGTTCGCCAGCGGCCAGTCGCTGACGCAGGTGATGAACGCCATCAACCGCTCCACCGCCCTCACCGGCGTGCAGGTCGCGGCCATCAACAACGACGTGAACTCGGGGCTGGTCTTCCAGTCCACCACCTTCGGCTCCGACTCATTCGTCAGCGTCAAGCGGCAGAACCCGCCCAGCGAGTCCGCCGACAGCTTCGTCACCTACAAGTTCGCTAACAACGCACCGGTCCCGGGCGCGGCGCCCTTCGACTGGGCCACCTACGTCGGTGCCGGCACGCTCACTCGCTCGGGCGATGACAACGGCCAGGACGTGCAGGCCCTGGTCAACGGCAACCTCATCCGCGGGCGCGGCCTCGAGCTGGTCACCAATATCCCCTCGCTCGCGGCGAGCATCACGCTCGGCAGCGACTTCGCCACCCGGCCCGCGACGGCGACCTCCACCTTCCACATCACCGGCGGCGGCGCCCTCTTCCAGCTTGGCCCGAACGTCACCGCGTTGCAGCAGTCCAACGTGGGCATCCCCTCGGTGGCCGCGTCCCGCCTGGGCGGCGTCATTACCAGCAACGGCGTCGAGTTCCTCAACTCGCTCAAGGAAGGCCAGTACAACAGCGTGCGGCAGTCCTTCCAGCGCCGCGACTTCTCGGGCGCACAGGAAGTGCTCAACGCGGCAATCGACCAGATCACGTCGCTCCGCGGGCGGCTGGGCGCCTTCGAGCGCAACGTGCTGGACACCAACGTCACGTCGCTGCAATCGCAGTTCGAGAACCTCACCGCGAGCGTGTCGCAGATCCGCGACGCGGACTTCGCGATGGAGACGAGCCAGCTGACGAGGGCCCAGATCCTCTCCAGCGCGGGCACTTCGACCCTTCAGCTCGCCAATCAGCAGAGCCAGTCGGTGCTCCAGCTGCTCGGCCGCTAAGCCACCGCCCCCTCACAACCCGTACAGACCGCATCCAGAACCCCTTCAGGGCCCTCCTGAGGGGGCTTTTCTTGCGCGTTTCCGGTAATCCCGCGCGGGCTGCGCGGGATTTTGCGTTTTTTTGGACACACGCCGCTCAACCACCCCCCCGAAGTTCCCGATCCCAACGGTGTTCCTCACCCTGTTGGGTGCGGAATGCGTGGAAGCGGGACGGATCCCGAGTTCACGCGAGTCACGGGCCTGTCGGCGCCGGGCTCAGCGGTGGGACGCGTCAAGCCCACCGCCGACAGTCACCACCGCGGTCGTCCAGCCGCGGAGCTCGTACTCACTGCACGGAGGGTCCTCAGTATGTCTCGCATCAACACGAACGTTCAGTCTCTCGTCGCCCAGCGTGTTCTCTCGCAGAACAACATGGGCCTGTCCACCAGCCTCGAGCGCCTCAGCACGGGCCTCAAGGTCAACCGCGGCAAGGACGATCCGGCCGGCCTCATCGCCAGCCAGAACCTTGAGGCCGGTCAGAAGGGCCTCAACGCCGCCATCACCAACGCCCAGCGCACCGACCAGGTCGCCAACATCGCCGAGGGCGGCCTCCAGGAAGTCTCCGGTCTGCTGACCGAGCTCCAGGGCCTGCTCACCGCGTCGGCCAGCAAGGCCGGCCTCTCCGCCGAGGAGAAGGCCGCGAACCAGCTGCAGATCGACTCGATCCTTCAGACGATCGACCGCGTCTCCAGCGCCACCAACTTCCAGGGCATCAAGCTGCTCAACGGCAACTTCGACTTCAAGACCTCGGGCGTCGCCACCGGCGTGTCCGACTTCAAGGTCAACGGCGCGAAGTTCTCCGGCGCCAGCCTCCAGGTCGACGTGTCGGTGACCGCCTCCGCCCAGCAGGCCGGCCTGTTCCTCTCCGCCGGCGCCACCACCCTCAGCGTGGCCGCGACCAGCTCCTTCGTGATCGAGGTGTCGGGCAGCAAGGGCAGCCGCGAGCTGACCTTCTCCGACGGCACCTCGCTCGACACCATCAAGCAGACCATCAACAGCTTCAGCGACGTGACCGGCGTCCAGGCGACCACCTCGGGCACGGGCATCAAGCTCAACAGCTCCGACTTCGGCTCCAGCGAGTTCGTGTCGGTGAAGGTGCTGCACAACGGCGGCAACAGCGGCCAGACCGGCGTCTACAGCCTCGAGTCTGACGACTTCAACACCGCCGACACCTCGGGCGGCACCCTCTTCACCTCCTCGGCCGCCGCCAACGGCGTGACCGACAAGGGCCAGAACATCGCCGCGACCATCAACGGCATCAACGCCACCACCACGGGCAAGACCGCCCGCATCAACACCGACTTCCTCGACGTGCAGCTGACCCTCGACACCGACACCAGCCAGACCCTGGGCGTGGTGGGCGGCTCCAGCGGCGCCTTCACCATCACCGGCGGCGGCGCCGACTTCCAGCTCGCCGGCAACGTCGACATCGCCGGCAAGGTGTCCCTGGGCATCCAGGACGTCGCCGCCCGCAAGCTCGGCAACAGCACCATCGGCCACCTCGATTCGCTCTCCTCGGGCAAGGCCAACAACATCGTCGACGGCGATGTCGAGGACGCGCAGAAGATCGTCTCCGAGGCGATCAAGCAGGTTTCCGCTCTCCGCGGCCGCCTGGGCGCGTTCCAGAAGAACACCGTCGGCGCCACCATCCGCAGCCTCAACGTTCAGAGCGAGAACACGGCCGCGGCCCAGTCGGTGATCCGTGACGCGGACTTCGCCGCCGAGACCGCGTCCCTCACCCGCAGCCAGATCCTGGTGCAGGCCTCGACCAACATCCTGTCGATGGCCAACAGCCAGCCCCAGTCGGTCCTCTCCCTCCTCCGCGGCTAAACCCCGCGTAGGCGAGAACCCCTGAGTTTCCCCAAGCCCCGGCTCCTCGCGAGCCGGGGCTTTTCATTGACCCTCATTTGATGCCTTGGTGCCTCATGCCTTGATGCCTCTCTTCCAATCGACCCGTTCGACCCGATCTGCCGATGATGCGGCTGTGAGCGCACCCGCCCCACTGCCCCCCTCCGCCCGGCGCCGCAAGGGCGAGCCGCGCCCCGCCCTGCCTGACCACTTTGCGAAGCTCGTCGCCCACTTCATGGGGTTCCTCCGGGTGGAGTGCGGCCTCTCACAGAACACCCTCGACGCCTACGGGCGCGACCTCTACGACCTCCTGATGGACATGCACGAGAAGGGCGTCGGCGAGCTGCCCGCTATCTCCTCGCGCCACGTCTCCACCCACATCGCCGAGCTCAAAAGCAAGCGGCTGATGGAGGGCAGCTCGGTCATCCGCCACCTCGCGGCCATCAAGGTCTTCTTCCGCTGGGCCCTCTCCACCGGCCTCATCACAAAGGACCCCACCGAAGTCCTCGACCGCCCCACGCGCTGGAAGAAGCTGCCCGATGTGCTCTCGCCAAAGCAGGTCGCGGCATTGCTCGCCGCCCCCAAGCCGGAGTCACGCCCGAAGATGCCCGGCCAGGAGGATGTGCCCCTCTGGCTGCGCGACAAGGCGCTTCTGGAGCTGCTCTACGCCAGCGGCCTGCGCGCCTCCGAGGTCGCCGGCCTCACGCTCAACGAGCTGCACACCACCCTCGGCGTCGTCCGCGTCACCGGCAAAGGCAACAAGCAGCGGCTGGTGCCGATGGGCGCCCCCGCACGCGAGGCCGTGGAGCGCTACCTCGACGAGTGCCGCCCCAGGCTCGACCGCGCCGACGGGCGCGACAAGGGTCGCGTGCTGCTCTCACGCACCGGCCGTCCGCTCGAGCGCGTGGCCGTGTGGCAGATCGTCAAACGCTGCGCCCTTGAGGCCGGCCTCCGCGACGTGCACCCCCACACGCTCCGCCACAGCTTCGCCACCCACCTGCTCATCGGCGGCGCCGACCTCCGCGTCGTGCAGGAGATGCTCGGGCATGCGGATATTGCGACGACGCAGATCTACACCCACGTCGACCGCTCACGCCTCAAGCAGGTGCACGCGAAGCACCACCCCAGGGCGTGACCTCACTCTCTGTCCGCCCCCTGCACCGCTAGACAAAAATCCTCGATCATCTGCACGTCCTTCACCCCCGGCGCGTGCTCCACGCCCGCGCACGCCTCCACCGCCCACGGCCGCACCGCCAGGATCGCCTCCCCCACGTTCTGCGGCGTCAGCCCGCCGGTCAGGATGATCGGCTTGCGGATATTTTCGATGTGCGGCGTCAGCCGTGCCCAGTCGAACGCCCCCGGCCCGGGCGCCTGCACCATCACCGCGCAGACCTCCTCCACCTCATCCCACCGCGCCAGGTCCCGCGCGAACGTCGCCTCGTCATACCGAACCAGCTTGATGACGTCCGGCCCGCACGTCCGCACAAGCTGCACGTCCTCATCACCCGCGAACTTCGTGTAGATCGTCGGGCACGCCTCCTCCGCATCCACGAACTGGTCCACCGTCGGGTCGCAGAACTCCCCCACCGACGCCAGCAGCGGCGGCATCACGCTCATGATGTCGTACGCCGCGGCGGGGTCGATCGCCCGCGGGCTCATGGGCGTGAACACGAAGCCGATGGCGTCCGCCCCCGCGTCCGCGGCGATGAACGCCTGCTCCTCCTCGGTGATGCCGCAGACGGTGATGCGTGTGCGGGCCATGGCTCGCCTCCAAAGGCGGATCCTAGCCGCGCCCGGTAATTTGCACGGTTCACAGAGCCTTCACTGTCGCGGCGACGGGCGGGAAAGACACCCGGGGGAACCCACTCTATAGTCTGCCCCCCGGCGGCCCCCCATGGCGGGACCGACCCGCCGGTCCACACCGATCCAGCACCACAAGGGTGATACCAGATGGCAGCGTTTTCCAAGGGCCTCGAGGGCGTCGTTGCAGCCGAAACCCGGATGTCGTTCATCGATGGCGAGAAGGGCGTGCTCGAGTACGTCGGCATCCCCATCGGCGAGCTCGCCAGCAACTCCACCTTCGAGGAGACCGTCTTCCTCCTCTGGAACACCCGCCTCCCCAAGCGCGAGGAGCTGACCGCCTTCAACAGCGCGATCCGCGGTCGCTACGAGATGCCCGCCAAGATCGAGTCGCTTCTCACCGCCATGCCCATGGACGCCCAGCCCATGCACGTCATGCGCACGCTGGTCTCCGCCATGGGCCTGATCGACCCCGAGCCCAACGCCACCGACCTCGCCAAGGTCCGTGACAAGGCCCTCACCATGCTCGCGGTCACCCCCACCATCCTCGCGGCCTTCCACCGCCACCGCCAAGGCAAGCCGATCGTGCGGCCCGACAAGGGCCTGTCCATCGCCGAGAACTTCCTCTACATGCTTAACGGCGCCAAGCCCACGCCCGCGATGGCCAAGGCCCTGGACGTGTGCCTTGTCCTGCACACCGACCACGGCTTCAACAACTCGACCTTCGCCGCCCGCGTCGTCATCTCCACAATGAGCGACCTCTACTCGGCCCTCACCGCGGCCGTGGGCTCCCTCCGCGGCCCGCTGCACGGCGGCGCCAACGAAGAGGTCATGGTCATGCTCAACCAGATTCCCAACGTCGACGCGGCGGAGAAGTTCGTGCTCGACAAGCTCTCCAAGAAGGAGAAGATCCCGGGCTTCGGGCACCGCGTGTACAAGGCGTACGACCCGCGCGCCAGCCACCTCAAGGGCCTCGCCAAGCAGCTCGCGCAGGACACCGGCAACATGGACCTGTTCGACAAGTCCACCCGCATCGAGAAGACGATGGAGGGCGCCGTCGCCGCCAAGGGCATCTACCCCAACGTCGACTTCTACTCCGCCACCACGTACCACTGCATCGGCCTGCCCCTGGACCTCTTCACGCCCATGTTTGTCGTCGGGCGCGTCGGCGGCTGGTCGGCCCACGTCCTCGAGCAGCTCGCCGACAACCGCCTCTTCCGCCCCGCCGCGGCCTACGTCGGCCCGCACGACGTGCGCTACACGCCGATGGACAAGCGGTAAAGCGCTCTCGTGCCATCGAGATGTCCTCATCTCGATGCTCTCCTGCCACAACAACTGATTCACGAAAAAGGCCCTGCACGTCGCAGGGCCTTTTGCATGCCTCAACTCTTCACCCGCTTACCTCTTCGCCACTTCAGTCCTTCGCCTGCGCGTGCTCCGCATCCTCGCGGCAGTGCGCACACCACAGCACCGGATCACCCAGGTCCCCGAAGCTCGCCTTGCTCGCACCCGCGTCGCTCCGCCGCACGCCCTTCAGCTTCGACAGCATCCGCCGCTGGTACGCATCCGCGCCAAGCTCCAGCTTCGTCAGGCTGCTGCTGTAGTTGCTGCTCAGCTGCTCCTTGATGTTCGCCACACGCGTGTCCGGGTACGGGTGGGTGGAGAAGAACTCGACACCCCGGTTTCCCTCCATCGCCGCCGCCAGCACATCCATCACCCCCAGCAGCGCCTCGGGGTCGTACCCGGCCTTGGCCATGTACCGCATGCCCAGCGAGTCCGCCTCCAGCTCCTGCTTGCGGCTGAACCGCAGCAGCACGCTCTGCTGCCCCAGCTGGATCAGCGTGGGCGTCAGCTGCCCACCGATGCCCGCCTTGCTCTCCAGCAGCGAGCCCGCGAGCTCTCCGCCCACCGACGCCACCTGCTCGCGCACCACCTGATCGTTGATGTGCCGCGCGGTCACGTGCCCGATCTCGTGCCCCAGCACGCCTGCGAACTGCGCCTCGTTCTTCAGCTGCGCCGCCAGCCCCCGCGAGAAGAACACCTTGCCCCCCGGCAGCGCAAACGCGTTGATGATGTCCGAGTCCAGCATCGTGAACTCCCACGGCAGCTTCGGGTTGTCCCCCTCCGTGCCGCGGGCGAGCTTCTGGCCGATCTCGGTCGTGTACGCCTGCACCGACGCGTCGCCGTACTTCCCGCCGTACTGCTGCACCACCTGCGGCGTGGACTGCACGCCCAGCGCGATCTCCTGCTCGGGGCTGATGGCGTTGAACTGGCTGCGGCCGGTGGCCGGGTTGGTGCTGCACGACGCGAGGGGGAGCACGCTCAGAGCAACCAGAGCCGCCGCGGGGGTCTTCTTCAGTCGCATACGCAAGTCTCCATAAGGCGACACCCGCGTGGGCGGGGCCGAGAGAACCATACCACTCACCTACCATGACTTCATGAGTGCGGAGTTCAGGAACGGCTCAGGACAGCGGAACGGCGAGGCTGTGGCCTGGACCGACCCCGAACTCACCAACCCGCACCAGTCGGCCGAGAAGGCCGCCAAGGTCCGTGGGATGTTCGGTGCCATCGCCGGCAGCTACGACCTCAACAACCGCGTCCACTCCCTCTGGCAGGACCAGCGCTGGCGCCGCGCCGGCGTCCGCGCCGCCTCCGTCAAACCCGGCGACGAGGTGCTCGACGTCGCCTGCGGCACCGGCGACCTCACGCAGCTCTTCGCCCGCACCCACGCCAAGCGCGTCATCGGCCTGGACTTCACCCCCGCGATGCTCGAGGTCGCCCGCGAGAAACTACCCGGCGAACGCGCCGAAGTGGCCAGCAAGGTGCAGTACATGGAGGGCGACGCCATGGCGCTGCCCTTCGACAACGCCACCTTCGACGTCGTCTCTATCGGGTTCGGCATCCGCAACGTGAGCGAGCCGCCGAAGGCCATCGCCGAGTTTGCCCGCGTGCTCCGCCCCGGCGGGCGTCTCGTCATTCTGGAGTTCGCCCAGCCCCGCAATCCGCTCATGCGGTGGTTCAACGGCCTGTATTGCGCCCGCATCATGCCCCGCACCGCCACCGTCATCAGCGGCGACAAGACCGGGGCCTACAAGTACCTGCCCGCCTCCGTGGGCACCTTCTGGACGCCCCGCCAGATGCAGGAAGCCCTTGAGCACGCGGGCTTTAGGGACGTCACCGCCCGCCCCATGACGATGGGCATCTGCGTGTGTTACCGGGCCCTCAGGCCCTGATCGGCCCCTCTGCCCGACGCGCAGATAACGCCGAACGTTTCCGGACCTGAAATCGAACCTGCGCAAATGGGGGTCACTTTCCCGCGTGCAGCCGAGGCGCGGCCGATAGCAGGACCGCACCTGCGGCACGTTGGCCGCACCGGCAAGGATGCCGGGACTCACGCAAGGCGACCGGTGGAACCGGCTTCTCACGCATCCATCGGGAGTGACACATGAGCCAGGAAGTGCTTGTCGAGCGTCTGTTCGAAACCCTCATCGCCGGTGACCGTCAGGCCGCCCGGGCCCTCGTGCAGGAGACCATCAGCCAGGGCGTCTCCGCCGAGACCATCCTCGCCGACCTCTTCTGGCCGGCCCACGAAACCATCGAGAAGCTCCACAAGTCCGACCAGATGACCGCCGTCACCTACCAGATGGCCACCCGCCTCCTTCGGATGCTGGTTGACCAGCAGGCCGCCCGCCTCAAGGTGCCCACGATCCGCGAGCGGACCGTCTTCGCGGCCTGCGGCCCCAGCCAGGGGGAGGAGCTCGCCGGCCAGATGGCCGTGGACATGCTCGAGGCGAACGGCTTCGACGTGACCTTTACCGGCGGGGGCATCCCCGCCGACGAGATCATGGCCGAGGTGCAGGCCCGCCGCCCGGACATCCTGCTGCTGTTCGCCTCCGCGGCGAGCGACCTGCCCGGCATCCGCCGCATCATCAACAACCTCCGCGAGAACGGGGCGTGCGCCAACACCCGCATCCTGGTGGGCGGCGGCGTCTTCAACCGCGCCGACGGCCTCGCCGAGGAGATGGGCGCCGACCTCTGGGCCTACAGCCCCTCGGACGTGGTGGACCTGCTCATCAACGACCCCGTCGGGCGCGGCGAGGAGCTGCGCGAGGTTGCCTCCCCCGCCCGCAAGCGGAAGACCCGCGCCGCCTGAACGTCCGATACCTGTGCCGCGATCCAAGGCCCCACGGGGCCTTTTTCGTTGCGCACACACCGTTTTTGTTGAAACCGGCACGGGTCCGGAGTGCAATGTACGGAGAGCCGCGGGTGTTCTCCCGCGGATCTGTCTGTCCATGTAGAGGGGTGATTTCGCCCTGGAGAGGGTCGGAGGATGTCCATGCGTTTGAAGGTTGCAACGGCGTTCGTGTTGTGTGCGGCAGCGGTGGCCCAGGCCTCCCCCCGTGAGAGCCTGACTTTTACCAACGTGATCAGCGATGGCCTGGAGAATGCCGCCACCAACTCGGTGATCACCCAGACCCTGGTGGGCGGCTACACGGTCAGCAAGGTCCGCGTGGTTGGCACGCTCACCTCCGTCAACCTCGCCACTTACGAGAGCGAGGCGATCTTCAAGATCACCCCTCCCGGCGGCGAACCCGTGTACGTGCAGATGTCCGGCGCCGATGACGAGTTCACGACGATCAACTTCGACGCGACGCTGTACCTGCCCGCGCCGATCGCCAACTCCACGGGCGCGTGGGAGGTCCGGTTCTTCGAGACCTACGACGACGCCGGCCAGGACGCCCGCTGGGACAATCTGACCGTCACTCTCGACGACGAGCCCGTCGGCCACATCGAGCAAGGCGACTCCGGTGACCTGCCCGCGACCGCGCAGGTGCCCGCCGGCAGCGGCACGCTGTACACCATCTTCGGCAGCATCGGCCCCGGCATCGAAGACCTGTACAAGATCCAGATCTGCGACCCCGCCAACTTCGTGGTCACCACGGTCGGCGGCACGGGCCTGGACACCCGCCTGTTCATCTTCGACACCGCCGGCAACGGCGTGCTCTATAACGACGACTACGAGGCCAGCGCCACCGAGTACTACTACCAGTCCCGCATCCACAACACCGGCGTGCTCACCGCGGGCGAGTACTACGTGGGCGTCAGCGTGTTCCAGCGCATGGCCCGCAACAGCACCGGTCAGGACATGTGGCTCAACCTCCCGTACGAGGCCGTGCGGGCGCCCGACGGCCCCGGCGCCGCCAGCCCCCTCGCGGCCTGGGGCGGCACCGCCTTTGAGACCACCGGCGAGTACGTGCTCAGCCTGACCGGCGCCTGCTTCATCCCCACCGGCCCGGTGTGCGGCCCGCAGGACTTCAACGGCGACGGCGACAGCGGCACCGACCAGGACATCGAGGCCTTCTTCGCCTGCCTCGGCGGCTCCTGCTGCGACACCTGCTACGCCGGCGGCGCCGACTTCAATGGTGACGGCGACACCGGCACCGACCAGGACATCGAGTCCTTCTTCCGCGTGCTCGGCGGCAACCCCTGCTGAGTTGACCTGACAGCCAGCTCCAAAAACCACAGAACCCAGGGACCGCGGTCCCTGGGTTCTTTCTTTTCAAAGGCCGGGGTGGGATTCGAACCCACGAAGCTTGCGCAACGGATTTGCAATCCGTCCCATTTGACCACTCTGGCACCCGGCCGGGCGGCGGGCCCGACCGGCCCGCAGGGCGAAGAATAGGGGTGCAGGCGCTGGTTGGCGAGTTTCGCCGCCCGCCGAACCCGGGTACGGTGTGCGGGTGCGGGGTCTTGGTCGCTCATGCGACCCCTGAACGGAGTGGCTCGATGCGGGCAGGATGCGTGATGGCGGCGGCAGGACTCCTCGTCATTCTCTCCGCGCCAGTGCTCGCGCAGGCCACCGGCGAGCCGGCGGCGCGCGAGCCGCTGCCCATCATCGAACGGGGCAACGAGCCCGTTGAGCCGATCAAGCCCGTCCCCGCACAGCGCAGCGTGCCGACGGTCCGCACGCCGGACGCAAAGGACCTCCCCAACGGCGCCGCCGCGCTCCCCGCCGGAGCAAAGCTCGCCGAGGGCACCTTCCTCCCCTCCCGCCGCGGCCGCCTCCTCAGAGCCCGCACCGGCGATGTGATCTTTGTGCCCGCCAAAGGCGAGCAGGAACGCGACCTCCCCGCCCTGGTGCTGATGCCCAGCGAAAGGCTCACGCAAATCGAGAGCGCCATGGCCACCGAGGGCTTCAAGGGTGACGCCAACGTCGGCGGGCAGGTCTTCGTTTACCGTGGGCGCGAGTATCTGCTGCCCTCGACCTTCGCCATCGCCGCGTCCGAGGAACCAAAGCCGACCGCTCCGCCCGAGGCCAAGAAGACCGCGCCCGCACCCGCGCCCGTTGACGACACCGACCCCCGCGCCGAGGACCTCATCCGCGAGCTCGAATCACAGCGCTCCAGCTCCCGCGCCCTCGAGCCCAACCCCACGCCGCAGCCGACCACCGAAGCTGCCCCGCAGCAGGCCGCGCCTGAAACCAGGCCCGTCCTCGCCGAGGGCACCGTCATGACCTTCCGGCGCGGCCGCCTCATCCGCCTGCCCGGCGCCGGCGGCCGCATCGCCTTCGCGCTCGACAACGACCCCAACAGCCCCGCTCCCGCGCCCATGGTCATCCAGGCGTGCAGCCAGCTCGAGCGCATGGAGTCGCTGGTGGCCGCGCATGCCGACTCCCTCGCCGTCAAGGTCAGCGGGCGGGTGCTGACGCACGCGGGCAAGAACTACCTGCTACCGACGATGGTGCAGGCCACCCGCGGCGGCGAAGTCATACCGATGCAGTGAGCCGGGGTTCTGCGAAGACGAAACACGACCGTCAGAGCACGGTCGTGGCAGGTTCGAATCATCAACAACTCAGCCCGCGTGCTCCTGCAGCGCGGCCGGCTCCGTCGGGGCCGTGCTCACGCGCTCACCGGGCATGGGGCTGAACCGTGAGCCGTACAGCGGGATCTTGCGGTTCGCCGGCCCCCGCGAGAACAGCGGCGCCGCCGCCAGCACCAGGACGATGATCCCAACGTTCGCCAGCAGCATCGCCACCGTGCTCGTGTAGCCCAGGTAGACCAGCACGCTGATCGCCACCACCAGCGCCAGCGCGGTGGGGATCACCAGCTGCCACGCCATCGTCATGATCTGGTCGTACCGCAGGCGGGGGATCGTCCAGCGGATCAGCATCATGAACGCGATCAGCAGGATCACCTTCCCGAAGAACACCAGGAACTTGACCAGCGCCGGCCCGAAGCCCACCACCGCGTCCGGGCTCGTCCACCCGCCGTCCCACAGCCCGCCCCACGGCGAAAGCTGGTACCCGCCCAGGAACAGCATCGCGAAGAACGCCGAGCTCGTCACCATGTGCGAGTACTCGGCCAGGAAGAACAGCGCAAACCGCATCGCGCTGTACTCGGTGTGGTAGCCGCCGACGAGCTCCTGCTCCGCCTCGGCGTTGTCGAAGGGCGCCCGGTTCGCTTCCGCCAGGATCGCGATGAAGAACAGCAGCGCTCCGAGCGGCTGGCTGAAGATCAGCCAACCATGCGTCGCCTGGTGCCGCAGGATCGTCTCGGGGTACACCGAGCCCACCAGCAGCAGCGTCGCGAGCAGGGCCAGCCCGAGCGGGATCTCGTAGGAGATCATCTGGGCCGTGGCACGCAGGCCGCCCAGGAACGAGTACTTGTTGTTGCTCGCCCACCCGCCAAGCGCCACGCCGTACACCCCCAGCGACGCGACCGCGAGCAGGTACACGATGCCGATGTTGATGTTCGCGCCCGACACCTGCACCAGCCCGCCGGGGATCGTCATGTTGATCAGCGGAATCGTGAAGTCCCCCACCATCCACGACCCGCCCCACGGGATGATGATGAACCCGATCAGCGCCGGCACGATGATGATGCCCGGGGCCAGCGTGAACATCACCTTGTCCACGCGGTTGGGCGTGTAGTCCTCCTTAAGGATGAACTTGAGCCCGTCCGCCAGCGACTGCCCCAGCCCCAGCGCCCCCTTCAGCTTCCCCAGCTGCGGGATGCCGAAGTCGAACCCCACGCGGTTGGGCCCGATGCGGTCCTGGATGTAGGCGGAGATCTTCCGCTCGAGGTAGATGAGGTAGGCGCAGGTCACCAGGATCACGTGGACCACGATGATGTTGGTGACAACGGAAACGATGAGCTGCGCCGTGAGCCAGCTGGGGGCTTGCATAGGGCGGAACTGTATCGGGGCGGGGGGGTTCTGTCACCCTTGGGAAACCCCACCGCGGAGCAACGCGGAGGGGGCCGAGTTCCGCGGCATGCGACGTGGGGAAAGCAGGCCTGAACCCGAAGGGCGCGAAGGGGAGCGAGGGTGCGAAGAGAGAGACGGGTCAGGACTTCCTGGCGTTTGGCCGCGCCCGCTTGGCCAGCTTCTTGATCGCCATCTTGGCGAGCAGGCTGCCGCCGAGCTCATCCGCCATCTGAATCTTCTGGTGCGTCGTGGGCGGGTGGGCCTGCGGAGCCGCCGCCGCCCTCGCGTGCATCAGCCCCGCGAGGTGCGCCAGACGCTCGCCGAAGG
The DNA here is from genome assembly GCA_035627955.1 of Phycisphaerales bacterium. Lineage (NCBI taxonomy): Bacteria > Pseudomonadati > Planctomycetota > Phycisphaerae > Phycisphaerales > Phycisphaerales bacterium. The sequence continues at coordinate 245,936 of DASPKU010000015.1, forward strand.
GCTCCCCGAACCGCATGATGAGGGCCTGGAGTTCCGCCGGGTTCGCCGGCGCCGCCTGCTCCTGAACTTGCAGCAGCGCCTCCGGCAGCAGCGTGCCGTGCCCATGCCGCCCAACCGCCGACCACACCAGCCCCGTGTGCCCCAGCGCCCCAAGGCTCGAGTCCAGCAGCTCGCCCAGCAGCACCCCCGGCTCGGTCCGCACAAGCACCCGCGCCACCGACTCCCCATGCTCGAAGGGGTGGAGCTCGGGCGCGGTGTCCGTCGTCAGCGGCCTCACCGCGCCGCCGCTGCTCAGCCACGTGCCGGCGAACGCCGCGCCCGAGCGCGACAGCGCCCGCACGCACCGCTCCAGCCACTCGGGCGCCGGCTCATCGCCCGCCTGCAGCACCGCCAGCGCCGACGCCGTCACCGCATCCGACGGATCAACCGCCTCACCCGCCGCGTCCGTGATCGTCCACGCCCGCCCCAGCCACCGCACAACCCCCACCGCGCCGACCGCATCAGCCTCCGCCGGCGAGAAGCACAGCACCCGCCCCGGCTGCGCCGTCTGCGCCCTCAGCGCCGGCAGCACGGGCCACGCCCCCCGCGCCGAGCCATCCCCCAGCACCACCACCAGCGGCTCGACCTCACACCGACGCGTCCCCAACGGCCGCAGCGCCCGCGGCGAGTCATAAAACCCGCCGATCCCCTCCTCCGCCACCGCGTACGGCCTGCACAGCCCCTCCCGCAGCACCCCATCATCGATCAGCCGCGCCATCGCCTCCACCAGCCCCCGCGTCGTGCCGTCGTACACCAGCGCGTTCTTCCCGTGCGTGAAGAAGTCCCCGAACGCCGGCAGGTCGTTGATGACCACCGGCACACCCGCGTCGTACACCTCGTGCAGCGCGTAGCAGAACGATTCGACACGATTCGGAAACACCGCGAACAGCGCATCATTCAGCCGCTCGGCAATCTCCGCATGCGGCAGCTGCCCCAGAAAGTTGAACCGCCCCCGCAGCCCCGCCGGTATCAGCGTCCGCAGGTACGCCGTGTAGCTCCCGGGCACGCTCTGGCCGACGCTGTCGTACCCGATCAGATCAACCGTGAACTGGAGGCCCGGCCGCTGCTTCATCAGCATCACGCACGCGTTCACCAGCTGGTCCACACCCTTGAGGTGGAACATCCGCCCGATGAACGCGATCGAGAACGCCCCGTCCCCCCCACTCACGCTCGGCCTCCGCGTCACCCGCGGGAAAGCCTGCTTCGGCGGGCTGCTCACGACCACCCGCTCTGGTTCGATGCCGTAGTGCTCCCGGTAATACCGCTCGTAGTACGTGCGGCTGGGCGCCAGCACCGCCTCCGCCAGCGCCAGCCCCCGCCGCTCCAGGCCGTGCATCAGGTACCGGTCGCGGTCGCGCACCGCCCCCTGCCCGTCCCGATCCAGCACCTCCAGCGAACCGTGCAGACGAGCCCCCAGCACCGGCCCAGGCCCGCCCGCCTCCGGCGCGTACAACCGGTTCACCAGCGCGTAGTACCCGGCCCCGCAGTACTCAAACAGCTCGACGAAGTCGACCCGCTCCCGCTCCAGCAGCCGCGCGATCGCCCAGGCGAACTGGTAGCTCTTCCACTGGAACACGCACTCGAACGCGCCCTGCCTGAGCGGGATCTCCGCGCACAGCTCCTCCACGCGGTACGCCCGCACGCGCTCCGGGTGCGGGAACCGCCCCACGTGCTCGCTCAGCAGCCGCGCGAACGCGTCCGCCGGAACGTCAAGCAGGAACACGACCTCGTGATCGGCCCGCAGCAGCGCCTCCGCCGCGTGGTGGATGAGCACGCCAGCCCCGCCGATGGTCGTGGGGTGCAGCTCGTAGGAAACGAAGCACGTGGTCGGCACGCTACGCGGGTTCCCCACGCAGGAAACGCCGCACAAGCTCCTGCGCGTGGGCATTGTACTGCGGCGCATGCCGCGCCCACTCTGCAATGATCGCCTCCCGCTCCTCGATCGCGCGCACCGCGTACCGCGCGATCACCTCGGGCCGGTCCGGGTACGGCACCACCAGCCGCTCGTGCAGGAACGCGTTGTCCTCGAACAGGTGGCAGCAGGGCCCGATCAGGCACGGCACCCCCAGCTGCATCGACTCCAGCGGCAGCATCGGGCTGCACTCCGCGCTCGTCACGTACAGGCTCACGTGCGTCTGGCGGATCCGCTGCTCCAGCTCCGCCTTGGGGATCGTTGTCTCGCTGCAGAACCCGCGGCTCAGCCGCAGCTGCTTCGCCAGCTCGTCGCACTGCTTGCCCAGCCCCGCGCTGTGCAGCACCGCCCCGGGGATAACCGCCGCCGCGGCCAGAATCGGGTTCGCGCTCTTGTTCGTCACCCCCGAGAACCACACGCCCACGTGCCGGCCATCACCCTCAACACGCGGCGGCGGCAGCACCTCCCCAGGCACATAGTTCACCAGGTGCCGCGACGGGATGCCCGCCGCCCGCAGCACCTCCTCCGCCCCCTTCTTCACCGTCACGAACTCGCGGATCAGCCCCTCCCTCGCGGCGTCCGCCCACATCGTGAAGATCGAGTACGTGTACCGGTCGCTCAGCTGCGTGAAGTTGCCGTGGAACACCAGGTCAAACCGCAGCGACTCATCCCGCCGCCGCAGCGCCTGCATGAGACGGAAGTGCGCCTCGTCGCCACCCGAGAAGATCACGTGCCGCGCCCCCGCCTCCAGCAGCGTCTCCGCGTGCCGCTCCAGGTCCTCATCCCTCAGATCGCTGGGCCACTCATCCGGCGTGTTGGGCACCGGGTAGCACCGCTCGAACAGCGTGCGCGTCGAGTGCGAAACCCCCAGCCACCGCGGCGTGTGCACCGCCACCACCGTCTGCTTCAGCCGGCGCGTCTCCTCCATGAACGCCTTCTGGAACTCCGTCGCCGGCGGGATCGGCCTCGTCCGCGCGCCCTCGTGCATCGGCGTCCGCGCCGGCAGGATGGTGCACACCCCCTCGCCGGGCGGCAGGTCGATCATCTCCTCGCGCCCGTTCAGGCTCACCCGCAGACGCGCCGGGTTGCAGTTGTGCCGGATGATCACCGCGGGCTCGCCCGACACCTGCGCCCTGAGCGTCGCCCCCGCGGGCAGCCGCAGCACCTTCCCGTACGCCCCGCCGTGGCAGTCGTGCAGCCGCCCCTCGGGCGCATCGATCACCAGCCACGGCAGCGAGGGCTCGTGCGGGCGCGAGTGGATCGACTGGATCGTGACCTCGCCCTGCGCCCCCTCCACCCGCAGCGTCAGGCGGTTCTTCGACCCGTGCTTTAGCCAGCTCGCCAGCGACAGCAGCCCCGTGCGGCGCGCGAGCATGCCCAGCCTGAACTCCGATGAGCGGCCCAGCGTTTCCAGCCCGAACTTTGATTCTGCAAGGCGGTCCAAACAGTCACCCCAGTTCGCACGCGGCCACGTCCTGCGCCGCGCTAGACCTTACGCCGCGCCCACGGGCTCGGGTGCGGCCACTTTCGCCTGCGCGGTGGTCGCGGTCGTTTTCGCGGACGCTGGCCGCGGCACCATCGGCGTGCGCCCGGGGTACACGATCAGGTCCACCGGCTCCTGGTTCCGCAGGTTGATGATCTCGCTGCGCCCGTTGAACGTGACCTGCACCCGCGTGCTGCCCACGTGCGTCATGAACCGCACCGCCGGGTCGCTGGTGGTGCGCACCCTCAGCTCGCCGGGCGCGCCGCCCTCGTCCTGACGGCTGTGCATGTAGCACGTCCCGTGCGCGGAGAACTTCGACTCCACCGCCTTGAACCCGCTGGTCCGCACGTACTCCCACGGCAGCGCCGGCTCCGACGCGTGCGCATGCACACTCAGCACCCACGCCTCCGCGCTCCTGCCGCCGTCCAGCGGCAGCGGCCTGATCGTCAGCAGGTTGCGGTCCCCCAGCTTCCACTCCACCAGCCGCCGCACCAGCGGGTGCTCCCGCACGCGCCTGGCGAAGCGGTAGCTCCCGCTCTTCTTGAGGAACTCGAGCTCAAACCGCTGCTCCTCGATCCGGCGTGCGATCACGCTGAGCTCGAGGTCGTCGGCGCCGCTCGTCTGGCTCGCGTACGTCGCGGCCTGCGAAAACAGCGATTCCCGCAGGTTCCTGGGATCGTTCTTCGACAGGATGAAGCTGCCGTAGTCCCGCCCGATGTAGTCCTTGAACAGCGCGTGCCGGCACAGGCCAAAGGGCACGAAGTCCGCGGGGTCCCAGCTGCTCAGGTGCCGCTCGAACTCGTTGCCGTACGCGTCCCCCTGCGGGTGCTCCTCGCCGATGGGGATGTTCACCAGCACGTAGTCCGAGTGCTCAAGGCTGTAGCTCAGCAGCTCGTGCGCCTTCTCCTTGGTGAAGTGCTCCAGCACGTCGCCGTAGATCGTCACGCTCCACGGCCCCGGCAGCGTCGGAATGAGCTTGGCCGCGTCGCCCAGGTGGATCTGGTTGTAGAACTGGTGGTGGTAATCGGTGATGCTCTTGGGGAACGCCTCCACGCCCTCCACGTGCACCTGCCACTGGTCGCGGAACACGCGGCTGAACCACACATCGCAGAACTCGCGGACGATCATCCCCCACCGCCCGAAGCCCACGCCGATATCCAGCACGCGCCGCGGCTCGATCTTCATCAGCGCGTCGATGCAGAAGGGAATCTGCTGCCAGTTGCTCGTGCCCAAACGACCTCCTCAAACGCCCTGGTCACGCGGCGTGCCCGCCCCTTCCAGGGTTCGTGAAACCTGCTCGATGAACCGCCGCCGCTGGTCTAGCAGCTGCATGACGTGCGCCCGGTCTGCCTCCCAGCCCGCCTGCACGCGGGCGAGAAGGTTCTGCAGCGCGGAAACCTCGGCCAGGGCCGCGTCGCGCGCCGCGGACATCTCCGCGTACTGCCCTCGCAGGGCCTGGTTCTCGCCCTCGAGGTACCGCTTCCGCCCCTGCTCGGTCTCCAGCGATGACTTCGTGAGGGCAAGCTCGCTGCTTGTAGCTGCCAGCTTCCTCGTGGTCTCTGCCAGCTGCACCGTTTGCGCCGCGATCGTCGCGTCCTTGGTCGCCGCGCTGCCGTCGAGTGCGGTAAACCCCGCGTCGATGTCGCGCTCCAGCCGCCGGTACATCGCGATCATCTGCTCGGGCCACGTCCACACCGGCGGCTGCCCCACGACAACGCGGAACGGCGTGTGGCACTCGTACCCCCGTGCCAGCACCTCGCACTCGCGCCCCAGCCTCCGGTACGACGCCGGCAGGTCGTGCCGCCAGCAGCCGCTGTGCTCCCCGCTCACCAGCGGGAAGTCGGGGCTCGTCTCCAGGTGCAGCACCTGCCCGCGGCTGACCCGCAGCATCTCCGACAGAATCCCCTCGAGGTGCTCGGGCCGCACGTGCACCAGCACCTCCGCCGAGTACACGATGTCGAACGCGCCATCCTCGAACGGCAGCCGGCCCGTGGGCAGGCCGATGTGGATGTGCTCATCGAACCATCCGCGCTCGGCCCAGCGCAGGGCTCCCTCCGCCATCGAGCGGCTCTGGTCGTAGCCGTGGATGTCGGTGTTGGGCAGCTTGGAAAGGTTCCGCAGGTGCCGACCCACGCCGCACCCGAACTCCAGCACGCGCAGCGGGCGCGCCTCCCTCGCCGCCATCGCGCTCGCGTGGTGCTCGATGTACGACGTGAGCATCAGCTCCTGGATGTGGTACAGCACCATCCGCGTCTTGCGAAGGTCGTAGTGCTCCACCCACTCGTGGCCGTGGTCGCGCCAGTACTGGTAGTTGGGGTCCACGCGCGGGCGCTCGCCGGCGCCTTGGCCGCTGCTGCTCTGCCCGGGCTGGATCGCGGCCTCCCCCACTTACGCGTCCCCCGCGGCCGGCCCCACGCCCTTCCACTCCACGCTCACCGGCTGGTGGAACTTGTAGTGCACCGGCCGCTCGGGGTTGGGCACCACCACGAACCCTGCGCAGCCGTCGACCTGATCAAAGAGCACCACGTCCGAATAGTCCTTGCGCGAAACCCGTGTTACCGCCAGGCAGATGCCGTAGTTCCCCGCCCGCAGGCGGTTCTCGAAGGTGAATCGTACCACAAGCCGCCCGTCGGGCCGAACCGCGGGCGCCGAGACCTTCTCATCGAACGTCGTCGTGCCCATCACGTCCACGCCCGTCATGTCCCGCACCAGGAAACTCACCGACAGGTCCTTCGCCTCGATCTGGCTGTGAAGCACCGCCTCGATCGTGACCGCGTCCCCCAGCTCGAACGCGCGGCAGGGCTCGCCCGCCGCCGAGAGCACCTCGACCTTCTCGATCTGCACGTGCCCCGTGCCGTACCGCAGCTGCCCCTTCACCTGCGAAGCGACGCGGACCGGTCCACCCAGGCCAGCCTCGGTCTTCAGCGCCTCCTGGTTGGTGCTCTCGCGGATGTGGCTGAGGTAGAGGTCCGTCGCCCGCTCCGCCGGGCCGTAGTACACCGTCTGCCCGTGGTTGAGGAACAGCCCCTTCTGGCAGATGCTCCGCACCGCATCGGGCGAGTGGCTCACGAACAACATCGTCAGCCCGTTGTCGCGCAGCTGCCGCAGGCGTGCCACGCACTTCTGCTGGAACCCGATGTCCCCCACCGCCAGGATCTCGTCCACAATCATCAGGTCAGGGTCGACGCTGAACGCCACCGCGAACGCCAGCCGCGCCGCCATGCCGCTGCTGTACGTCTTGATCGGCTGCTCGAGGAACTCGCCGATGTCCGCGAACGCGGCGATGTTGTCAAACCGCGCATCCATCTCCGCTCGGGTGATGCCGAGGATCGCTCCGCCCAGGTACACGTTCTCGCGCCCGGTGAACTCGGGGTTGAACCCCGCGCCCAGCTCCAGCATGGCCGCGACGCGCCCGCGCACCGCCACCTCGCCGATGGTCGGCGACATCGTCCCCGCGATGATCTGCAGCAGCGTGCTCTTGCCCGCGCCGTTGCGGCCCAGAATGCCCACCGCCTCCCCCCGCAGCACCTCGAACGACACGCCCTTGAGGGCCCAGAAGTCGCGGTAGTACTTCTTCCGCCGCCAGCGCAGCAGCGCCTGCTTCAGCCGATCCTGCGGCCGGTCGTACACGTGGTACAGCTTCCCCACATCCCGCACCGCGATGACCGGCTGCTCCTGCTCGCTGCGCCCCAGCATCGGCGCGTGCACGGCCTGCGGCTTCGCCTCCACCTGCGAAGTCTGCACCGCGGGCTCGGCCAGCGTCTCAGAGGACATCCGCAAACCCCCGCTTGCTCTTCATGAACCACGCGTAGCCCAGCTGCATCACGCACAGCCCCAGCGCCATCGCCAGCCCCAGCCCCCGCCAATCGGGCGCCTGCCCGTACAGCACCACCTGCCGCGCCGCGTTCACAACCACGCCGATTGGGTTGAGGTCCGCCAGCCACGCCCACTTCCCCAGGTCCGCGGGCCTGTAGAAGATCGGCGTCAGGAAGAACAGCAGCTGCCCCACCACGATCGCCACGATGTTCCCCACATCGCGCACGAACACCGCGAGCGACGCGATGAACCACGCCAGCCCAAGCCCCAGCGCCAGCAGCGGCAGCACCACCACAGGCAGCAGCAGAACCGTCCAGTACACCTTCGGGTAGAACACCAGCGTCCCCACCAGCGTCAACGTCAGCCCGAACGCGCTGAACATCAGCGCGCTCAGCAGCGCCGACACCGGCAGCACCTCCAGCGGGAACACCACCTTCTTCACGTAGTTGGGGTTGTCCAGCACCAGCCCCGCCGAGCGCACCACGCTCTCACTGAACACCCCGTACACCGTCAGCCCCAGGAACAGCATCACCGCGTACTGGCTGCGCGTCTCGGTCACCAGCCCGCCCAGCCCATCGGGCACCTGGTGCAGCGTCCGCCCGCTGAACACGAAGTTGAAGATGAACGTGTACACCGCCAGCAGGACCAGCGGGAACAGCAGCGCCCAGAACAGGCCCAGGTACGTCCCCCGGTGCCGCGCCAGGAAGTACCGCACCGCGAACTGGCGGATCAGGTCACGCCGGCCCCACAGGTTGGCCCACATCGAAACCGGATTCAGCAGCGCGGGGATCGAGGCCGGCCGGGCTGTCCGCAGGACCAGTTCGGTCATGCCTCGCTCACTCCACAGGCACGCCCGGCGGAGCGAGGCCCATAGCCTGACACCCACCAAACGCGCCGAGACTCCCCAGTGAGCAGAGTTTAGCGCTCGTGCGCGATGACCGCCAGCGGCGTCCCGTGCGAGCGCTTCTGCACCGACGCGTCAGCGATCGGCCTGTAGATCATGCGGATGCTCGGCTCCTCCACCGGCCCGCCCACCTCCACCGTCGTGATCGACACCGTCCGCGCTTCCTTGCGCGACATCATCACGCTGACATCCTCATGCCCCGGCCAGGTGTGCAGATGGAACCGGTCCTGCACCGCGGGCGTCGGCAGCACCGCCAGCAGCCGCTTGAACATCTCCAGCCGAGGGCCCACCACTTTGTCCCCCAGCCCCGAACTCACGAAGCACACCGGGAACCGCGGGTGCCGGTGCGTGGTCAGGTGCTGCCGGTCCCACCGGCACTCCCACAGCCCCTCCTCGTGCTCGGTCGGGCGCGGCGCCACAATGAGCCGGAACGGCGCGAACAGCGACAGGTCCGTCCGCCGCAAAGACTCCAGCAGGTGCGCCGTCGTCGGCGCCTCCACCAACCGCGGGATCAGCTGCCCGCGCGAGATCAAGCCCTCCGGCAAACGCGGCGGCGGCTCCAGGTTCAGGTTCAGCACGCACAGCACCAGCCCCGTGCTGCTGGCCGCGATCCACGTGCCGCCGCCCACCGGGTCCGTCGGCCAGATCGCCCGCGTGCCCCCGCTCAACTCTCTCCACCGCGGCGCCAGCGCCTCAGGCCGCGTCCGCAGCTCGTCGCGGTTCATGACCACGCGCAGCCCCGGCGGGTTGCCCGCGCTCTCGGTCGTGATGAAGGTCAGCGTGCACATGCCAGTGTCTTCGCTCGCTGAAGGTGATTGGTGTCAGTTGGCCTCAGGCCGCCCGCCCGCGCTCCGCGTGCACTGTCGACGGCGCTTTGCCGAACGCGTCGTCCGCCTCCACGCCAAACTCCTGCGCGATCGCCTTCATCATCGCCATGTGGTGCACGGCGTGGTGCGTCGCGAACGCCAGCTCCCGCCCCAGCGTGCTGGCCAGCTCCACCTCCGCCCCATCCCCGTCGATCATCACCCGCACCCGCACCGGCCGGCACAGCCCCTCGCTGGCCGCGCCCGCGAGCCGGATCCGCAGCTCGTCGATCGCGTCCAGCGCCAGGTGCTTGTCGTTCTCGATCGGCGTGTTCCGCCGCCGGTGGTCGTAGTCGATCACGTCCTCGCTGTCGGGGTCGGGCCCGATCATCCCCACCACGGCGAGAGCCGCGTGGAAGTGGTCGAGCGTGTGGCGGAGGTGCTTGCCGAAGGTGCCGCCGCGGATCGCCCGCGACTCGGCCCCGAACACCCCCTCGGGCATCGCGCGGATCAACCCCTCGCACTGGTCCAGCACGCCCCCCGCGCTCGACACCAGCTGCTCACACACACCCTCTTCGAAGCCGTCGCGGCTGCCGTGCATACAGAGTTTCCCCGCCGCGCGTCGCCGACGCGCGTCCCTCCACGCACGGAGATGATGAGCGGCGTGGGCGAGGGGGCGGGTGAGTACGGCCTGAATCGCGACCGATCGTGCGGTCGCAGGCGTCTATGGGCCGAACGGGTTGATGATCTTCACGCCCTCGATGACTGGAGCGCTCTGAATATCTTCAGAGTAAAGAACCTTCACACCGGCGTCGCTGCACGCGGCGATCAACGCGGCATCCCAGTAAGAAACCTGATACCGAAGGTGTATCTCAAGTGCCCTGGCCAGTACGGCAGGTCGAGGGATCGTCAGGGGAAACTGTCCGTGAACAGACCTGACGGCATCCTCAAGCTTGCCCCGCAGCCTTCCCTGCCGAGCATACTTGATTGCTGTAGCCGTGAACTCTGACGCCACTTACCACAGCAGCAAGGTTTGGGTTGGGTCCAAGGACTCGATGAGCGCCGTCGCCTCCGCTCGGCGTGCCGGATCATCGGTGCTGATCGAGTAAACAAAGATGTTTGTGTCAACCGCGTTCATGCATCTCGTCACGGGTCAGCGGACGTCCCCCGAGGTCGAGGATTCCCTTCTCGGCGAAGGACTTCCACAACTCGCGCGCTCTCCGAGCCTCTTCAGGGTCGGGGTAGACGATGGTGGGTCCACCACCTTCCTCATGCACAGTCAGCCGCACCCGCGCCCGATTAGGCAGCGACACCGGCTCCTCGGGCCGGAACACGCCACCGTCGTACGTCGCCTCAATATCAAACTCGCGGTCCATCCGGTCATCCTATCAGCTCGATACCGGCACCGGAACTACACCCCCGCCACTATCCGCACCTGCTCGATCAGCTCCCGCGAGTTCGCGCACCGCGGGCACTTGTGCTGCCCGCCCAGCTTGCCGCGGCTCTCCAGCCACCGATGAAAGGTCCCTGCCGCCACCGGCGTGATCGTCGGCTCCACCATTCCCAGGCCATCCGTCCGCTTGGTCGTGTAGTCCACGTTCTGCCGCTTAAGACTTTCGTCGAACGCTGTGCCGAACGCGCCCACGGCCGCCGCGGGCAGCCCCTCCACCAGCAGCTCCAGCCCCGCCCGCCGACCCTCGCCCGGGTACACCGGCGCCGCCGTGAACTCCCCCACCACCACCCCCGCCGCCCGCGCGGCCTCCGCCACCGCGTTCTCGATGTGCTCCACGATCAGGTTCTCGCCGAACGCGTTGATGAAGTGCCGGTGCCGCCCCACGATCCGCATCCTGCACGGCCCATCACCGCCCCCCCCGCCCGCGCTCGGCAGCCGGTCGGGAACCGTGTCGAACTCCACCACATCCCCCAGCACGTACCGCCACAGCCCCGCGCACGTGCTCATCACCACCACGTACCGCTGCCCCTTCTCCACCGCCTCGCACGTGAAGGCCGGCGGGTCGGGCTCATTGATCGCCTCCAGCGGCACGAACTCGAAGAAGTTGAACTGGTCCGCGTTCAACCGCAGCCCAGGGTCGCCGCGCGTGTCCTGGATCGCGACAAACCCCTCGCTCGCCGGGTAGAGCTCCAGCCGGTACGGGATGTCCGCCCCATCGGGCGCGCCCGAGTAGATCTGCCGCATGCGCGGATCGAACGGCGCGTACTTCACCCCGCCGTGCACGAACACGCTGAAGTTGGGCCACACATCGCGGATGGTCGACACCTTCCGCCCCTGCTCGCGGGCCATCTGCATCACCCGCTCCATCAGCACCAGCCCCCACGAGCACATGCCGCTGACCATCCGCACGTCCTCAGAGAGGCACCGCTTGGCCATCGCCTCGATCTTGCTGGGCCAGTGGCTCATCAGCGCGATCTGCGGCCCCGGCAGGTAGATCTCGCTCAGCGGCCACTTGATCAGCGGCGTCACGATCCCCGAGAGGTCGCCCGTGCGCACGCCCTTCTCGTTCGTGGACAGGTCCGTCGACCCGCCCAGGAACAGGCTCTTGCCCGCCAGCATCGACGGCATCGACACCCCGAACCGCATCAGGTTGGCGAAGATGTCCAGCGACGCGAGGAAGTTGCTCCTCAGCATCTTCTCGCTCACAGGGATGAACTTGTCCCCCGCGGTCGTCCCGCTGGTCTGCGCGAAGTCTCTCACCAGCCCCGGCCACAAGACGTCCGGCTCCCCGCCCTCGCGCATCCGCGCGATGTGCTCGCGGAACGCGTACCAGTCCTGCACCGGCACTTCCTTGCGGTACGCCGCCACCAGCTCCGGCGTGTCCAGCTCCAGCAGCTTGCCGAAGCCGTGCAGTCTGCCGAACACCGTGTTCTTCGCCTCGCGCAGCAGGTTCCGCAGCTGCGCCACCTGGATGCCGGCGGAGTTGCGCTGCCAGTGGCGGGTGTTGCTCAGCAGCTTGGCGCGCCGCCGCAGCCCCACGCTCAGGCCGGCCCCGACGATGGACGTCCATGCCATCTTCTGATGTCCCTGTTAGACGCTCGCTCGCCGATCAAGCTCGGCCACGAAGCTGCGGAGCGCCTCGCTGAAGTCCACCGGGCACTCGAGCATCGGCGCGTGCCCGCACTTGTCGAACCACACCACGCGGGTGTCGCGGATCTTGGCCGCGAACTCGTGGCACGCTTCCGGCGGCGTCACCACGTCCTGCTTGCCCCAGATGATCAGCGTCGGGGCCTTGATCGTGTGGATCTGGTCCCCCAGGTGGTTGTGGCGCGCCGACTTCGAAAGCTTCACCATCGCCCGCGCGTGCCCACGCTGCGTCAGCTCGGTGTACGCCCGGTCCACGTCGCCCGGGTCCATCTTGGAGCGGTCGTAGAACAGCTCGCCGATCTTCTCCTGCAGCCACTCGCGGCTGGGCCGCACCGGCGCCCCCTTCACCATCGTCTTTTCGATCAGCCCGCTGGCCCCCGCCAGCACCAGGCCGCGCACCAGGTCCGGCCGCTCGATGGCGATCCGCAGGGCCACGTGCCCGCCGAAGGAGTTGCCCACCAGCGTCGCCGGCTCGCGCACGTGCTGTTCGAGGAACTTGATCGTCAGCGCCACCGCGCCGTGGATCGAGCAGTCGTCGCCCGTCAGCCCCAGCAGCGGCAGCTCCAGCAGGATGCACCGCGCACCGCCCTTCAGGCGCTCGACGACGTCCTCCCAGTGATCATTCAGCCCCACCAGCCCGTGCAGGAACACGATCGGGTGACCCGTCCCGGTATCCCCCACCTCCACGGGCACGGGCACACCGGCCAGACCGGTCAGGGTGATGGCGCTGGGGATGCTCATGGGCTTGGTCGCGGCGGTGGTCACGGGTGAGCTCAAACTCCGGAGGGGATGGTACCAAAACCGCGCCCGCGGGTCCCACCTGAGGAGGGCCCCCGATCAGGGCCAGTGCGGACAAGGGGTTAGCGTGGCGGTTAGCAACTGCATCCCCCGCCAAGGTTTTATCCCTGCACCACCCGCCCGTCCATGAGGCGGATGACCCTGTCGGCCCGCTTGGCCGTCTCTTCGTCGTGCGTCACCACCACCATCGTCTGGTGCCGCTGCCGCCGGATCTCCATCAGCATGTCCAGGATCTTGCCGCCCGTGACATGATCCAGGTTGCCCGTCGGCTCGTCCGCCAGCAGCAGGCGCGGCTTGTTGATCAACGCCCGCGCGATCGCCACCCGCTGCCGCTCGCCCCCCGAAAGCTCCGCCGGCCGGTGCCGCAGCCGATGGCCCAGACCCACGGTGTTCAGCAGCTCCTCCGCGTCTTTCCGCAGGGAGCCCGCCCGCGCCATGTACCCCAGCCGCCCGTAGCGGATCATCGGCCCCAGCAGCACGTTCTCCACCACCGTCAGCTCGGGCAGCAGGTGGTAGAACTGGAACACGAAGCCGACATCCTGATTGCGGTACTTGTCCAACTCTCCCGACGACATCTCGTGCAGCGCCCGCCCGTCGTACTCGATGGTCCCCTGCAGCGGCCGGTCGGGGCGGTCAAGCCCGCCCAGCAGGTGCAGCAGCGTCGACTTGCCCGAGCCCGAGGCCCCCAGGATCGCCACGAACTCGCCCGTGTGGATCGCCAGGGACACGCCGCGCAGCACCGGCACGTCGATCCGCCCGAGGTGGTAGGTCTTGACCAGATTCTCCACTCGCATCAGCGGCGCGCCGCCCCGCAGTGGGCTTGAAGAGTCGGTCATGGTCGCGGTCGTCGTCACTCGCTCATCCTTGCTCGAAGCTACTCAAACCGCAGCGCCCGCACCGGGTGCAGCAGCGCGGCCCTCGTTGCCGGCACCACCGCCCCCACGCCGCTCGCCAGGATGAACCCGATCACCACAATGGCCGCGTGCGTGGGGTCGATCTTGTTGGGGATCGTCGTGAAGTAGTACACGCGTGGGTCCCAGATCTGGATGTCAAGGGCCCGCCCCATCCACTCGTGGATGGGGTTGATGTTGTGCACGATAAGGAACGCCGTGAGCCCGCCGAGCAGCCCGCCCACGACGCCGATCACCAGCCCGTATCGGATCCACACCCACGCCACGCCCAACTTCGACGCGCCCATTGCCCGCAGGATGCCGATGTCCTTGGTCTTCTCCGCCACCATCGACCAGAAGATCGCCAGGATCAGCACCACCGCCACCGCCGAGATCATGCAGAACAGGAACATCACCAGCGCGGTCTCCTTCTCTACCGCGCCGATGAACATAGCGTTCTGCTCGCGCCAGGTGCGGATCTCCGGGTCGGGCGGCACCTGCCCGCGGTGCGTCGCCTCAAACTCCGCGTAGACCTGCTGCACCCTCTTCTTCAGTTCGCTCGCATCGCTCTCCGCGCCCTTGCCCTTGACCAGCACGTGCGTGACACGCCCCGGCACCTGCAGAGCCTCTGCCTGCTCGCCCGTCGCGAACGTCTCTTCACCACTCAGGGGTGGCGGCTCCGCTGACGTGTACGGCTGCATCCGAAGCATCCGCTGCAGCACGTCCAGACGCACGAAAACGGTCTTGTTGTCGGCCTCGTACAGGCCCGACTGGAACTCGTTCGCGACCGGCAGCACCGCCGTCGCGGTCTCCACGCCCTTGCCCGTTGGGTCGGTTGGAAGCACGTTGATCGTCACCCGCCCGTTTGCGGGCATGAAGATCATCTCGTTGCGGATCTTTCCGTCCGGCGTGCGGATCAGCGGCTTGTAGGGCGTATAGAAGCCCCCGATCTCACGCTTATTGAACTTGGTCACCTCGATCCCAAGCACGGCCGCCGCTTCGTCAACACCTGTCTCTGGGTTCGGCCGCTTCAAGTGCAGGCCGTTCTCGAAGACATCCTCCCACCCCTTACCGAGCATGGTCGTGTGCAGCCGCTCGTCCAGCTTCAGCTTGTCCTTGGGCAGCGGTTTGTCGAGCGGCTTCCACCACAGGATGTCAGCGTACTCCGTCACCCGCGCGAAGCTCGGACCATCAATGCCGCGCACCATGATCCACTCGGTCCGCCCCCCGGGCAGGTTGATCATGCCCGGCGTCTCGATCATCGGCGCCGCGGCCGCCACCAGCGGGTCGGCCTCCAGCCGCTTGATCAGGTCCTCGTAATGCCGGAACCCGGTCGTCGGCCACATCACCGTCACGTCGCCCGTGAGCGTGCGGCCGGTCCCGATGAGCATGTTCAGGAACCCGCCCATCACCGACCAGGTGACCAGCACCATCGTGGTGCACAGCATCACCGCCACCGCCGCGAGCAGCGGCATGATCTTGCTGAACAGATACCGGCGTGTCAGGAGAGCTTGGTACATCTCGGGCGTTCAGTCCTTTGTCCGACCGGGTGACTCTACGGCCTCATCCTTAAGAGAAGTTCGGACCCGAAGCGTTCACGGGATTCCCCAGAACCGCGCCCAGTTGCCCCAGGCAAACGCCTGAATGTCGGCGTCGGACCAGCCGCGCCGGGCCAGCTCCTCGGCGAGCCTGACGAGGTCGCGCGGTAAGTCGATGCCCTCGGGCAACTTGGCGGCGCTGAACCCCCCGTCCATGTCGCTGCCCAGCCCGACGTTGGACCGGCCCCCGGCCATCATGCACACGTGCTCCACATGGTCGACGGCTTCGGAGATGGTCGCCCGCCGGTCGCGCCGCCCGCCGCGGATCAGGAAGGGTGAATAAAGGTTCAGGCCGATCATGCCGCCGCGCTGCACCACGGCCCTGATCTGGGCGTCGGTGAGGTGCCGCTGCGTCGGCCCCTGTCCATCCTCATCGATCAACGCGCGGCAGTTGCTGTGGCTCGCCATCACCGACCCGCGGGCGAGGTCCATCAACTCGGCGAACGCGCGGTCCGACAGGTGCGACACGTCGTGCGTCACGTCGAGGCGGTCCATCTCCGCGATCAGGGCCCGCCCGATATCGGTGAGCCCCTCCTGCTGCGTGTTGCCCCCCGCGTACCGCGAGCCCTTCGCCCACGCGAGCCCCACCGCGACCACGCCCTGCTCCACCCACCACGACAGCTCGTCCGGATCGCTGATCGGGTCCGCGCCCTCGACGAGGATGCCGATGTCAGGCGACTTGATCGCACTGGGTACCCCGCCGCTCCGCGGCGGTCTTTGTGAACCGCCCGACAACAGCAGCTCCACCTGCCCACCCTGCTCCCAAGCCTGATACACCTCGATCTGCCGGAGCCCCGCGCGGTGCGCGCACTCCGCGTCCTTGTACCCCGCCGCGTGCTCCGCCCCGAGCTCGGTGAACACCGTCCCCAGGCACGCAGTGACTCCCCCATCGCGCAGCGACGGCAGCGTCACGCACCCCGGCAGGTCCGGCCCACCCGCGCTCGCCGGATCTGCGAGCATGTCACGCCCGAGCACGGCGAGGTACGCGAGGTCGAGGTGCGCATCAAACCACTTGGGTACCCCGCCGCTCCGCGGCGGCTCTTGCTTGCTCATTGCGTCGCCCTCACCGCCCACAGGCTTACCGCCGACACGATCACCCACAGCGCCGCGGCCTGCACAAGGGCCCGCCACCCCACCGTCTTCAGCGCCTTCACGCTCAGCCCCGCTCCGATGAGGAACAGCGCGAGCTGGAAGCCGTGCCCCGCCACCACGCCGATCGTCTTCTCGTGATCGGCGACCTCTGGCACGAAGGTCCGCACCGCGCTCGCCGCCAGGAACCCGATGATGAACCACGGGAAGGGCGCCTTCGTCCCGGGAACGCCCGCCGCGGCCTGCGACCGCGCGATCAACGCCCGCGCCCCCAGCGCAATGGGCGTAATCCAAATCACCCGCGTCAGCTTGACAATCATGGCGGTGTCCGCCGCGGCCCCGCCGCCGTCGCTGCCCACGTACGCCTTGCCGGCGCCGGCGACCGACGCGATGTCGTGCAGCGAGATGCCCGCCCACGCGCCGAACTGCTGATCGGTCAGGCCGAAGTGGTGCCCCACCGCGGGCAGCACGAACAGCCCCACCGCGTTGAGCACGAAGATGGCCGCGGTCGACACCGCCATCGCTGAGCTGCTCGCGCCGATCGACGACCCCACGGCCGCGATGGCCGAGCCGCCGCAGATGGCGGTGCCAGAGGACACCAGCAGCGACACCTCGCGCCCGGTGCTCAGGAGCCGCCCCAGCAGCAGGCCGACCGCGAGCGTGCCAAACACGGTGGCGATGGCCAGCAGCCCTCCGTGCGTCAGCTCCGCCCACATGTCGCGCAGGTCCAGCCGCAGGCCGAGCAGCACGACGCAGACCTGGATGAGCACGCGCGACAGCTTTTTGCTCTGGCCCTCGAAGGCCGTGAGCCCCGCGAGGGCGAGCACGATGCCGGCGATCAGCGCCGCCTGCGGCGACATGACCTCGCCCACGCGCGAGAGCGGCTCGGGCAGCAGCCGCCAGGGCGTGACAACCGCCGCGGCGGCGCCGATGAACAGCACCTTCCGCCAGAGCGGAACGGGCAGCGGTGCGGGCTTCGCGGGCTGTGTCGGGGCAATGCTCACGGGCCGCTACTCTAAGCGTGTGAGCACCACCAGCACGCCCACCACCACGCCCATCCGTTCGCTCCCCCGCCCATCTGCGTTCGCCGAGCATTGGGCCCACGACCCGTCGATCGTGTTCCTCAACCACGGCAGCTTCGGCGGCACGCCGCGGGCGGTGATGGCGGCGCAGACCGCGTACCGCGAGCGGCTGGAGCGGGAGCCGGTGGACTTTTTCGTCAACCAGCATTGGGGGCTGATGGACGACTCGCGCCGGGCGCTGGGCGGGTTCGTGCACGCCCGCTGGGACTGCATCGCGCCCGTGTACAACGCCACGATCGGCGTCGCGACGGCCCTCCACAACCTCCACCTGATGCCGGGCGACGAGGTGCTCACCAACACGCACGAGTACCCCGCGTGCCAGAACAACCTGCGGGCCATCGCCGCGAAGGCCGGGGCGAAGGTTGTTGTCGCCGAGATCCCGTTCCCGATCTCCAGCCCGGGGCAGGCGCTGGACGCGATCCTGTCGCGCGTGACGGACAAGACCAAGGCGGTGCTGGTGTCGCACGTGACCAGCCCGACGGGGCTGGTGCTGCCGGTGGAGCCGCTCGTCGAGGAGCTCAACCGGCGCGGCATCGCGTCGATCGTCGACGGGGCGCACGCGCCGGGCATGGTGGCGGCCCTCAACCTCCAGCGCATGAACCCAACGTGCTACACGGCGAATCTGCACAAGTGGGTGTGCTCGCCCAAGGGCTCGGCGTTCCTGTACGTGCGGCCCGAGCTGCGCGACGACGTGCGGCCGGTGATCCTGAGCAACAACGCCGAGAAGCCGCGGCCGGGGCGGGCGCAGTTCCTGACCGAGTTCGACTACGTGGGCACCAGCGATTACACGATGTTCTACGCGGTCAAGGACGCGATTGGCCTCATGTCCTCCCTTCTGCCGGGCGGGTTCGCGGAGGTGATGCGGCGGAACCGGGAGCTGGTGCTCAAGGGGCGCGAGGTCCTGTGCCGCGCGGTGGGGATGGAGCCGCCGGCGCCGGACTCGATGATCGGGTCGATCTGCACGCTGGTGCTGCCGTTGTTCGACGCCGCCCGCATGGAGCGGCTGAGGCAGCGGCCGAGCAGGTACCACGACGCGCTGCAGGATGCGCTGCTGGAGAAGCACCGCATCCAGGTGCCGGTGTGGGGGCTGGCGGGCAAGCCCGAGCGGTTCATCAGGATCTCGGCGCAGCTGTACAACTCGGTGGAGCAGTACGAGTACCTCGCGGCGGCGCTGAAGGAAGAGCTTGCGCTTGAGGCACGGATCTGAAGGGAGCAGTTCTTAACGCGAAGATCGCGAAGAGATGCACGAAGGCGCGAAGGGGGAGTTTGATGGGGCTTTGAGCCACAACTACTTCCGCTGGTACTCGACTTTGCCGGGGATCGTGCGTGCGAGGGTGTCGTTGTTGAGGGTTTTGAGTGACTCTGCATCGTCGCGCAGGTGGGCGTTGAGGAAGGTGAGCACGGCGGCGTTGGTGGCGGCGCCCACGTCTGATGCGGGGGTGGGCTTGTCGTCGGCCTTGTTGAGGCGGTCGCCGGCGCCGGGCTTGCCCTGGTAGGCGCCGTGGGTCGCGCCCTCGATGTAGAGGAGGTACGCCGGTGGGCCGCCGTTGGTGGTGCCGCGTGACTTCTCGAAGGGGTGGCGGCGGGTGGCGGGGGTTTCGTTGCCCATGCCTTCGGGCGAGCCGTCGAGCGAGCCGCTGAAGACGAGCAGCGGGACTTTGACCGCGTCCCAGGAGGACTCGGCGAGCGCGAGGGAGGCGGTGCCCTGGCCGGAGATGATCACCGCGGCCTTGAAACGGTCATCGCCGATGCTGATGAGGCCTTGGCCGGTTTTGCCGACGGACACGCCACGGACTTTGACCCCGGCGCAGAGCTGGGCGGTGAACGCGCCGGCGGAGTGGCCAGCGACGGCGACCTTCTGCATGTCAACCGTGAAGGGGGTGCCACCGGCTTTCTCGACGAGGGCGGAGATGTCCGCGGCCTTGTCGAGGATGAGCGTGCAGTCGGCGACGCGCTCGCTCAGCTTGACGCTGTTGCGCAGCTTGCGGCGGCCCTCGGTGGTGGCGAGCTCGCGGGCGGTGGGGCCGTCGGCGGCCCGCTTCTGGCGGGCGAGGGCAAGGGAGTCGGAGTGAGTTGGGGAGATGCAGATGTAACCGTGGGAGGTGAGGAGGTCCTGGAGGTCGCCGAAGGCGTCGCGCGAGCCGCCGGCGCCGTGGCTGAAGACCAGGAGGGGCCAGCCGGATTGCGGCGGCTTCTCGCCTTCGTTCAGCTTGGGTGTGCGGACTCGGAGCTGGAGGTCCTTGGCGCGGGCCTCGACGCGAAGGGTGACGTCGGTGGTAGTGACCTTGAAGGCGCCCCTGGAGACGGCGAAGCGTTCCTGCTGAGGACCCGGCCTTTCCGAGATGGGCGCGGATGCTTCGCGCGATTGCGCGAGAGCGGGAATGCTGACGCTCGCGCCAGCGATGATGAACATTCCGAATAGCCGAGCACGGGTCACCATTGGATCCTCCAGTCCGGGTCTAACGGGCGATCGGGATAGGGGATTGCACTCCCGTCTCGGAGAGACGGGATACCCCAAGGGGCGTGATACACTTTGGGGTAGAGGAGGCCGCGATGTCCGCCACATCCCCCACTGCTCCCAGCAAGGATGCGTGTAAAGCCACGTCGGTGTGCGAGAAGCTGCGGCCCATCATCGCGTACCTCGATTCGCTGAGCGGGCGGGCGGACCTGAAGGTGCTGGAGGGGATGCTCCAGAAGCTGGATATCACGATCGAGGACATTCGGTCCAACTGCATCTTCGGCGAGCGGGGCTACAAGCGGAACACGATCTCGCGGTCGGAGTGGTATGAGCTGCTGGCGCTGTGCTGGCACAGCGGGGACCGCACGCCGATCCATGACCATCAGGGCGTGAGCTGCGCGTTCAAGGTGGTGCACGGGACAGGGACGGAGATCCGGTTCCGGCCGACGCCGAGCGGGCTGATCTGTCCGGCGGCGACGATCGAGATGCGGCCGGGGTACATCTGCTCGGCGGATGACGCGGACATCCATGAAGTGGCGAACTTCCAGGGGCCGGGGCAGGACCTGGTGACGCTGCACATCTACTCGCCGCCGATCAAGAAGATGAACGTGTACAGCTTCACGTGCCCGGCGCCGCAGGAGTGTGCGGATGCTTATAAGGACACGCCGTGCTGATGAGCGCGGGTGTTTGGGGTTGAAGAGAGGCATCGGGGCACGGGCATCCAGGCATCGAGTTCAGGGAGGGGCGTGGGGTGGGTGTGCGCGCGGAGCGCCGGCGGTGGTGATGAGGGTGTGGGCGGGGCGGGGGGAGCGGTAGGTCGGATAGGTCAGCGAGGTCGGATTGGTCGGCGAGGTCGGATTGGTCGGCGTGGGGATGGGGTGGGGCGTGTGCGCGTGATTGAGTGGAACCTGCACCGCTTCGGGGTGCGTGGTGATCTCGGGCCGCTGCCCGTGGGCGACGCTCCTCGGGGACTCGTCGCTTTGCACGCGGCTATCGGCTGGGCGGTCTGCGGGTTGGGGCGGCGCAGTTAGACCGCTCGCGCGATCGGCTCTTTCCAGGTCCTGCACCCCTTCTGAGTGCGGCGTGCTTTCTGCCCATGATCCGTGGGCGGCGCTCCTCGAAGACTCGTCGCCTCGCGCGCGGCTTGTGGCCAGGCGCTCTGCGGGTTGGGGTCGCGGAGTTCGATCGCTCGCGCGATCGGCTCTTTTTTGGCGTAGAGGAACCAGCAGCGTGGTGGCGGCGCGGCGGCGGTTGGTGGGGTTGGGGTCGGTGGTGCAGACGTGCTCGAGGGTTTCGACGGCGGTGAAGCGGGCGCGGGCGTGGCGGAGGGAGTGGGCGAGGGCGTGGGCGCGGCGGAGCTGGTCGAAGGCGTCGCGGATGTGGGGCTGCTCGATCCAGGCGAGGACGTCGAGGGTGGAGAGGTGCGGGTCGTTGATGGCGTGGGCGAGGGCGTCGCGGGAGAGGCCGTGGGAGAGGAAGGCGTCGAAGAGTGCGGCTTCTTCGGAGGGGGAGAAAGGGGATGGGGCCGCCTGGATCATGGCGGGAATGTACGGGATTTGGGAGGGTGTGTCGAGGGGATTTGTTGGGATTTGTTTGGGTTTGCTGGAAGAGGTTGGGGGGGCGGGGGTTGCGCGCGGGGGAGGGTGCGAGTAGGTCTCATAGGTCCTCTAGGTCAGATAGGTCGGATAGGGGGAGTGGTGGCGCGCTGACTACTTGGGTGACATGGCCGAGCCGACGTAGACGACGAAGGTGGCGCGGTGGCGGTCGGACTGGAGGAGTTGGTCGGCGTGGTCGTCGATGGTGGTGATGATGACGATTTTGGCGTCGGGCTTGAGGTGCGCGAGGGCCTGGACGAGGCCGCCGTGGTGGTCGACGTGGAAGCGGCCGACGACGAGGGCGACGGGGCGGTGGCCTTCGTCAAGGGCGCGGGCGACAGAGTCGGCCATGGTCCAGTCCCAGACCGATTGGGAGAGGAACATGGACTCCGCGCGGGCGAGGGCCTCGGCGTCTGGCGGGGTGGGTTCCGTGGCGGGGTCAGTAGCGGGGTCGGTCGCGGCGTCTGGTCCGAGCGGCTGGCCGGTCATGAGCTTGATGAAGTCGTCGCGGTAGCGGCCGTCGGGGAGCGAGTCGGGAATGCGGACCAGGGGCGCGAGCGAGGGCGGGAGTGAGCGGAGGCGGTCGAGGCCCTGGAGGCGGGCGAGGCGGACGAGGGGGCGGGGGGCGTTGGCGGCGATGACGGGGCGGCCGGCGTCCTTGGTGGCCTCGAGCATGGCGCGGTGCTCGGGCGGGTAGTTGCTCGCGGTGCGCTGGGTGCGTTTGCGGAAGGTGGGCTCGTCGACGAGGCCGAGGAGGTACTCGTCGACGCGGGGCTGCTCGTCGCGCTCGAAGAACTCGAACGCGAGCGCGGCCTTGGGGGAGTCGGCGAGGGTGTCGGTCCAGAGGGCGGCGGCGAAGGGGAGGCCGATGGGGTGGCCGTGGTTCTCGCCGAGGAGGATGAAGTCGGCGTCGCGGCAGGCGGTGACGAGGTCGGACCAGGAGGCGGGGTCGCCGGTGGAGGCGTTGAAGATGGGGAGGGACCTGGGGTCGGTGATTGGGTGCGCGGGTTGGGAGAGAGGTCGGCGGGCGGGCTTGCTGCTGGCACAAGCGGCGAGGAGGGTGGACACCACAAGGAGCAGGCTGGTCAACAGGCGCATCGCGCGAGTCTACCGATGGTGCGAGGGGGCGACTTAGGGGGGCGCTGAGCAAGGGCACTGATTGCTGCGGGTTGGGTTCGGGCGGGAGGTGAGGTCTGTTTGCGCGGTAATCAGTGGCACCCGATGCCACCCTGTTGGAAAGCCGCCGCGGAGCGGCGGGGTACCCAAGGCGAAGAGCCGCCGCGGAGCGGCGGGGTATCCAAGGCGTCGGGGACAGGCTGTCGGGTGGGCCGTCGGGCGGGTGGGGATGGGTAGGCTCGGGCGGTGTTGGTTGGTGCGTGCGAACTTGCGGGGCGGGTGCCTTGCAGGGGGGTCCAAACTGCGCCGAAGCTGGCCTGAGTGCCGATAGGTTTGCCGATGTCCACCGCTGTCGAAGCCGCCCCCACTACCCAGGTCCGAACCATGCCGATCACCGAAGCGGGCACCGTCCCGGCCGCGATTCCGTTTCCTGCGGGTCACTCGAAGGACCTGTGGTCGATCGACCCGTCGCTGACGTTCCTGAACCACGGGAGCTATGGGGCGGTGCCGAAGGCCGCGGCGAAGGCGCAGGCGGCGCTGCGGGAGCGGGTAGAGCGCGACCCGGTGCGGTTCTACAAGAGCGACCTCGAGGGGCTGCTGGACGAGATGCGGCAGAAGCTGGGGGCGTTCCTCAACTGCCGCGCGGCGGACATCGCCCCCTGCGCGAACGCGACGTACGCCCTGTGCCACATCCTGTACGCGACGCCGCTGAAGGCGGGCGACGAGGTGCTGATCACGGACCATGAGTACTCGTCGCTGACGAACGAGCTGGAGCGGATCTGCGCGAAGACGGGGGCGAAGGTCGTGAAGGCCGCGGTTCCGTTCCCGATCCAGAGCCCCGAGCAAGTGGCGGAGGCGTTCCTGTCGTGCGTGACGAACCGCACGCGGATCGCGTTCATCAGCCATATCACGAGCGGGTCGTCGCTGGTGTTCCCGGTGGCCCCGATTGTCAAGGAGTTCAACGCCCGCGGGATCGACATCGTGGTGGATGGGGCGCACTCGCCGGGGCACATCCCGGTGGACATCGCGGCCCTCAAGCCCACGTACTTCGTGACCAGCGGGCACAAGTGGCTGTGCGGGCCGAAGGGGACGGGGTTTGTGTACGTGCGGCCGGACAAGCAGGCGACGTTCCGGCCGGTGTGCCTGTCGAGCCGTGCGAACAAGGTGCGGCCGGAGCGGGCGCTGTTCCTGCGGGACTTTGATTACCAGGGGACGGACGACTACTCGTGCAACCTGACGGTGCCGCACTCGATCGCGGCCGTGGGGTCGATGCTGCCGGGCGGGTGGCCGGCGGTGATGCGGCACAACCACGAGCTGGTGATGGCGGGGCGGAAGGTGGTGTGCGACCTGCTGGGGATGACCCCGCCGGCGCCCGAGAGCATGATCGGGAGCATGGCGACGCTGCTGATCCCCGAGCCGGCGGCGGAGCTGCTGACGCGTCCGACGTGCTACGACGATGCCCTGCAGGACGAGCTGTACAACAACCACCGGATTGTCGTGCCCATCTGGCGGCTGAACGACAACCGGCGGGTGGTGCGGATTTCGGCGCACTTGTACAACACGCTGGACCAGTACGAGAAGCTGGGGCACGCCCTGGCGGAGGAGCTGGCGCGGGAGCAGCGGTGGAAGGCGACGGGTTGAGGCACTTTACGAAACCGGTTCTCTCGACCGCCCGCGCGAGCGGGCGGTTCTGTTTCAGCAGCCGCCTTTGCGGAAGATCGACATCACGCAGGCCCCGCCCACCAACCCAGCCAGCGCGAGGACGAGCACTGAAGCGAGCAGGACCCCGAGCACCCGGCCTGCTCCCGTCCGTCGCGGGGCCGCACGGCGGGTGTTCCAAAGCAACGCTCCCACGGTCCCCAACACACTGGCCACAGCGACAGCCGTGGGCGTTCCGAGCATGAAGAGCCCGAGCTGCGCCCACCCGTCGCTCGCACGCGCCATTGAGACCCACAGGAGGGTCAGGAGCAGGCCTCCGAGCCCAAGCGGAAAGCCCAGTGCGGTCCAGAAAGCCCGCGCGCGTGACATCGAATGGCCAACAGGAAACGAGATGTGCCCGCATTCGGGGCACTCAACCCCGCCCGCACGGTCGAGCGGGAGTCCTTCGGCGCTGTAACTGCAGTGAGCGCAGTGCAGCCCGGCCCCGCACCTTGGCCCAGCTTGTGACACTTCTTGGGTCACGCACCCTCCCGCGTGGGCCGGTCCCACGACTAAACCCCGATTCAGCCCACGCCGCGCGAATCCGGGGCGGCCGTTGTCCAATATACTTGGTTGTGCACACACACCCGGGTTTCCAGCTTGTGCCGAACACCCGCCGCCCGCTGAACCGACTGGCGAGGGTTGTGGGCGGCCTGATTGCACTGATGCTCGCGATGCTGCCGGCGGCGGCGGGGTTCCCCCAGGGGGAGAAGGCTGCTCAGCCCGGGGCTGCGGGTGTCGGGCCTGGCGTGTCGGCGATCCGGCAGGCCAAGAACGTCGCCATCATCACGATCCACGGGGACATCGACCCGAGGCGTGTGATGGCGGTGAGCGTGCAGCGGCGGATCAAGCAGGCCGCGGACGCGGGGGCGGACGCGATCGTGTTCGACATCCACACGAACGGCGGCGAGGTGAGCTCGGTGCTGGAGATCTGCGAGGCGATCAAGGCGTCGCCGGTGCAGAACACGATCGGGTGGGTGAACACGCGGGCGATCTCGGGCGGGGCGCTGATCGCGCTGGCGTGCCGCGAGCTGGTGACGAATGACCCGGGCGTGATCGGCGACGCGATGCCGGTGATGATCGATCCATCGGGGAACTTCCGCGGGGGCGTGCAGGGGGATGCGCTGCGGAAGATCCTGCCGCCGCTGGTGGCATCGCTGATCGACTCGGCGAGGCGGTACAACCGCACGTTTGGCGGGTACATCCGCGATGAGTACCTGCTGCAGGCGATCGTGGCGAACGACGTCGAGCTGTGGTGGGTGAAGAACAAGGAGACCGGTCAGGAGATGGCGATCGACCGGGCGGAGTTCGCGATGCTGTTCCCGGACCAGGCGCCGTCGGGGCCGGCACGGCTGGCGGGCGGGGCGTCGCAGGGCATGACTCCGCGGACGCCGGGGTCGAGCCCCGGGAGCGCGACGGAGGGTGTGCCGCAAGGGTCGGAGCAGCTGGCGGAGGCGGCGAAGTCGACGTCGCACCAGATGGGTGCTTCGCCGGACCGGCCCAAGCTGAGCGCGGCGGATGCAGGGAAGTGGGAGAACTTGGGGCGGATCACGGACGGGACGGTCGCGGCGATCTTCAACCCCGATGACCTGCTGTACTTCAACCTGGCGGCCAATCCGACGACGAGCAAGGGCGGGCGCGAGGAGCTGGTGCCGATCCGGACCGAGGGGGACATCAAGAAGTTCCTGGGGGCCGACAACATCATCCGCTACGACATCACGTGGTCGGAGAAGATGGTCGAGTTCCTGAACAACCCGTGGGTGCGCGGCATCCTGATCGTGCTGTTCCTGGTGTCGCTGTTCATCGAGATGAGCCACCCGGGGGTGATCCTGCCGGGGATCGTGGCGCTGATGTCGCTGATTGCGCTGCTGGCGCCGCCGTTCATCATCGGGATGGCGCACTGGTGGGAGATCGCGGCGATTTTCGCGGGGCTGATCCTGCTGGGGATCGAGGCGTTCGTGGTGCCGGGGTTCGGCGTGACGGGGTTCCTGGGGATTGTGCTGCTATTTGGGGGGCTGGTGGCGACCTTCGTGCCGGGCGGCAACGTGTTCCCGGATACGCCCCAGGGCAAGAGCGACATGCTCAAGGGGCTGACGACGCTGGTGCTGGCGCTGTTTACGGCGGGCGCGGCGATCTGGGGGATTGCGCGCCACTTCGGGTCGTTGCCGATGCTGAACCGGCTGGTGCTGAAGAACACGCCGCCGGACGAGGGCGCGGACGAAATGATCGCGGCGATGGATATGGGCCTTGGGCATGACCTGCGGCCGGGCGACACGGGCGTAACGCTGACGCCGATGCGGCCGGCGGGGCGCGTGCAGGTGAAGGACCGCGTGGTGGACGCGGTGGCGGACCTGGGCTTCCTGGATGCGGGGATGCCGATCCGTGTCACGAGCGTTACGGGCATGCGGATTGGGATTGAGGCCGCGCCGCCGGGGCCTGCTTCACAAGCTACACGACCTGGGGGAGCGGAGGCGTAATGGAGTCTTTGCTGATCTGGGGCGTGGTGCTGATCGCGGCGGGGCTGCTGCTGATTTTCGCCGAGCTGTTCCTGCCGACGGGCGGGCTGCTGGGGGTGATCGCGGCGGGGTGCGCGCTGGCGGGCGTCGTGTGCATGTTCCAGGTGAGCACGATGTGGGGTGCGGTGTCGCTGCTGGTGGTGGCGGTGCTGGCGCCGATGACGATCGCGTTTGCGCTGAAGATCTGGCCGAGCACGCCGATGGGGCGGCGGATATTGGGCGTGCCTGACGAAGAGGAGCTCGAGCGGCAGCGGGCGGCGCAGGAGGAGCAGCGGAAGCTGCGCGAGGCGATCATCGGGACGGAGGGGAAGGTGCTGGTGGACCTGCGGCCGATCGGGGTGGTTGAGGTCGGGGGCAAGAAGTATGACGCGATGAGCGAGATCGCGTTCTGCCCGGCGGGCTCGCGGATCAAGGTGACGGGGATTGGGTCGGGGGATGAGCTGCGGGTGCGGCCGGTGGTGTGAGGGGTTCCCGCCGGCGGGGGGCCTGAACAGGGGCGGGAGAACGGGGTTTCCTATTGTTTGGCGGCCGTGTTTGGCTTCTGGTCCGTGCGGGGCATGGACCGGGGCCGCGTGCGCGGCGTACTGAGGTCACCGCGCTGGTGGCGCGTCCGGAGCCCTGTGCATGCGTGGTTTTCGTGTGGTGTTGCTGACGCTGGTGTGCGGCGCGATGGTGGGCGTTGGCGGGTGCGGTGCGCTGGGGCTGAGCGGGCGGAGCGAGCCGCGGGAGTTCCGCATGGGGCCGGCGAAGATGTCGCCGGCGGAGGTGCAGGCGGAGCTGATGGCGTACGTGGACACGTTCCAGGGGACGATGTCGCAGTCGTACAGCACGGCGGTGCAGGGCGTGCAGGACGCGGTCACTGCGGGGGGCGTGGGGAACTGGAAGCCGACGCAGGACGATGTAGCGCGGGCGCGACGGTCGTCGGTGGAGTCGCGGATTGCGATCATGTCGTCGCTGATGAATATCGCGGCGAGCCCGAACCCGTACGTGGGCGTGGCGGACCTGGTAACAGCGATCACGCTGACGCGGATGGTGATGGAGGAGCCGCAGGCGGCGCGGACGTGGGGAGCAGAGGGGCAGAAGCGGCTGATCGAGGCGCTGAAGCAGCATGAAGAGCGGGCGTGGCGGATCGCGGCGAAGGTGTACACCGAGGAGCAGGTGCAGGAGCTGCGCACGCTGATCCACGAGTGGCGGAAGTCGAACCCTGAGGCGCGGTGGGTGGCGGGCGTGCGGCTGGAGGACTTCGCGAAGGACCGGCTGAACTCGATGACGAGCTCGAACAAGGGGACGAGCGTGCTGTCGCTGCTGGGGATCGACCCGCTGGCGGGGCTGGACCCGGCGGCGCGGGAGGTGGAGAAGTCGCGGATGCTGGCGGAGCGGATGTTCTACTACGCGAGCCGATCGCCCAACCTGATCAAGCTGCAGAGCGAGAGCCTGCTGAACAACGTGGTGCGGAACGCGGAGGTGAAGGACACGATCGATTCGATCGAGCGGATCAGCAAGGCGGCGGAGAACCTTTCGCTGGAGGCCGCGGCGTTGCCGGCGAACCTGGAGAAGGAGCGCGAGGAGACGCTGAAGCAGGCGTTCGAGCAGATACGGGCGGAGCGGCAGGCGACGATCGACCAGATCTTCGCAGGCCTCACCGAGCAGCGGCAGGCGGTGATCAGCGACCTGGACCAGCAGCAGGGCGGCTTGCAGACCACGGCCAAGGAGATCCGTACGACCATCGAGTCGGCGAAGGAGACAATCGACTCGGCCAAGGAGCTGACGGGGTCGGTGCAGGAGATCCTGCAGGAGGCGCGGTCGTTCTCGACGACGGTGGTGCCAACGCCCACGGGCGGCGTGCCGACGCTGAACGTGGCGGACAAGGCGGACCGCGACGTGCTGAAGGATTATGCGGTGGCGGTAGACAAGACGGGGGCGACGCTGGATCAGCTGGTGACCCTCACCGGTCGGCTGGAGAATCTGATCGCGTCGCCACAGATCGAGAAGCAGGTGGAGACGGTGCAGGAGGGCGTCGAGCGGGTGCAGGCGGGGACGAAGGACGTGATCGACCACGCGTTCTGGAAGCTGCTGATCCTGTCGGTGGTGGCGCCGGTGGTAGTTGGGGCGACGGTGGTCGTGGTGCGGCGTCTACAGCCCGTGAAGGCGTAACAAAGGTTGACTTGGAGTCATTCCGGGCCGATACTGGGTGTGGAGGTTCCGCCGAGGGGCTGCCATGGTGGCCCTGAGGGCATTACCTCCTTCTTCATTTTTGGTCGGAGCGCGATCCGTACGGATCAGGCACAAAGATGACACTCGCGGTCTCGTAGGTTTCGGTCCCACCTACTCCCGACCGATAACCAGTGCCTTTCCAGATCAACGGCTCCATCAGCCACACGAAGTCCCGTACTTCGGGCCTCACGGTGCCGTCCATTCGCTTCGTGCGATAACCCCAGTTAAGGCAGTAGATGCATAAGTCCGCGATCTGCACGCCATAGGCCATGTCAGATTCGACAAAAAGCGGGACCGGCACGACCCACTTCGTTCGCTGCTTACCAGTGACGGTCCCGCTGAAGTACAGGCCCATGCGACGCACGAACTCGCGGTCGGCCTGTTTATCGGTGCCGTCCATGACAATCAGCCCTGATTGACGCTGCTCCTCGAGGAAGTAGAAGTAGCGTTCGAGGAGGAAGACGAAGTCTTTTCTAGGCACATCGGTGCGGGCGTCTATCGGGCGCTTCATGCACGGGATCATGGATGCAAACAGCCGAACTTCGTGTCCGCGGAGGATGGCGATGAGGCCGTCAACCATGCGAATGCAGGCCTGCCCATACGCGGTGAACTCGTCGCGTCTGGGCGTTCGACCCTGGTTCTTTGAGTTCAGGAAGTTCAGCGCGTGCTTGCGACGCGCCGCGTCGTCAAGCATCGGCCCCTGTCGGCACCACTTGAACCGGTCCTTATCGAGCAGCTTGGCACCCTTGATCTCGGTGCCGTGCTCCTGGAGGTATGTACCGAAAACGGATTGCTCGAGCATCCGAACAGATTGGATGAGCGGCCACAGCTTGGATGCATGCACGGCAATTCCGCCCCGCACTTCGTAGGGCATGGTGCGGTGGTCGTGTCCACTCTCATCCAGGAACAGCCAGCTCAGTCCCGGTCTCCTGATTTGGCAGGCAACGGTCCACTCCGTCAAAACAGCAGAACGCGGTCAGAGTATCCTGCCGCCATGGCTGACATCAACGGCACCGGCAAGCGCGGGTTTCTGGATCGTGCGCTGACGACCATCGAGTGGCTTGGAAACAAGCTGCCCGATCCGATCTTTCTGTTCATCGGGGCGACGGTGCTGGTGATGGCGTTGTCAGCGCTGGGGTCCGCGATGGAGTGGACCGTGCAGCCGGTGAAGCCGCAGGTGGTGACGGAGACGGTTGACGGCGTCGCCCGGGCGGTCCGCAACGAGGACGGCAAGCCGATGCTCGAGCTGGTGCCCACGGGCACGCCGATCGGGCCGCGGAGCCTGCTGACTGGCGAGGGGGTGTACTGGCTGATCTCAAACATGGTGCGGAACTTCATCAACTTTGCGCCCCTTGGCGTGGTGCTGGTGTGCATGCTGGGGATCGGCGTTGCGGAGAAGGTGGGGATGTTCGTGGCGCTGATGCGCTACCTGGCGGGGATCGTGCCGAGCGCGGCGCTCACGCCGATGATGGTGTTCCTGGGGGTGATGAGCCACGTGGCGAGCGATGCGGGGTACATCATCCTGCCGCCGCTGGCCGGCGCGCTGTACGCGGCCGTGGGGCGGCCGCCGCTCGCGGGCATCGCCGCGGCCTTCGCGGGCGTCGCCGGCGGCTTCTCGGCGAACCTGCTGATCTCGTCGACCGATGCCCTGGTGGCGCCGCTGACGGAGCGCGGGGCGCGGATGCTGGACGCGAACTACTCGGTGCTGGTGACGTGCAACTGGTTCTTCCTGGCGGCCTCCGCGTTCCTGCTGACCTTGGCGGGGTGGGTGGTGACGGCGAAGCTCGTGGAGCCGCGGCTGAAGGCGCAGGCGGAGGCACGGGCCGCGGCGGTGGCATCGGCCGGGGCCGAGGCGGAAGTGGAGTCGCAGCAGCTGGGCGCGCCGGAGAAGCGGGGGCTGCGGGCCGCGGCGATCGCGGCGGTGGTGACGCTGGCGGGGCTGGCTTCGCTGATGTTCGCGCCGGGTGCGCCGCTGTCGGGGACGATGCCCGCGCCGGCGCCAGCGTTCGGACCAATCCCGGTGCGGCCCGCGGCGACCGAGGGGACCTTCACGAAGGCAGGCGATGCACCCGAGGGGCAGCGGTCGATCCCGGGTTCGTTCGCGGTGAAGCCGGGGACGACCCTCGAAGCGGAGGGCCCCGAGGGCCAGCGCGGCACGTTCAGGGTGAAGTCGGGTGATGAACTGACGGGCACCTTCGATCAGGGGCCGGCGGCGCAGCCACGGTGGTCGCAGGCGATCGTGCCGTTCATCCTGATCGCGTTCGTGGTGCCGGCGATCGCGTACGGGATCACCACGGGAGCCATCAAGAAGCACAGCGACATCACCAAGGGCTTCGTGCACGCGATGACGAGCATGGCGCCGGTGATCGCGATGGCGTTCTTCGCGGCCCAGTTCATCGAGTGCTTCCGGTACTCGCAGCTGGACGCGATGATCGCGAACGCGGGGGGCAAGGCGCTGGCCGCGGCGGCGCTGCCGGCGCCGGTAATGCTGGTAGCGTTGGTGCTGCTGATCGTGGTGGTGGACCTGCTGATCGCGTCGATGAGCGCGAAGTGGACGGCGCTGGCGCCCATTCTGGTCCCGATGATGATGATGGCGGGCATCAGCCCCGAGCTCACCCAGGCCGCGTACCGCGTAGGCGACTCGGTGGCGAACATCGTGACGCCGCTGAACAGCTACATCATCGTGATCCTGGCGGCCGTGCAGCGGTACCGCAAGGACGCGGGCATCGGCAACCTGATCGCGATCATGCTGCCGTACTCGGTGTCGTTCTTCGTGGTGTGGACGGGGTTCCTGCTGCTGTGGGTGGCGCTGGATATTCCGCTGGGGCCGGGCGCGCCGCTGTGGTACACGCCGGGGCAGTGAGGCCTCGGCAGTTCCCCCTGGGGCGTTTTCGTGGCAGAAACCGTGCAACAACGGCGCGGCTGCCGCGTTGAACTTAGTGACCACAAACCAAGCCCGCCTACGCGGGCGAAACAGGGACAGAGCGGCGTGACCTGAGTGCTCCGCGGCGTGTGCCGTAG
Source organism: Phycisphaerales bacterium (assembly GCA_035627955.1). Lineage (NCBI taxonomy): Bacteria > Pseudomonadati > Planctomycetota > Phycisphaerae > Phycisphaerales > Phycisphaerales bacterium. The sequence goes on from DASPKU010000015.1 coordinate 278,068, forward strand.
GCGTCGGTGGCCGCGCGTCCCGAATGGAGCATGTCATGTCCAAGGCACGTTGGAGTCTGCTGGCGCTGGCGGGGATCGCGGTGAGCTCGCTGATGCTGGGCGGGTGCGTCTACCACAGCCATCATGGGCATGGTGGTGGGTACCGCGGGCACCGGTACCACGGGCACCATGGCCATCATCACCACGGGCACCACCACGGCGGGCATGGGCACCATGGTGGGCATGGGCATCACCGGTGATGACCCTTTGCGGCAAGACCACCGAGATGAGGACATCTCGGTGGCACGCAAAAACAGAACCACCGAGGTGAGGGCACCTCGGTGGTTTGCTTGGATCAAAGTGGAGCCGGGGGGAATCGAACCCCCGTCCCGAGGCAGTCAGCACGCTGCATCTACGCGTGTGTCTGGTGCATTATCCTCTTCCCGCGCGTCTGCCACCAGCAGTATCCGCGTGGGCGCAGCCCCAGGAGTTTTCTCACCGGTGCACCCTGAGGCGGCGCACACCGGCCAGCCCGATGTCTACGAACGACGCCGTATCGGGCGTCTGACGTCGTTCGTGCGGTCTGTATTAGGCCGCGAGAGCGTAATTGCGGTCAGCAATTAATGTGTTGCATGCTTTTATCGAGGCCGGCATGCTCCTCGACGCGCCACATCGTGCCTTCCCTGCTCGGTCGAATCCAGTTCGGCCCCATGTTTTCAAAGATCCTGCTCGGACACTGACGCGTGACTGTAGGTCCGCTGGTCTTGTTCGACCGTTTGGGGGTGGCGGATGTGGCCGGAGGGGTGGGTGGCCGTGAAAAACACTGGCGACGGCCGACGTGGGCGGTACCGTGGTGGGATGCAGACCCTCTGCCGCGCTGTCGCTGCGTCTGTTCTCTTGCTTCTCGCGGTTCACGCCGCGCCGGGCCAGGTCACCCGCTGGACCAACCCTGCGGGCGGCTCGTTCGGTGATCCGGCGAACTGGGACAACGGCGTGCCGGACACGACGAAGGAGGGGCGGTTCGAGCTGCCGGGGGCGTACACGGTAGTGCTGGATCAGGCGCGGACGGTTACCCAACTCACGAGCACAGGCGCGGACTTGACGTTGGATCTTGGCGGCTTTGCGCTGAGGTCGTCGGTCACTGTTATTGGTGGGCACCTCACGGCTCGCAATGGGCAGTTCGGCAAGAGACTGGACGCGGAGCAAGGGGCCGTGGTTGTCATCGAGAGCGACGGCATTTTCCGAATGGACGGTTACTCGGTCCCAAGAGGGTTCATCCTTCGGGATACCTCTCGGGTTGTTCTCCGCGGTCGACTGACCGACTGCGTCGCAGAACCGCACTCGAGCTGTGACGGCGGAATCTTCCTCGCGGAACCAGGATGCAGCGTTCGCGTGGAGGGGGGCGTGCTGTCGGCCATGTTCTCCTACAACCAGGCTCCGGTTGAAGTCATCGGTGGCAGCGTTCGTCACGAGGGCGCGTTCTTCCCGCGCGGGCTGCTCGTCGACGGCGGCGGGGCGGGGGGCGGTGCCAACACCATCCATGTAGAGGGTCCCTGCACTGTGCGTAACGGCGGGATCGGAGCCACGGACGGATCGTTTCTTGGAACCGGCGAGTTCCTCTTTGAAGGGCCGACGACGACCGTCGGGAACTTGCGGGAGGTGCGAGGACATGTCACCTTCCGCGGCGGTGCTACCGCGCTGCCGAACTCCTCATGGCCGAACGTGAACGTTCTGGAGGGCGGATCGATCGATCTTCAGCGGGGATCATCGATCCTCAAGCGGGTATGGGGCATGAACATCCGGCTTGAGCCGGAGACGGCGGTCACGCAGCTTGGTCTCGGGTGGACAGGCTCCACGGCGCCGCTCGACCGGTTCGTTACGTTTGTGCTCGACGGGGCCACCACACCTGCCCATCCACGGCACTCCGTTTCGTTCGATACTCGCAGGCTTGGAGGCACGCTGCGGATCGAAGCCTGGAACACGAACGTGTTTCGCGTGGGTGACGAGGTCACCATTCTCAAAACAGGCTATGGGTTCTTCGAGCAGCAGTTCGATCAGGTTGAACTTCCTGAGTTGGATGGCGGGCGACGGTTCGAAGTGGTGACGGTGAACAACACGCCGGAGGACAGCACCGTTCGCATTCGCGTTGTCGCGGGTGGGAGCAACCCGTGCTGGTCGAGCGACTTCAATGGCGACGGGGATTACGGCACCGACCAGGACATCGAGGCGTTCTTTGCGTGCATCGGGGGGACGTGCTGCGCGTTGTGCGGGTCGGCGGACTTCAACAGCGATGGGGACACAGGCACGGACCAGGACATCGAGGGGTTCTTCAGGGTGCTGGGGGGGCACCCGTGTTGAGGGGGGCGAGCGCCCATAGGACTCATAGGAGTCATGGGACTCATAGGACGCGTGGGGGCCGAGATGCGGCCTTGGCTCGCTGGTTGAGCGGTTGACGCTTGCGGGGTTGGCGGCACCTACACTTTCTCCCTTGCGCTCCCCGGGATTCCGGGGGGGTGGCAACGGTGTTGAAAGGGTTGTGATGCTTGTGCTTGGGCTTGCTCATTGGTTGACGGGCGTGCTGATCGTCGGGTTCCTGGCGGTCTGCGTGCTGATGGTGCTGACGGTGCTGATCCAGAAGCCGCAGGGCGGCGGGCTGGCGAGCGCGTTCGGCGGCGGCGGGGCGGGGTCGGGGCAGACGGCCTTCGGCACCAAGACTGGCGACGCCCTGACCATTTTTACGATCATCGTGTTCGCGCTGTACGTGGGGCTGGCGATCGTGCTGAACTACGTGGCGCGGCCCTCGGTCGCGGTGCAGCCGACCATTACGGCGCCGGCGGATGGGACGGGCGCGACGCCGCCGACCGATGCTGTTCCGGTGACGACGGGGGCTCCGGCCCCGGTGACGACGGGGGCGCCCGCGACGACGGGGACGACGCCCGCGCCGGTGACGCCTGCTCCGACGGACGGCGTCCCCGCCAATCCTGCTCCGGCGAACACCACGCCTGCGCCCGCGGCTGATCCGGCGGCGACCACCCCCACCCCCCCCACTCCTCCTCCGGCGAGCAACCCGCCGGCCCCCACGAACCCCACGACGCCGCCCGGCGGCCAGTAACTTCACACACCCGACGGAGCCGCACGCGTGGTCAGGAGCATGACGGGCTACGGGGACGCCTCGATCACCATCGACGGGGTGCACTACTTCGTCGAGGTGCGCGCCCTCAACAACAAGTACTTCAAGGCGACGATCCGTCTTGCGGAGGCCCTGCAGGGGCTGGAAGCTGAGATGGAAGCGCGGCTGCGGGAGAAGATCTCGCGCGGCACGGTGACGCTGACGGCGCGGAGCACCGACGCGTCGGCGTCGGCCGCGTACACCATCAACACGCAGGCGCTGGACCGCTATGTGCAGCAGCTGAGCGAGCTGCCGCAGGTCAAGGGCGGCGGGCTGAAGCTCGATCTGGGGCAGCTGCTGAATCTGCCGGGGGTGCTGCAGCCGCCGGCGGATGAGGAGGACCGGCTGGACAAGGCGCGGGGGATCTTCCTGCCGCTGCTGGACAAGGCGGTCACGAACCTGCTGGCGATGCGGCAGCGCGAGGGGCGGGTGCTCGTCGATGACCTCAAGAGCCACCAGACGTACATCGCCGAGCGGCTGAGCCTGGTTGCTCAGCGGGCGCCGGGGGTGGTGGCGGATTACCAGTCGCGCCTCAAGCAGCGGATCGAGACGATGTTCCGCGAGGCGGACGCGACGGTGGAGCCGGCGGACCTGATCCGGGAGATCGCGGTGTACGCCGAGCGGACGGACATCGCGGAGGAGATCAAGCGGCTGAGCGCCCACCTGGACCAGTTCGGGTCGCTGATCTCGGCGACGGACGGGAAGCCGATCGGGCGGACGCTGGACTTCCTGGCGCAGGAGATGCTGCGGGAAGCGAACACGATCGCCAGCAAGAGCCCCGACGCCGCGATCTCGCGGTCGACGGTCGAGATTAAGGGGGCTATCGACCGCATTAAGGAGCAGGCGGCAAACATCGAATAGACTAAAGACCCCAGGAGGCGCGGGTGTGGCCCGCGCGGGGGCGGCCGTGGCTGGCGACGACGCCAGCGTCCGGCGGCAGAGGAGCGTTCCCGTGGTTGTGCGAGGGCTCTGGCTCAAGGTCGGGGCGGCGTGCCGGCTGGCGGTGCTGAGCGGCCTGTCGTTGACGTTGGCCGCCGCGGGCGAGGCGGTCGGGCAGATCGCGCCGCAGCCGCAGGTGCCGCCGGGTCCTCAGGCCCCGGGTGTGGGGGCGTCGCCGTCCGACCTCTCAGATCTGTCATGGCTGGAGCCGCAGCTCAAGCTGCTGGACTCGGACGATCTCAAGACGCGCGAGCGGGCGACGGCGGAGCTCAAGGCCGATGGGCGGCTCTCGCTGGCGGCGCTGCAGGCGCGAATCGCGGACACGGCCAACCCGCTCACGGCGGAGCAGTCCCTGCGGCTGAGCGAGGTGGCGCTGAAGTTGTTCCGGGAGTCGCCGCGGGCGGCGATGGGGGTCTCGTTCACGCAGCGGCCGGTGCAGCGCGGGGTCGAGATCGGGGCGCCGGTGGAAGGTTTCGATTCGTGGCGGGTGATCAAGCCGGGCGACCTGATCCTGGAAATGGACGGGATGCCGGTGCTGAGCTATGACGATGCACGGGCGGCGATCATCTCGCACGACCCGGGCGAAGAGATGGCGGTCACGATCCTGCGCGGCGGCGAGGTGATCGAGGCGGCGGTGCGGCTGGGCGAGTACGCACGCCTGCAGAACCGGGCGGACCTCAACGACCCGATCCTGCGCGACGCGTGGCTGGTGCGGTGCGAGCGGCTGGTGTCGCGGGGGCAGGCGGGGAAGGCCAACCTGCCGATCGAGGCGGGGCTGAACGCGGAGCAGTGGGCCGCGGCGAACCTGGCCGAGCGGCGGGCGTCGCTCAAGCGGCAGCGCGAGGACCAGGCGACCCCGGTTGAGGCCCGCCCCGACGACGGCATGGGCCCGCCCGCGGTGGTGGGCGGGGGCTCGCTGCGGCGTCCGGAAGAGGCCTCGCTGATCGACTTCTCGGATTCGGACCAGCAGAAGCAGCCCGAGCGTGTGCGGCAGATCCAGGCGCAGATCGTGAACCTGCAGGCGCAGGTGCGGCTGTTCGAGCAGCAGCTGCAGAACGACCGCAACATGCCCGAGGCGCAGCGGGCCAACATCCAGCGGAACATCCGGCGGTACCGCGAGATGATCCAGCAGTACAAGGCGGAGCGCGCGCGGATGCTGCGGGGGAACCAGGTCGAGCCGTGAGCGTCCTGGGCCGGGCGCCCCGGCTTGACAGTTGAATGTCGCGGCGTTGTGATTGGCGCGTGACGCCGGTTCGCTCTGTTGCCATCTTGTTCCACGCCCGCCAGACCGACGCGGCGCGGATGCACTACCGAATCTGGCCGATCGCCGAGTGCTGGCGGCGGATGGGGATCAAGGTCGATGTGGTGTTCGGGATTGATGGTGAGAATGAGCGCACGCTGCTCAATGCGGACCTGCTGGTGCCGCACGTGGACTGCTCGGTGCGGCCGCCGGCGTACCAGGCGGTGATCGAGCGGCATCCGCGGGTGCTGAACCGGCGGCTCACGGACATCCGCAAGCGGACGGTGGCGCGGCTCATGGGTTCGCCACTGGTGGTGACGCGGGCGGACGTTGAGGCGGGGTACGACGGGCCGGTGATCGTCAAGACGGACGGCAACTGCGGGGGGCTGCCGGACTACCACTACTCGCGCGGCGGGGACCGGGGCCCAACGCTGCTGGACAAGGTGCGGCGGCGGGTGTGCAACCATGCTCTCGTGACGCGGCACGCGTGGCTGGAGCGTCGCAGCTACCGCTGGGCGCGGACGCTGACGCGGTATCCGATTTATGAGAGCGCCCGCGATGTGCCCGCGGGCGTGTGGGCGAACCCGAGTCTGGTGGTGGAGCGGTTCGTGCCCGAGCGCGTGGCGGTTGAGAGCGGGCTGCACTACGTGATGCGGATGTGGATCGTGATGGGTGAGAGCGGCACGGGGCGGACGCTCACGGCCGCGGACGCGTACGTGAAGGACCGGCATGCGCGGCTGGCGCACTTCTCTGCGCTGCCGGCGGAGGCGGCCTCGTGGCGCGAGCGCCTGGGCGTTGACTACGGCAAGCTGGACTATGTGGTGCCGCGGGAAACGGAGTGGGACGTGAGCGGGCTGAAAGCCCGTCCCCCCGGGTCTGGGTCTGCCGTGCTGCTGGATGTGAACCCCACGCCCACGGTGAGCGGGGACGCGTTCAGCGAGTTTTATGTGGAGCAGTGTGCGCCGCTGGCGCGGGGGGCGGTGGAGTGGGCGGAGGGGGCCTCGTTGGTTCCTCCGCCGGTTTGAGTCGCCAGGGCTTTCGGACGTGATGCTCTCTCAGTCAACGCAGCCTGCAGCGGATTCGGCATCGCGCATGGCAAGGCTCGCCGCCCTGCCCGACCCGCCCGGACGCAAGCGATACTGCAACCACCGCGGCTTCCGGCGTTCGCCGCCGCACCACGCCGCACCCTCATCACCACTGAGAACGGCCCGGGAGAGCCCGAGAGGCCCGGCCTGAGGGCCTCTCGGATGCGCGGCGCGGGACGAAGGTGTGGTGGGTTACGTGGGGAAAGGTGGAGGTCACGACCGACCTGCTGCGCTTGGAACAAGATTGTGGTTGGGCCACTAAAGTGAATGCATGCTGGCTGCCCACGGTGCTCTCTGCACGGCCACTCTGCTTGTCGTGATGCTCGCGTCGGTGGCGCCGATGCATGGGTGCGACGAGTCGGTCACGAGGGTTCGTTCCTCGGGCTCTGGTGTGACAGCCGCGGCGCTGGCGGGCAAGTGGGCGAGCAAGGACACCGTGGCGTGGGTGCAGCTGAAGGATGATGGAACGTTTGCGTCGGGCGGGCTCCTCGGACCGAGCGACACGAAGGGGACCTGGAGCCTGATCTCGCTGTCGGGAGTGGTGGCCGTTGACCTCGTCAGGGAGGGCACGGGCCGTGTTGCACACGAGACAGTGCTGGTGCTCCAGAAAGCGAGCGGCGAGCTCATCCTGGAGTACGCGGGGGGCGACCCGGATGACGGGGCGGTCCGGCTGCGACGGGTGGAGTAGAGGCGACGCGGGTCAGTGCCGGTTCTGGTCGCGGTGGTCGAGGCGGGCGCGGGTCATGCGTTCGCGGAGGCCGCCCTTCTCGACCAAGTCCTGCTCGAGGCGGGCGATCTGGTGGTCGACGAGGTAGCGGGCCTGGTGGATGAGGCAGATGGCGATGTTGGCCACGACTGATGCGTCGCGCGTAAGCACAAAGTCGCGGTAGGTCTCGAAGGTGTCGTTGCGGAGGTCACGGACGTAGCGCGCCTCCTTCGAGTTCTTGTCCCAGAGCGGCAGGTCGCGGACGCGGAGGTAATCGAGGTAGTCGTTGAGCAGCTCCTCGAGGCTGGCGCGGGCGACACCCAGGAGCTTGATTTCCATTTCCTTGGAGGTGCCCGAGGCGCTGACGCCCTCGACGATGTTCTGCTTGCCGCTGCGCGCTGCCTGGACCATCTGGTCGATGGTGCGGTCGCCCTTTTTGAGGAAGCGTTCGCAGAAGCGATGGGTGATGTCGTAGATGATCTCCGCCTTCTGGTAGGAGAGCAGCTCGCGGTAGTTGCCGTGCGGGGGGATGAAGGGGCGCTCGGGCATGGGCGATCAGGGGAATAGGTCTTCTAGGTCGTCGAGGTCGTCTAGAGGAGTGTACAAAGCCGTAGACGACCTCGAAGACCTATCCGACCTATGCCTTAGCCGCTCACCAGATAGAACCGCCCCACCGCCACTTGAAACTCCTCGCGGGTGCCGTTCTCGACGAAGGTGTAGGCGCCCTCCATGGTGCCCCACGGCGTGGGCAGGGGGCAGTAGCTGGCGTACTCGAAGGCCTGGCCGGGTTTAAGGGTGGGCTGGCGGCCGATGACGCCGTCGCCCTCGACGTCGTGGGTGTCGCCGTCGGCGTCGATGATGTGCCAGCGGCGGCGGAGCAGCTGCACGGTGCGCTCGCCCTGGTTGGTGATGGTGATGTGGTAGGCGAAGATGTAGCGCTTGCCCTTCCACTGGTCGCCGAGCGAGAGGTGGGGCGCGTCGGGGTCGAGGTCTTCGTCGGGGACGAACTGGGGTCGGACCTGCACGCGGACGTGGCGGGTGGTGGTGTCGGAGCCGTGGTGCTGGGGGTCCAGCGGGCGCGCGGGCATGGGGGATGGTAAGGGAGTGGAGGAGAAGAGGAATAGAGGAGTAGAGGAGAACAGAGTTCGTTTGTGACCGCTCCCCGACTCCTCGGCACCTCGACTCCTCCACTCCTCCACTCCTCCACTCCTCCACTACCATCCCGCATGCGTCACCGCGATCCTGCCGACGTGATCGACCACTTTGTCGCTCTGGTGCTGGGGCACATCGACCGCGAGTACCCGCACAAGCTTGATCATGTGATGAACGACGCCTCGGAGGTCAAGGGGCCGCGGGCGCTGCACCCGATTTTCTATGGGAGCTTCGACTGGCACTCGTCGGTGCACGGGCACTGGCTGCTGGTGCGGGCGCTGCTGCGGTTCCCCAAGCTGGCGCAGCAGGGTGAGGTGATCAGGGTGCTCGATGCGCGGTTCACGCCGGAGAATGTGAAGGTTGAGACGGAGTACCTGGGGCAGAAGCTGCGGGCGACGTTCGAGCGGACGTACGGGTGGGCGTGGTTCCTGAAGCTCGCAGCAGAGATCGTGCAGCCGCCGGGCGGGCGCGGACTCGGAGATCATGTCGGAGAGATGAAGCTTCCTGTTGTTCAAGCTTGTTCACGATGGGATGAGGTTCTGCAGCCCCTGACAGTCGCGTTCGTCGATCGTTACATCAAGTACCTGCCCAAGGCGACGTACCCGATCCGCGTGGGTGTGCACCAGAACGCGGCGTTCGGGCTGGCGCTGGCGTGGGACTATGCGCGGCTGGCGGGTCACTGGCAGCTCAGCGAGTTGATCGAGGGCAAGGCCCGCGCGTGGTACTTCAAGGACCAGAACTACCACGGGTGGGAGCCGGACGGCACGGACTTCCTCTCGCCGGGGCTGATGGAGGCGGAGCTGATGCGGCGGGTGCTGGCGCCGGATGACTTCCTGGCGTGGTTCGGGAAGTTCCTGCCGCGGCTGGCGGAGAAGCAGCCCGCGGCGATGTTCGAGCCCGCGTTCGTGAGCGACCGCACTGACGGGCAGATCACGCACCTGGACGGGCTGAACCTGTCGCGGGCGTGGTGCTTCCGATCGCTTGGGCGGGCGCTGCCCGAGGGCGACCCGCGGCGGGCGGTGTGCGAGGAGGCGTACACGAAGCACCTGGAGGCCGCGCTGCCGCACGTGTCGGGTGATTACATGGGCGAGCACTGGCTGGCGACGTTCGCGCTGCTGGCGATGACGGAGTGAGATATGGGATGCGAGAGGTGCGGCCCGTGCCCCTATGATTCTCCATGTCTGATTCGCCGCGGCTCATTCGTTTGCCGCTGACGGAGGTTTCGCCTGTGGGCGAGCCGCGTGCGACGGCCGTCACTCGTGAGACAATCGCTGCGATCGTGGATGATTTCTACTCGCGCTGCCGCGCCGACCCGCTGCTGGGGCCGGTGTTCAACCGTGTGGTGACGGACTGGCCGCCGCACCTGGCGAAGATCAGGGCATTCTGGGAGGCGGCGGTGCTGCGGCAGCCGGGGTACGCGGGGCGGCCGCTGGAGGCGCACCTGGAGCTGCCGGTGCCGCGCGAGCACTTTTCGGCGTGGCTGCGGCTGTGGAAGGCGACCGTCGAGTCGAACTGCACGCCGCAGGACGCGGCGGTGTTCATGACGCTCGCGGGGCGGATGGCGAACAAGATGATGGGGGCGGCGAAGTCAGGGGATGGGGCGGGGGCGTAACGGCGGGTCACTTTCGCTCGCGTTTTTCCGCGTTTCTGCTAGGCTCTCGGAGTTGCGGCTGACGCCGCGGGAGGAGAGAGACGATGCGGACCGCCCTGACGTGCGCCGTGGCCGTGGCTCTGGTTGCGCCGGTTGCGAACGCCTACACGCAGTACACCATGACGCAGGCGGGGTTCTCGCCCACGTGGGTGCAGTACACGCAGCACTTCGTGGGGACGGGCGGGTCAGGCATCAGCTATGGCCAGACGAGCGGCGGGAATCCGGGCGAGCACCGGGCGTTTGAGACGGCGGTGAACGCCGCGGCCCCGGGGCAGCACTCGGCGTACTACATCTCGCTGCTGTTCGCCAACTCGTATGACCCGGCAACGCAGGGGGCGATCCCGCAGCTGACGTACCGCGAGGACTTCCGCACGGCCACGAGCATTCAGTACTCGGGGCCGGTGGTGCGGCAGGGCGGGAACTTCTACTTCGCGCCGGTGCTGGTCGCGAGCGCGGCGAACTGGACGAGCACCAACCTGCTGACGCTGACGGCGTCGGATTTCTATCTCGTCACGAACAACGCGAACTTGGCGTACGGCCTGGACACGACGGTGAACCCGGACTTCTCCGCCGCGGGCGGGGTGATCGACTTCGGGATCTTCCGCGGTTCGACCTCGGGTCCGGTGCCGGGCGGTGGTGGGGACAGCGCGGTGGGCTACATCGACAACGCGCAAATCACGATACCCGCGCCGGCCGTGATGGCGGTGGTCGGGTGCGGGCTGCTGATGAGCCGACGCAGGCGACGCGTCGGTTGAGCGATCGGCCGCGGGCTGCGGTCCGCTACTCCTTCTCCTTTTCGCCGAAGCGGTAGCGGACCATCTTGCCGTTGAGGAAGCAGGTGATCTCGGCGGGTTCGCCCGGCTTGGCGTCCCCCACCATCACCATCGTCCCCATCCCCTTGAGGTCGCGGCTGGCGAGCAGCTTGCCCTGCATGTCCAGCACGAGGAGGCTGCTGCCGTACATCTTGTGGTTGCGGCCGGTGCGGTCCATGCTGCTGATGTTGAGGAGAACGACCGCCTCGGGCTTCTGATCGCCGTCGACATCACCCGCCGCCATGGAGGCCTGCACCATCACGTTCTTGGGGAGGTTCTCGGGGGTGTAGGCCCAGACCTGCTCGTGCTTGTCGTCGTAGAGCGCGATGCTGGGGGTGCTGGAGCTGCCGCTGAACTTCTGGAGGCAGAGGAGCCAGCCGCGCTTGCCGTCAGCGGTAACGGGCTCAAAGGCGCTGATGTTGGTCATGCGGCTGACCCCCTTGAACTTCACGGCGTTGAGCGACTTGGCGTCGGAGGAGAGCACCTGAAGGCCGCCCATGAAGCCGGCGGCGACCAGCTCCTGCTTGCCATCGCCATCGACATCGACGCGGCGGGCCATGCTGGGGTGGAACATCGCCGTGATCGCCTTGGTCTCGGCCTCGGAGAACTTGTCCGCCGCAACCTCCGGGATCGGGTTGGGCTCGGTCTTCATCATGGCGCCGATGTTGATCGCCGTCTCTTCGTCGGATTCGGGGTCGTCGCCGCCCGCCTGGAGGTTGGCGATTTCATCGGGCGTGCGGAGGTCCTTGCCGGCGAGGAGCTTTTCGATGTTCTCGGTGAGCGTGTCCTCCTCGCCTTCGCCGAAGCCGACCTTGATGTCCTGCACGTTGCCCTTGGCGTCAATCAGGACCATCGTGGGGATGCCGCTCACCTTGTACTGCTCCTGCACGGAACCGTCGTCCATGTACTGGAGGAGCGTGAGCTTCTTCTTGGCGAGGAACTTCTTGACCAGTGCTTCGTTCTGCTGGTCCTGGTTGACGCCGAGCACCACCACCGGCTTGTCCTTGAACTTGTCGGCGACGGCCTGCACGTGCGGGATCGCCTGGACACAGGGGCCGCACCACGTGGCCCAGAAGTCCAGCACGACGACCTTGCCCTTCTGAGCTTCGAGCGAAAACTCGGAGCCGTCCAGCAGCTTGCCCTTGATGGCGGGCGCGGGCTTGCCGAGCAGCGCCATCTGCTCGCCGGCGCCGTGCGGCTGGGGCATCAGGTCTTCGACCTTCTCGTAGTCCGCCGGCGGCGTGAACGCGAACGCCTGGGGGTCCACAGCCTCGTTCACCTTCACCTCGCTGAAGGTGTAGACGTACTTGGCGCTCTTGACCTCGGGCATCTCCGGCGCGTCCTCGTCGTCGCCCATCGCCTCCTTGTAGTCGTCGTACTGCTTCTTCATGCCCTCGGTCATGTCCATGACGCACTCGCCCATGAGGCCGGTCTCGTCATCGATCCACACGGAAATCTTGAGCGGGAAGCCGCCGGCCTCCTCGTCCGAGCCCTCGGCGTTGACTCTCACACCGTTGCGGCCGTCACGCACTTCCGGCGTGGCGTCGATCACCTTGGTGATCATGAGGAGCAGATGCTGCACGGGTTTGCCGGCCCGTGCGAGGACCTGGGCGCTCGGTGGGGCGATCTGGCCGGCGGTGGGCGCCAGCTCCTGCACCAGTTCCTGCGGCGTGCGGCCGTCGGTCTTGGCCTCCACATACCGCTTTCTGGCGTGCTCCACGATCCATACGGTGCTGCCGTCGCTGATGTAGTCGAAGCGCGGCTTCTCGCTGGTGATGCGCAGCTTGCCGCCCTGGGCGTACACCAGCTTGCTGGTGCCGGACATCTCGGGGGCCTCGAAGTCCCCCTCGGCCTCGAACACGTACTTGAACGTGCAGGATTCCTGGTAGGTCTTCAGCTTCGCGTACGCGGCCTTGGCTTTCTCGAGGGCCTCGCGGCCACGGGTGGCGCCGTCCTTGGCTGCGAGTTTCTCAATTTGCGGCTGGGCGAGCGCCGGAATGGAGGGCGACACACCTGCCACGATCGCCGCGCACAAGTAACCAGTGACCCACCTCATGTGTACCCCTTTCGTGTGAGAACGAAGAGCGGCCCGATTGTACGGGGTGTACCACCATGAGTCGGGGAAGGGTGCGTGGGCGGCGGATTAGTCGCCCTGGTCCAGCACCGCCATGAAGGCTTCCTGCGGGATCGTGACGCTGCCCACGTTCTTCATGCGCTTCTTGCCTTCCTTCTGCTTCTCGAGCAGCTTGCGCTTGCGACTGACGTCGCCGCCGTAGCACTTGGCGAGGACGTTCTTGCGGAAGGCCTTGATAGTCTCGCGGGCGATGATCTTGCCGCCGATGGCGGCCTGCACGGGGATTTCGAACTGGTGGCGGGGGATCTGCTCGCGGAGCTTGGAAACGAGGCCGCGCCCGCGGTACTCGGCGCGGTCGCGGTGGACGATGACGGCTAGGGCCTCGACGGGGTCGCCGTTGATGAGGATGTCGAGCTTGACGAGGCGGTCGGCCTTGTAGCCGATGATCTCGTAGTCCATGGTGCCGTAGCCGCTGGTCAGGCCCTTCATCTTGTCGAAGAAGTCGTAGATGATCTCGGCGAGAGGGATCTCGAAGGTGACCATCTCGCGGGACTGGGAGACGAAGGTCTGGGCCTTGTAGAGGCCGCGCCGGTCGAGGCAGAGTTTCATCACGTCGCCGATGTACTCCTTGGGGAGCATGATCTCGACGCGGCAGATGGGCTCGCGGATTTCTTCGATGGTGCCCATGTCGGGCAGGTCGGCGGGGTTGTTGACCTCGAGCAGCTGCATGCCCTCGGCGGGGGCGACGTAGTGCTCGCTCTTGGGGTCGACGGGCTTGAGGGCCTGGCCGGACTTGCCGGTGACGGTGCCGGTGCTGCGCATGAGCACCTGGTAGGACACGGTGGGCGCGGTCTGGACGATCTCGACGCCGCCCTCTCGCTCCAGCCGCTCCTGGATGATGTCCATGTGGAGCAGGCCGAGGAATCCGCAGCGGTAGCCGAAGCCCAGGGCCTCGCTGTGCACGGGCGCGAAGGTGAACGACGAGTCGTTCAGCGAGAGCTTCTCGACGGCGTCGCGGAGCATCTCAAAGTCGCTGCCCTCGCCGTCCTCGCTGGTGGCGGGGTAGAAGTCGCAGAAGACCATTTGGCGTGGGAACTGGAAGCCGGGGAGGGCCTCGGACGCCGGGTCGTTCTCGAGCGTCACCGTATCGCCGATGCGCACGTCCTTGAGGGTGCGGATTGCGGCGACCACGTAGCCGGTCTCGCCGGGGCCGATGGAGGGCACGCGGAAGGGCTTGGGGTTGTTCTTGCCGATGTCGCTGACCTGGAACGAGCGTCCGATGCCCATCATGCGGATCTTGTCGCCCACCTTGAGGTGGCCGTCGAAGACCCGCACGTACACGATCACGCCGCGGTAGTCGTCGTACACGGCGTCGAAGATCAGCGCCCGCAGCTGCGTCATCACCGGCTGGCGCGGCGGGGGGAACTTCTCGCAGATCGCGGCCAGCAGCTCGGGGATTCCCCGCCCGGTCTTGGCGGACACGAGGATGCAGTCCTCGGCGGCGAAGCCGAGGGTCTGCTCGATCTCCATGGCGACGTCATCGACGCGGGCGGAGGGCAGGTCGATCTTGTTGATGACCGGGATGATCGTGAGGTTCTCGTTGACCGCGAGGTACGCGTTGACGAGCGTCTGGGCCTGCACGCCCTGGGTGGAGTCGACGACGAGGATGGCGCCCTCGCACGCCTTGAGGGCGCGCGAGACTTCGTAGTTGAAGTCCACGTGCCCGGGTGTATCGATGAAGTTGAGCATGTAGAGCTCGGAGCCGTGCGTCTTGACGTCGGCGCCGCCGGCGCCCTGGGCGTCCCCCACTGCCGCATCGGACTCGAGTTCGTCGGCCTTCTCGCCGGGGGTGTGGTGGTGCGCCACCGTCACCGCCGAGGCTTTGATGGTGATGCCGCGCTCGCGCTCGATGTCCATCGAGTCGAGGATCTGCTCCTTGGCTTCGCGCGCGGAGACGGCGTTGGTCGCCTGCAGCAGCCGGTCGGCCAGCGTGGACTTGCCGTGGTCGATGTGGGCGATGATCGAGAAGTTGCGGATGTGCTCCTGGTCCATGGGAGATCAGCGCCGGCGGACGCGGCCGGGCAACGTTAGCAGCGGCTCGATCTCACGAACTCCGAGCAAACGGCAGCAAACGAGATAGACGGCGGCGCCGGCGGCGAGCGCGCCTCCGACCGACACGAGCTGCGCGCCGAGGCTGCGGCCGAGCGCGCCGTCGAGTCCCGCCCAGACGACGTACGCAGCACCGGCCAGCGCGGCCGACGCGAGCGCGACGCGCGCGAGGGCGAGCCCGACGGCGCGGAAGTCGACGGATCCGAGTCGCGGGCGCAAGACGGCGAGCAGGATCGCCGTCGCCGCGATGTTCGACAGCGAGATCGCGAGCGGGATCCCCCATGCGCCGACCGGATACAGGGCCGCGTACAGCGCGACGTTGAGCGCGAGGTTGACCAGTGCGATCCACGTCGGCGTCCACGGCGACTGCAGGCTGAAGAATGCGCGGTTGAGCATCAGCTGCATGCCGTTGAAGGAGAGCCCGATCGAGAACGCCGCGAGCGCGGCCGCGACCACAGGCGTCTCGTCCGGATCGAAC
>DASPKU010000016.1 GCA_035627955.1 Phycisphaerales bacterium
ATCGTACGCAGCAGCTTGCGATCGACCTCGTCGAAGCCCTGGTCGTCGACCTCGAGCAGCTTCAAGCCGGCACGCGCGACATCGGCCGTGATGTGTCCGTCCGCCCGGACCTGCGCGTAATCACGAACGCGCCGCAGCAGCCGGTTGGCGATCCGCGGCGTGCCGCGTGAGCGCTCCGCAATGGTCTCCAGCGCGCTGCGGTCCGCGCCCGGCACGTTCAGCAGCCGGGACGAGCGCTCGAGAATCGCCAGCAGGTCCGCCCGCGTGTAGTACTGCAGGTGGTGGATCAGCCCGAAGCGGGATCGCAGCGGCGAGCTCAGCATGCCCGCCCGCGTCGTCGCCCCGATCAACGTGAACGGCTTGCACCGCACCTGCACCGTCCGCGCCGCCATGCCGCTGTCGAGCGTCACGTCGATCCGGAAGTCCTCCATCGCCGGGTAGATGAACTCCTCAACCGCGACCGGCAGCCGGTGGATCTCGTCGATGAACAGGATGTCGGCGTGCTGCAGGCGCGTGAGCGCCGCGACCAAGTCTGTGCCCCGTGCAAGGGCCGGCCCGCTCGTAACCGCGATCTTGACGCCCATCTCCTGCGCCAGCACGTGCGCGAGGGTGGTCTTGCCCAGCCCTGGCGGGCCGTGCAGCAGCACGTGCTCCAGCGGCTCCTTGCGGGCCTTGACCGCCTGGATCGCGATCGACACGCGGTCGATGAGTTCGCTCTGGCCCACGTACTCGCTGAGCGCGGTGGGGCGCAGCGCCCAGTTCACCTGCTCATCCTGCGGCGCGGCCTGCGAAGACAGAAGTCGGTCAGTTGCCAACGGAGCCCCTTTACCGCTTGCCCTTCTCCACCGGCAGGTTCTTGCTCTTCCACAACTGCATCAGCTTCTCCGGCGTGACCGGCTCCCACACGGCGCCGTCGGGCATCTCGGTCCGCAGCAGCTGGCCCTTGCCGTTGTAGTAGCTCACCAGTGCAGGCTTCTTGTCGCTCAGCTTGGTGGTGAGCTTCCACAGGCCGGGTCTTTCGGCCGGCTGCTCCAGCGTCTCGCGACGGTAGCACACGGTGGACTCATCCGAGAGGTAGCTGTAGAAGCCGTAGTCCATGGCCGCGCCGCTCTTGAGCAGAATGAGCGGCAGCAGCACTGATTCCACGCGGCTCACATACCCGTCCGCGACGAACACCGGGCGGATCTCCCGCGGCGCCATGCCCGTGCCCTCGACCTGCACCACCATGCCGTTGCCGGCGCGGGCGCCGCGCTCGGTCATGGTGTTGACCTGCGTGCCCTTGCGGATGGCGTTCTGCACCGTCCACGACTCGTCGCCCATGTCAGAGCTGACGAAGTACGAGGCGGTGGTGTCGATGATCACCGCCTTGTCGAGCATCCGCGACTCGATCTGCACAGTGAAGCCGTCCTGGTTCCCGCCGATCTGCCCCGCGGCCCGGGGGCCGACCTTGGCTGTGATGCGGCGGTAGCCGATCTCGGTCGCATCGGCATCAGCCCCGCTGGGTGAAGGCTTGTAGCAGCGTTCCCAGCGTTCGGGGTAGGCCGCGATGACTTCCTTCAGCTTCTGCGGCGCGGCGTCCCCGAGCACCTTCTGCCCGGCCGCGATTGCCGCGGCTCGGGTCAGCATGAGCTTGGCCGGATCCTCAAAGGTCGCCGAGGCGACCGTCGCCTCGTAGATCGACCGTGCCTTGTCGTAAGCGGCCGGTGTGGTGACCAGCTCGAACACAACGAACTGGTTGGTCCCCGGCTTGAAGATGGTCAACCCGCGGATGATCTCGGGCGAATCGACGGTCGCGCCCGGTACCGAGAAGTACACCCGCTCGGAATCCATCCCGCCAATGCGGATGGTCTTCCGCTGTTCCAGCAGCTTGCCCTTGAGCCCCGCCAGCTCCAGGTTGTTGGGGTTGCCCTCCTTTGGCACGAATACCTCGCCCCCCGCATTCCGGAAGTGCTCGGTCACGATCTGGTCGCACACCTCGGCCGCGGTCGTGTCCGAGTTGACGACCCGCGGCGTCTGGATGTTCACGATCCAGGTGCTGTTGGAGGTGGTGGGGGTGATCTGGACCGAGCTCTTGCCCCCGGCGGTACTGGCCTGGGCCAGTGTGTCGATGGGCAGGAACATGCTCAGGCCGACACTCTCGAGCTTCCAGGCGTCGGTCGCAAGCTCAACCGGGGACGGGTTGTACGTGCGGCTGGGCAGGGAGGGCTGGGCTGCCGGCTGGCCCGCCGGCTGCCCCGAAGGCGCAGGAACTGCCGGAGGCCGCTGCGGCTGCCGCTGGGGAGAGGTCTGGGCCGCCGCGGCGCCCGCCGCGAGGGCCAGGGCGCAGGCGGTAACGAGCTTCCAGCGGGAGTGGGGGGCGAATCTGGGCATGGCTTCTCCGGTACGGACCAATGTAGAGAGTTGGATCGGCCGAAACACGGACCGGCTTGTAGGAATGCTGTTCGGGGTGCCGTCGGGGGTAGGTTGATCACCCCAATGGGCGTGGAAAGCCGCTGTGGGCGGCCGTTGGAGAGCCAACGTTCAGAAACTGCGAACCCTGCGCAGTTGACACGACGGGGGCTGGGTCTATTCTTCCCTCCCGCTTCTCCGGGAGGAGCGGGTTTTTCGCGCCGTACTTTGGCAAGTAGCACGGGCAGCAGGTTCGGGGACATCCCCCAGGTGGTTTACGAATGACTGGCGGCAAGATTCGAATCCGGATGGAAGCGTACGACCACCTGGCCCTCGATGCCTCGGCGAAGGAAATCGTCGAGCACGCCAAGCGCACCAACGCGAAGGTCGCGGGTCCCATCCCGCTGCCCACCCGCATCGAGCGCTACACCGTCCTCCGCTCCCCGTTCATCGATAAGAAGTCCCGCGAGCAGTTCGAGATCCGCACTCACAAGCGGATCATCGACATCATCGAGCCCAACGCCCGCACCGTCGAGGCGCTCAACCGGCTCGTGGTCCCCGCGGGTGTGTTCGTGAAGATCAAGGCCTGAGTTTGAAGCCCCTGGAGCACTGAGCCCCGGGGGTTTTCGTTGGTAGGAAGTCGAGGACGCCATGGGCTTGTCTCTGCTGGGTAAGAAAATCGGTATGACCCGCGTCTACAACGACGCCGGCGTCAGCGTGCCTGTGACGGTGATCGAGTGCGGTCCCTGCGTGGTGACCCAGCTCCGCACCGCCGAGAAGGACGGCTACTCCGCCGTGCAGATCGGCTACGGCGAGGTCAAGGCGCGCAACAGCACGATGCCGCTCATCGCGCACGACGTGAAGGCGGGCACCACCCCCAAGCGTCACCACCGCGAGTTCCGCGTTGACGAGAAGGGCGCCGGCAGCTTCACGCTCGGCCAGACCCTCACCGTCAAGGAGCTCGAGGGCACGATGTTCGTCGACGTCATCGGCCGCAGCAAGGGCAAGGGCTTCGCCGGCGTGATGAAGCGCTGGCACTTCAAGGGCATGTTCGCCAGCCACGGCACCGAGCGTAAGCACCGGTCCCCCGGCTCGATCGGCTCGCTCTGCTCCAACCGCGGTTTCGGCGGCGGCCTCAAGAAGGGCAAGAAGATGGCCGGGCACATGGGTGACGAGCGCGTCACCACCCGCAGCCTGGACATCGTCCGCATGGACCCCGAGAAGAACCTGCTGCTGGTCAAGGGCCCGGTCCCCGGCGGCAAGAACGGTCTCGTTGAGGTCCGCCCCGCGGTTCGCCTGTACAAGAGCAAGGCGCGGCGCGTGGCAGGGAAGAAGTAAGCAGTTTGGTCGCCCCGGCGAGGGCGGCTGCCTAGTATCTCAACCCCCAACCCAGCAATGGGGCTCAAAGGTGAGTGGGGGATATCAGGAGTTTCGGACAGTTGCAGTCGCCGGCCGCTTGAAAGAGTGATCGGCGAGCCCGGGAGGTCCCGAAGGGGAAACCGCCGGGCAGCGACAAACGGTTTGAAGACAGCCGAGTCGATTCCGATCCACCCCGCACGCATGGTGCGTGTACCCGAAGAACTCCTCTTCGGGACTGGAGGCTGAGACGGATAGGCGGCAGACGACGCGAAGGCGTGGGCAGCATGGCCCGCCCGGAACGTCAGGCGTCAGACGAGGTGGAAGACACGATGAATGTCCCCGTCTACAACATGCAGGGCAAAGAAGTTGCCCAGTTCTCCATCGACGAGAAGTCCCTTGGCGGCGAGATCAACGCTTCGCTGATCAAGCAGGCGTACGTCCGCTACCACGCGAACCTCCGCCAGGGCTCCGCCCGCACCAAGAACCGCACCGAGGTCGAGGGCTCGACCCGCAAGATCTACAAGCAGAAGGGCACCGGCAACGCCCGTCACGGCGACCGCAAGGCCAACCTCTTCAAGGGCGGTGGCCACGGCCACTCCAAGAAGCGGACCCGCGAGGACTACCGCCTCGACATGCCCAAGAAGATGCGGCGCAAGGCCAACCGCAACGCGCTGCTCTCCAAGCTGATGGACAACGAGGTCCGCATCGTCGACGGCATCTCCTTCAAGGAGCCCAAGACGAAGGCTTTCCAGCAGTTCCTGGAGGCCGTGAAGGTCGACCGCTCCGCCCTGGTCGCCCTGCCCATGGACGACGCCGCCTCCGAGAGTGCCCGCAAGAGCGGCCGCAACATGGAGGACGTGAGCCTGGTCCGCGTCGATCAGCTCAACTGCTTCAACATGCTCAACCACCGGTACCTGGTCATCAGCAAGGCCGACCTCGAGGCCTGGCTGAAGGGCCCCGTTTCCCAGACCGGTAAGGACGCCAAGATCAACCCGCTCGGCCGCACGGCCAAGGTGGAGGTGGCCTGATGCCCGCCAACGTTGACCCCATCTACGTCATCAAGAAGCCGCTGCTCTCCGAGAAGAGCACCTACGCGATGAACGAGTACAAGCTCTACGCGTTCGAGGTGGACCCCCGCGCCACCAAGGACGAGATCAAGAACGCCATCGAGCAGATCTACAAGGTCCGCGTCGAGGCCGTGAACACGCAGGTGCGCAAGCACCGCTCCCGCATGCTGAAGTACGGCATGCAGCAGCCGGCCAACACGAAGAAGGCCACCGTCCGCCTGCACCCCGAGGACTCCATCGAGCTCTTCTGAGCTGACGCCCGACTGAGCGAAGCCAGTTCGAAGAGAAGGACCCAGCCATGCCCATCCGTGTTTACAAGAAGACCTCCGCCGGGCGCCGCAACGCCTCGGTGAACGAGCACGCGGAAGTCACCAAGAACTTCCCGGAGAAGTCGCTGCTGGCCCCCCTGCCCAAGACCGGCGGGCGCAACCACAGCGGCAAGATCACCTCCCGCGGCATCGGCGGCGGCGTCAAGAAGATGTACCGCATGATCGACTTCAAGCGTCGCGACCGCGACGGCATCGAAGGCAAGGTCATCGGCATCGAGTACGACCCCAACCGCTCCTGCCACATCGCCCTGATCGAGTACACCGACGGCGTCCGCCGCTACATCCCCTCGCCCGAGGGCCTCAAGGACGGCCAGACCATCCTGACCTCCAGCACCGAGGCGATCGAGCCGGCCATCGGCAACTCCATGGCCCTCCGCTTCGTGCCCACCGGCCTGGACGTGCACTGCGTCGAGCTCGAGAAGGGTCGCGGCGCCAAGATCTGCCGCTCCGCGGGCACCTACTGCAAGATGAGCAACAAGGAGGGTGACTACGCGACCCTCACCTTCCCCAGCGGCGAAGTCCGCCGGGTCCCGCTCGACTGCCGCTGCACCATCGGCAAGGTTGGGAACCCCGACCACCGCCTCCGCAAGCTCGGCAAGGCCGGCCTCTCCCGCCTGATGGGCATCCGCCCGATCACCCGCGGCGTCGCCAAGAGCCACCACGCCCACCCGCTGGGCGGCGGCTCGGGCCGCAGCAAGGGCAACCGTCCGCTCGCCGGCCCCACCGGCGTGCACGCCAAGGGCGGCAACACGCGTAACCGCAAGAAGCACTCCACCAAGCTGATCATCCGCCGCCGCGTCAGCAAGCGCTACGGCCAGAAGAAGTAATCCAGGGACACGCACATGGGACGCAGCCTCAAGAAAGGTCCGTTCGTCGATGAGAAGCTCTACCGCAAGGTGGAGAAGCTCAATGCCAGCCGCCGTCGCGAGCCCATCAAGACCTGGGCCCGCCGCAGCACGATCGTTCCCGAGTTCATCGGGCACACGTTCAAGGTGCACAACGGCAAGGCGTTCCTCGACGTGTTCGTGACCGAGGACATGGTCGGGCACAAGCTCGGCGAGTTCAGCATCTCCCGCACCTTCCGCGGGCACACGAACAAGAAGGAAGGCATCGAGGGCGCCGCCGCCGCGAAGTCCTAAAGCACGTCGTTCAACCCGCCGGCCCGCTGGGGCCGGCAGACGAGGGCCTACCCGTGAGGATTCAAGGAAAGAAGCTCAAGCAGCGTGCCCAGCAGGCCGGGATCACTCCCGAGCAGCTGGCGCAGGCGATCGCCGACGAGAACCTGAAGGTCGACCGGGCCCTCAGCGCGGTCAACAACTGGATGGTCGGCCGCGATCACCCGCGCTGCAAGGCGCCGATGATCAGCAAGATGGCCGGCGTCCTGGGCTGCGAAGCCAAGGACATCGCCGCCTTCACCAGCAAGGTCAACGGCCACCGCGGCAGCCCCCGCAAGGCGGGCCTCATCGCCGGCCTGATCCGCGGCAAGGACGTCATCGCCGCCCAGGACCTGCTGAACTTCAACACCAAGAAGGCCGCGGTGAACTTCAAGAAGGCCCTGAACGCGGCTATCACCGACGCCGAGCAGGCCGGCGCCGACACGACTCAGCTCTTCGTGAGCGAGAGCCGCGTCGACAACGGCCCGGTCATCAAGCGGTTCCAGCCCAAGGACCGCGGTCGTGCCCACCAGATTCTGAAGCCGTTGGCTCACATCACCATCAGCGTTGAAGAGCGCTCCGCGAAGGCGGGGGCGAGGTAAGCATGGGACAGAAGACGCATCCATTCGGTCTGCGGCTCGGGATCACCGAGGCTCACAAGAGCCGCTGGTACGCCCCCAAGGCTCTCTACGGCGAGCTCCTCGTCGAGGACGAGAAGATCCGCAAGTGGCTCGACAAGCGCCTCAACCGCAGGCCCCCAAACGCCGCGGTGAGCGACATCCACATCGAGCGCACGCGTGAAGAGCTCAAGGTCATCATCAAGACGGCCCGCCCGGGCCTGGTGATCGGCCCCAAGGGCGCCGAGGTCGAGCGCATGACCGAGGAGCTCCAGTACATGACGGGCCGCAAGGTCGCGATCTCGATCATCGAGATCAAGAACGCGGACCTCGACCCCAACCTCATCGGTGAGGCGGTCGCGGAGCAGCTCGTGAAGCGGGCCAGCTTCCGTCGCGTCGTCAAGATGAAGTGCGAGGCCGCGATGACGGCCGGCGCCAAGGGCGTCAAGGTCCAGATCAGCGGCCGCCTGGGCGGGGCTGAGATGAGCCGCGTGCTCGCCGTGCGTCTGGGCTCGCTGCCCCTCTCCACGCTGCAGGCGCGGGTGGAGTACGGGTTCGCCGAGGCGCGGACCACCTACGGCGTGATCGGCGTGAAGGTGTGGGTCTACAAGGGCATGTACACGACCGAGGCCGACGAGAACACCTCGAACGCCGCCGGCGGTCGCGCCCGGGCCCGTGGTCGCAAGTAAAAAAGTTTCGACTGATTCGGGGCGGCCGCTAGCCCCGTGGAGTGTGTCCGATGGCGTTGATGCCGAAGAGAGTCAAGTACCGCAAGGAAATGCGGCGGGTCCGCCCCCGCAAGGCCACCAAGGGCAACTACGTGGCCTTCGGTGACTACGGCCTGCAGGCCCTCGAGGGCGCGTGGGTCCCCGGCAACGTGCTCGAGGCCGGTCGTATCGCCGCGATGCACTTCGTCAAGCGCGAGGGCAAGCTGTTCATCCGCGTCTTCCCGGACAAGCCCATCTCCAAGAAGCCCCTCGAGACCCGAATGGGTACGGGCAAGGCCGATGTGGACTACTGGGCGGCCCGCGTGAAGCCCGGCACCATGCTGTTCGAGATGGCCGGCGTGCCCGAGCAGACGGCCAAGCTCGCCCTCCTCCGCGTGGCGATGAAGATGCCCGTCAAGTGCCGGTTCGTCGGCCGCCGCGTCCGCGTGTAAAGCAAACCGCGCCGCGGGCCTCCCCGGCGATCAAGTCCGATCGGAGTTGGATCATGAAGGCAGCAGAAGCACACAAGATGAACGACGAGGAGATCAAGCAGGAGCTCGCGAAGCTCCGCAACGACCTCTACGACCTGCGCAGCCAGGCCGTGACCGAGAAGGTCGAGGACACCTCCAAGTTCGGCAAGATGCGCAAGGACATCGCCCGCCTGCTCACCGAGCAGCGCTCCCGGGCGCTCAAGGCAACCAAGGCGTAAGACGACCCAGGCGTAAGAGGAATCACGATGGCAGCCACCAAGACCAGCACCAAGTCGTCCGCCGCGGCCAAGAAGGCCGAGAAGCCGGCCGCGACCACCGAGAGCAAGACCGGTACCCAGATCGGGGTCGTGGAGAGCGACGTCCGCCAGAAGACCCGCAAGGTCGTGGTGAACTACCTCGACAAGCACCCCAAGTACGGCAAGTACATCCGCAAGCGGACCGTGCTGCACGTGCACGATGAGAACAACGAGAGCCGCAACGGTGACCTGGTCGAGGTCGCGCCCTGCCGGCCCCTGAGCAAGACCAAGAGCTGGAAGCTCGTGCGGATCGTCGAGAACCGGGCCGAGCAGGCCGCGGCCATCAAGAGCGTCAAGGAAGTGCAGTAACACGCGACGATCGCGTGAGGAACGAGACTGAGCCATGCTGCAACAGGAAACACGGTGTGAGGTCGCGGACAACAGCGGGGCGAAGATCGCCTACGTGATCCGCGTGTACGGCGGCTCGACCGCGACCGGCAAGTTCACCCGCCGCACCGCGGGCGTTGGCGACCGCGTGTTCGTGTCGATCAAGAAGGCCCTGCCCGGCGCCGACGTGAAGCCCGGCGACAAGAGCAAGGCCGTGGTCGTCCGCACCACCAAGGCCACGCGTCGCGCCGACGGCTCCTACGTGAAGTTCGACAGCAACGCTGTCGTGCTGATCCAGGACGACGGCAACCCCAAGGGCACCCGCATCTTCGGGCCGGTGGCCCGCGAGCTGCGCGACCGCAACTACATGAAGATCGTGTCCCTGGCCTCCGAAGTGATCTAACCGCACCTGATCAGCCTCAACCAGAGCTGGAAGAAGGATTCAGACATGCCCCGCCACGTCCGCAAAGGCGACACAGTGATGGTGACCAGCGGCTCCTACAAGGGCCAGGTCGGCGAGATCATCCGCGTCATCACCAAGACCGATCAGGTGCTGGTCAAGGGTGTCAACACCCAGACCAAGCACATCAAGCCCACCCGCATCGCGCCCCAGGGCGGCATCATCACCAAGGAGATGCCGATCCACATCAGCAAGGTGAGCCCCGTCGTTGACGGCAAGGCCGTCCGCGTCGGCTTCCGCACCGAGTCCGACGGCTCCAAGGTCCGCGTGGCCCGCCACGCCGGCAAGGAGCTCAAGGTCCTCGGCACCATCAAGGCCGCCGCCGGCGGCGCGGCCCCGGCGAAGAAGGCCTCCAAGGCCAGCAAGAAGAAGTAAGACTTTCCCCGAGCGACCCCTCGAGTAAGTGAGCAGACCCATGTCGAAGGAAGAAGCAAAGAAGCAGGCCGGTGAGGCCAAGCAGCACGCCCCCAAGGAGGGCGCGAAGAAGGGCGCTCCCGCCGGCAAGAAGCCCTCGGGCGGCGGCTCGGGCAAGAAGCACGTCTCCGAGGCCGTCGAGGCCGAGGCGGCGGCGGGCCCCAAGACGCCCCCGCGCCTCAAGACGCTCTACCAGGACCAGGTCCGCAAGGCTGTCACCGAGAAGTTCGGCATCGACAACCCGATGGCGATGCCCAAGCTCGAGAAGATCGTGCTGAACGTCAACATGGGCCGCCACCTCGAGGGCAGCAAGCTCCCCCCGCACGTCAAGGGCCAGGTGCTCGAGACCCTCGTCAAGGTCACCGGCCAGAAGCCCGTGGTGGTGAAGGCCAAGAAGAGCGTGTCGAACTTCAAGCTCCGCGAGGGCTTCGAGAGCTCGGCCGTCGTCACCATCCGCCGCGAGCGCATGTGGCACTTCCTCGACCGCCTCATCAACCTCGCCACGCCCCGTATCAAGGACTTCCGCGGCCTGCCCGACAAGGCGTTCGACCGCCAGGGCAACTACGCGATGGGCCTCACCGAGCAGGGCGTGTTCCCCGAGATCAACATGGCCGAGGCCCAGTTCACCCACGGCATGAACATCAACTTCTGCTTCTCCAACAGCACACCCGAGCGCAGCAAGTTCGTGCTCGAGCAGCTGGGGATGCCCTTCCGTAAGCCCGACCAGAAGTAACCAC
The DNA here is from genome assembly GCA_035627955.1 of Phycisphaerales bacterium. Classification (NCBI taxonomy): domain Bacteria; kingdom Pseudomonadati; phylum Planctomycetota; class Phycisphaerae; order Phycisphaerales; species Phycisphaerales bacterium. The sequence goes on from DASPKU010000016.1 coordinate 10,347, forward strand.
AGGATTCAAACGGCACGCACGCCGGAGCACCAGACATGACGACCAAGGCACAGATGGCCAAGAGCCGCCGGACCCCGAAGTTCAGCACCCGCACCGTGCGGCGTTGCCAGCTCACCGGGCGCGCCCGCGGCGTGTACCGCAAGTTCCGCATCAGCCGCATCATGCTCCGCAAGCTCGCCCTTGAGGGCAAGATCCCCGGCATGCGGAAGGCCAGCTGGTAATCACCGGCAACGCGTCAACGTACCGACTCAACGTCTCACGACCCAGGACTTAGGACTCAATCATGGCGATCGGCGACCCAATCGCAGACATGCTCACCCGGATCCGCAACGCGGCCCGCAACCGCTCCAAGACGGTGGCCTGCATCAACAGCAAGGTCTGCCGCGGGATCGCGGACGTGCTCCGCGACGAGGGCTACATCGACGGCTACGACGTGATCGAAGACGGCCGCCAGGGCCAGATCCGCGTCCGCCTCAAGTACGGCCCCGCCGGCGAGACCGTGCTGCACAAGCTGCACCGCGAGAGCAAGCCCGGCCGGCGCGTTTACACCAAGGTCGAGGACCTGCCCCGTCCCCTCCAGGGCCTGGGCATCGCCATCGTCTCCACGAGCAAGGGCGTGCTCAGCGACCGCAAGGCCCGCACCGAGCGCGTCGGCGGCGAGCTGCTCTGCACGATCGAGTAACACGAAGTTTCACCGCGGAAGCCCCGCCACCGGCGGGCGAGCCGCACGCGACAGGAGTTTGCAATGTCCCGTATCGGTAAGAAAGCAGTCCCCGTTCCCGCCGGCGTCAAGGTCGCGGTGAAGGACCAGGCCGTGCACGTCGAGGGCCCCAAGGGCAAGCTCACGCTTGCGACGCGCCCCGAGGTGAAGGTCAGCTTCAACGAGAGCGACAAGGCCGTGAGCGTCGCCCTTGCCGAGGGGTTTACCCCCGAAAACAAAGAAGCTAACGCGTACTGGGGCTCCACCCGCGCCCACATCCGCAACATGGTCGAGGGCGTGACCAAGGGCTACGAGAAGAACCTCGAGGTGGTGGGCGTGGGCTGGCAGGCGACGATGGCGGGCAAGCAGGTCAAGCTGGTCGTCGGCTACGCCAACCCGATCATGGTCGACATCCCCCAGGGCGTGACGGTCGCGATCGACAAGCAGTTCGTGAAGATCACCGGCCCCGACAAGGGCGTCGTCGGCCACTTCGCCGCGTCCATGCGGGCCGTCCGCAAGCCCGAGCCCTACAACGGCAAGGGCATCAAGTACACCGACGAGGTCGTGAAGCGCAAGCAGGGCAAGCAGTTCGGCGCCTAATCGCCGCCTGATCAGAAAGAGCAGAGCCATGAACAAGAACGTTGGAAAGCAGGTCAGGCGCTCCCGCCGTCGCATCGGCATCCGCAAGCGCATCAGCGGCACGCCCGAGCGTCCCCGTCTCTCGATCTACAAGTCCCTGAACCACATCTACGCCCAGGTCATCGACGACCTCTCCGGCAAGACCCTGGCCGCCGCGTCCACCATGGACAAGGCGATCAAGGCCGACAAGACCGGCAACTCCGCCGCCGCCGCGGCAGTGGGGGACGCCATCGCCAAGGCCGCCAAGGCCGCTGGCGTGACCTCGGTGGTGTTCGACCGTGGCGGCTTCAAGTACCACGGGCGCGTCAAGGCCCTGGGTGATGCCGCCCGCAAGGGAGGTCTGCAGTTCTAAGTGCCAAGCACGGCCACCGGCCGTGACCGAAGTCGAAGCGAAAGAGACCCATGAACGACAACTTCTCCGAATCCAGCCAGATCGAGTCCGCCAATATCGGCGTTGACCGCACGTCCGCGACCGTGAAGGGCGGCCGCCGCTTCAGCTTCGGCGCCCTCGTCGTCGTCGGCGACCGTCGCGGCCGCGTCGGCTTCGGCTACGGCAAGTCCAACGAAGTCCCCTCGGCCATCGAGAAGGCCGAGAAGTACGCCCGCAAGGCGATGGTCAACGTGCCGCTCGTCGGCACCACCATCCCTCATCAGGTCGAGGGCACCTTCTCCGCCTCCAAGGTCCGCCTCGTCCCCGCCGCCCCCGGCACGGGCGTGGTCGCCGGCGGCACGGTCCGCACCATCCTCGAGAAGGCTGGCATCACCGACTGCCTCACCAAGTGCTACGGCAGCACCAACAAGCGCAACATCGTCAAGGCCGTGTTCGAGGGTCTCGCCCAGCTCCGCCAGCCGACGCAGGTCGCCGACCTCCGCCGCCAGCAGCTCGAGACCACCGAGATCGAGGCCAAGATCGAGAAGGGCAAGCGCTTCATGCCCTCCGCCCCCAAGCGCGAGAAGGCCAAGGGCCCCGTCAACACCGTCGATGACGGCCGCAAGGGCGGTCGTGGTCGCGGCGGCCCCCGCGGCGGTCGCGGCGGCGGCGGCGGTCGTGGTCGCGACGGCGGCCCCGAGGGCGGTTCCGCCGGCGCACCCCAGGGTGGCGGCGAGGCACAGGGCGGCGCTGCCGCTCCCACTGCCGGCTGAGTTCAGTAAACGACACACGCGGGCCGGCCTCCCGGACCGATGCAGATAGCGATAGAGACTGGAGTACACGGTCATGATGATCCACGACATCACCGCCCTCGCCGGCGCTTACAAGAACCGCAAGCGGGTCGGCCGCGGCGAAGGCTCCGGCCACGGCAAGCAGTCGGGCCGCGGCAATAAGGGCGCGGGCTCTCGCTCGGGCAACGCCGCAAAGAAGGCGTTCGAAGGCGGCCAGATGCCCTACTTCCGCCGCTTGCCCAAGTTCGGCTTCACCAACGCCCCGTTCAAGGTCAAGTTCTGGACGGTGAACATCGGCGACATCGTGGCCCACCCCAGCTTCGCCAAGGGGGGCACGGTGAACTCCGAGTCGCTCATCAAGGCCGGCCTGGTCCGCGACGAGAGCCGCGACCTCAAGATCCTCGGCAGCCTGGGCAAGGAGAAGGGGCTCAAGGCCAAGCTGACGGTCGAGGCCAACCGCGTCTCCGCGTCCGCCAAGAAGATGATCACCGATGCCGGCGGCTCCGTGAAGGAGACCGGCACCCGTCGCGACCGCACCCGCGGCATCGACCTCACCAGCGAGGACCGCACCCCCAAGAACCTCACCAAGAAGCTCAAGCGCGGCAGCGGCAGCAAGGCCAAGAAGGCCGTGGCCGCCGACGAGGGCGAGGGCGAGAAGAAGGCCTGAGCAGGGGGATCAACTGATCCACGAGACGGCACGGGCAACCGTGCCGTTTTCTTTGGGTTTGTGAGAGCCCCTGATCCGAACTCTTCCCGCCTACGCTTCTCGCCCGGCGCTGGGTTGCGACCGGTTGTTTCCACGTCGTGAAAGGTCCGAAGTGCTCAGCACGCTCATCAACGTCTTCAAGATCGAAGAACTGCGGAACAAGATCCTGTTCACGCTCGGCATGCTCATCGTCTTCCGCCTGGGCCACTGGATCCCGCTCCCGGGCGTCAACCAGGACAAGCTCCAGGAGCTGTTCGACCAGGCCTCCAAGGGCAGCGGTTCGGGCATCGAGGCGATCGCCACGTACGTGACAATGTTCTCCGGCGGCAGCCTCTCCCAATCCACCATCTTCGGCCTGGGCATCATGCCGTACATCACCGCCGGCATCATCTTCCAGCTGCTCGCGTCCTTCCTGCCGCAGCTCAAGGCCATCCAGGAAGAGGGCCCCACCGGCCGCCAGAAGATCATGGAGTACACGCGCTACGCCACCGTGGCGTTGTGCGTCGTTCAGGGCTTCGGCTGGCTCGCGTACCTCAACCAGAACGACCTGATCACGCCTTACTGGGTGCAGAACCCGCTCTGGTGGGTGATGGCCGTGACCGCCCTCACGGCCGGCACCACGTTCCTCATGTGGCTGGGCGAGCAGATCGACAAGCACGGCATCGGCAACGGCGCCTCCATGATCATCATGGCCGGCATCCTGGCCTCCATCCCGCAGGCCCTTGGCCTGGTCCGCGCCAACTTCGAACCGGGCACGCCCGGCAAGATGGGCTGGATGGGTCTCATCCTCCTCGCCGCCGGCTTCGTCGGCGTCACCATGGCCGCGGTGCTCATGCAGGTGGCCCAGCGACGAATCCCGGTGCAGCAGGCCAAGCACACCCGCGGCCGCAAGGTGTACGGCGGCCAGAAGTCCTACCTGCCGATGCGCATCAACCACGGCGGCGTGATGCCCATCATCTTCGCCAGCTCGCTGATGATCTTCCCCACGGTGGTCTTCGCCCAGCTGAAGGAGATGGCCAACCAGAACAGCTGGACCGGCTTCGGCGGCGACACGCTCCGCTTCCTCTCCGACAACTTCCAGCACAACGCCTTCCTCTACCTCCTGCTCTACGTGGCGATGATCTACTTCTTCAGCTACTTCTGGATCACCGTCCAGTTCAATCCCGAGGAAATGAGCAAGCAGCTCAAGGAGCACGGCTCGTTCATCCCCGGCCTGCGCCCCGGCCCGCGCACCGCGGAGTACCTGGAGACGGTCGTCACCCGCGTGACGTTCGTCGGCGCCGCGTTCCTCGCGCTCATCGCCGTTCTGCCCACGGTGGTGAACTCGTCGATGAACGTGGACATGACGGTGACGCAGTTCCTGGGCGGCACGGGCCTGCTCATCGTGGTGTCGGTGTGCATGGACTTCCTCCAGCGCGTCGAGGCCAATCTGATGATGCGCAACTACTCGGGTTTCCTGAGCGGCGACGAGGGCGCGGGCAGCAGCCCGCGTCTGGGCGGCACTTCGCCCCGCTGAGATGGCATGCCCTGGCAGTTCACAACGCCCGGCGAGCTCGAGCAAGTCCGAGCCGCCGGGCGTCTTGCTTGGGACGTATTGCAGCGCGTGGCCGAGCGCGTGCGGCCCGGTGTGACGACGCTCGAACTCTCCGAGCTTGCTGAGTCGCTGATCGTGGATGCCGGCGCGACCCCAACGACAAAGGGCTTCCGCTTCGAGGGCGACCACGGGCCACCCTTCCCTCACGCGGCCAGCATCTGCGTGAACGACGAGGTCATGTTCGGCATCCCAGACGGCCGCGTTCTGCGACAAGGCGACGTCGTCACCATCGACCTGACACTCCGCACTACGCTCGGCTGGCACGCGGACGTTGCAACGAGTGTGGCCGTCGCTGGCGGCGAGCGGGCGCAATACATCGCAGCGGGCGCACAGGCCGCGCTCGACGCGGTGCTCGCGCACGCCAAGCCTGGCGCCTGGTGGCAGGATGTCATGGGTCACGCCGCGGAAGCAGTGGGGCTGCTGGGCCTCTACCTCCTGCCCGGCACCTGCGGGCACGGCATCGGGCGTGCCATTCACGAGGACCCCTGGCTCTCATACCCGAAGGGACGCAATGTGCGGCTCGCCCCGGGCATGGTGCTGTGCCTCGAACCCGTGGTGCTCGAACAGCCCGCGGAGGTCCTCACCAATGCTCAAGGCGTCGCGACCGCAATGGGTGGCGTCTGGTCCGCGTTCGAGGAACGGATGGTGGCGATCACGCCCGCCGGGAGCGAGCTGCTTTCCCGGTCCGGCTAGAGAACCCCCCAAATTGGCGCGCACCCGGGGTGGAAGTCGGCTACCCTTGGGCAGCCCCCGAAGGGGCGTTTTCATTGGGGATGTGAGGAGCAAGCAGACGCGTATGGGCAAACAGGACGACAAGTTCACATTCGAGGCCGTGGTGACGGAAGCTTTGCCCAACGCGATGTTCAAGGTGCGTCTGCCCAACGAGCAGAAGTCCGAGGTGCTCGCCTACGTGAGCGGGAAGATGCGGATGAACTACATCCGCATCCTGCCCGGTGACCGGGTCACGGTAGAGATTTCCCCCTACGACCTGTCCAAGGCCCGGATCACCTTCCGCCATTGAGCGCCTCCCATTGAGCCCCAAGCGAGCCCCGAGCGTCAGCGAGGGGGCTTCCATCGGGGCACCCTCTCGCTTACGCTCGGGGCTCGTTCAGCACTTTTCTCGTGACTCCCGCGGGGGCTCTGCCTAACATCCCCTCCCCGCCAAACCGGGCTGGTTGTGGCGTGGTTTTCCAAGAGGTGACCTGTGAAGGTGAAGGCCAGCGTCAAGAGAATGTGCAACGCCTGCCAGATCGTCCGCCGCAAGGGCAAGGTGCGGGTGATCTGCAAGTCCGACCCCAAGCACAAGCAGGTCCAGGGCTAAGCGAACCCCGAGAGCACTGACCCCTGGCCACCCAGGGCTGCGAGAGGATCCCATGCCACGTATCGCCGGTATCGACGTCCCTGACCGCAAGAAGATCTACTTCGCCCTCCAGTACATCCACGGGATCGGGGCGAAGTTCGCCGCGCAGATCCTCGCCGAGGCGGGCGTGAACCCCGACCAGCGGTCCAACGAGGTCGACGAGCAGAAGCTCGCCCAGATCAACGCCATCATCGACGCCAACTACATCGTCGAGGGCGCCCTCCGCCGCCAGGTTCAGCAGAACATCCAGCGCCTCAAGGACATCAAGTCCTACCGCGGCGACCGCCACCGCAAGGGCCTCCCGGTCCGCGGCCAGCGCACCCAGTCCAATGCCCGCACCCGCAAGGGCAAGAAGAAGACCGTCGCCGGCAAGAAGGGCGTCAAGGCCAAGTAATGACTTTCCGGGTGGCACGACCCGTCTTCGGGTCGTGCTCTCCATCATCACCACGGGTACGACCCTCCACGGGTCGGACGATCCGAGGAGTTTCGAATGTCCAAGAAGGGCAAAGTCCGCAAGAACGTCGTCCGCGGCATCGCGCACATCCGCGCGACCCAGAACAATACCATCGTCACCATCACCGACACCAACGGCGAGACCCTCGCGTGGGATTCGGCCGGCACCATCGGCTTCAAGGGCGCTCGTAAGAGCACGCCCTTCGCCGCGACCCGCGCCGCCGAGACCTGCGGCGGCAAGGTCCGCAAGATGGGCATGAGCGAGGTGGAGATCCGCATCAAGGGCGCCGGCGCCGGGCGCGAGTCGGCCGTCAACGGCCTGACCGCCAGCGGCCTCCGCGTGACCGCCGTCGAGGACCACACCCCGGTCCCGCACAACGGCTGCCGCCCCAAGAAGCGCCGCCGCGTGTGATCATTCGGGAACGTGCCACCACCTTTCGGCCCTGCGAAAGGTGGTGCGGTGCGTCACCGATCAAAGAACTCATTGTCCCCTCCAGGAAAGAAGGCCCCGCGTGCTCGGCAACGCGGCGTGCCGCAAACCTGCGAAGGGGTGTTCCAAGAGTGCTGCCGAGAGCGAGATTGATCCATGACCACCCGTGTCCGCTGGCGCGGCCTCGAGCTGCCCACCAAGGTCGTCACCGACCCCAAGTTCAAGAGCGATACCTACGGCCGGTTCTTCGTTGAGCCCTTCGAGCGCGGCTTCGGCACCACCGTCGGCAACTCGCTTCGCCGCGTCCTCCTCAGCAGCCTCGAGGGCGCCGCTGTCTCCTCGATCAAGATCAAGGGCGTCACCCACGAGTTCAGCCCCCTCAAGGGCGTGATGGAGGACGTCACCGACATCGTCCTCAACATCAAGAACCTCATCGTGAAGATGGAGGGTGAAGAGACCCGGACCATGAAGCTGGCCGCCCGCGGCCCCGGCGAGGTCACCGCCGACATGATCCAGGCCGACACCTCGATCAACATCCTCAACAAGGACCTGGTCCTCGCCACCCTCACTGACGCTGTCGACTTCGAGATGGAGCTCGAGGTCACCAAGGGGCGTGGCTACGTCCCCGCCAGCGAGCGGTACAACACCGGCGACGAGCAGGAAATCGGCAAGATCTTCGTCGACGCGATCTACTCGCCCGTGCAGCGCGTGCGCTACAAGATCGAGGACACCCGCGTCGGTCAGCGCACGAACTACGACAAGCTGACGATGGAGATCTGGACCAACGGCACCGTGCCGCCCGAGATGGCGCTGGTCGAGGCCGCCAAGATCTTCCGCAAGCACCTCAACCCCTTCGTCCAGTACTTCGAGCTGGGCGAGGACCGCGTGAGCGAGGAGGCGGCGGCCGCGGCGAGCGTCGACGAGGAGCTCATCCGCAAGCTGAACATGCCCATCAGCGAGCTGGAGCTGTCCGTCCGCGCCAGCAACTGCCTCGAGTCCGCCCGCATCGAGACCGTCGGCCAGCTGGTCACCCAGACGGATGGGGAGCTGCTCAAGCTCCGCTCCTTCGGCCGCACCAGCCTCCGAGAGGTCAAGCGCAAGCTCCAGGACATCAACATGGACCTGGGGATGACCCTGCCCGAGGGCTACACCGTCACCGCACCGCAGTTTCCCGCCTAATATCCGAACCCCCCAAAGCCCAGGGATCACGATCCCTGGGCTTTCCTGAAGAGATGGAGTGTGAGTTATGCGTCACGGCAGAGCTGGCTACCGACTGGGCCGCACCACGGCCCACCGCACGTCCACGCTGCGGAACCTGGCCGCCGGCCTCTTTGAGCACGGGCAGATCGTGACCACGATCCCCAAGGCCAAGGCTGTGCAGCCCTTCGTTGAGAAGATCATCACCGCAGCGAAGACCGGTGATCTTGCGGCCCGCCGCCGGATCATCGCCAAGCTCGGCGGCGACCGTCTCGGCTTCGACTGGCTCTACACCGCCAAGAACGCGTCCGAGGGCGAGAAGGAGCACGTCCAGAAGCTCCGCGACCAGGCCACGACGTTCTTCGACGTGCCGGATAGCTCCAAGGTCGAGCGCAACCGCTACGGCGAGCTGCGCAAGGCCCCGAAGATCGTGAAGCACATCTTCGACAACGTCGCGCCCCGCTTTGCGGACCGCGCCGGCGGCTACACCCGCATCGTCAAGCTCGGCCGCCACCGCATCGGCGACGGTACGGAGCTCTGCGTCCTGCAGTTCTGCGGGGCCGAGGACGGCGCCGAAATCGGCGGCCGCCCCAGCCAGCGCCGCAAGATCAGCGACAAGCGCACGGCCTTCTACGCCAAGCTCCGCAAGGAGAAGGGCGGCGAGGCGAAGGCCTGAGCCGACCTTGATATCCGAATCGAACCCAAACGCCCGCCACCTATGGCGGGCGTTTTCTTATTCCGGAACCAACTGGAACTGAAATCGTCCAAGCTGGCTATCGTTAGACACCTGCTCGGCGGTGCCGCCGACGCTTCCCATTGGATCCCACACCCAGGAGTTTGAAGAATGAAGAACCTGCTCACCGTCGTCCTCGCCGCCGGCCTGCTCTCCCTCACCGCCTGCAACAAAGAGAACAAGACCAGCAGCGGCGACATGGGCCAGAAGACCGAGTGCTGCAAGGACAAGGCCAGCATGGGCGCCACCGGCAAGAAGTCCGACTGCTGCGCCGAGGGCAAGAAGGCCAATATGGGCGCGACCAGCACCAAGGGCAGCTGCGAGAGCAGCTGCAGCGGCACCAAGGCCAACATGGGCGCCACCAGCGGCAAGAGCGACTGCTCCGGCAAGTCCTCCTGCGGCGACAAGGCCAACATGGGCGCCGTGAGCACCACCAAGACCGGTTGCTCCGCCGCTTCCTCCTGCACCAAGACCAACTAAGTTGGTCTGCTGATCTCACGATCAACGCGCCGCCGGCCGAGAGGTCGGCGGTGCTCGTTTTGGATACCCTCACGCCGTGCTTGAACAGCTGAACGAACTTGAGTCTCGCTCTCTCACCGAACTCGGCGCGGCCACTGATGCCGACGCGCTCGAGGCGTGGCGCATCGCCTACATCGGGGTCAACGGCAAGCTCAAGGCGATGATGGGCGGGCTTAAGGATGTTCCCAAGGACCAGAAGCCCGCAGTGGGCGCGCGGCTGAACGCCGTGAAGGTGAAGCTCGAAGAGGCCTTCAACGCCCGTAAGGGCGAGGTTGGCGCGAAGGGCACGCCGGCCGGCGAGATGATCGATATCACCGAGCCGGGGCTGATCGAGGCGTTCAGCGCGGGGCGTCCGCACGTGATCTCGCGGGTGCGGGCCGAGCTCGTCGAGGTGTTCGCGCGGATGGGCTTCGAGGCGGCCGAAGGGCCGGAGCTCGAGGACGACGAGCACAACTTCATCAAGCTGAACATCCCGGCGGACCACCCGGCGCGGGACCCGATCGACAACTTCTACGTGGACAACCCGGCAAAGGTGGCCAAGCCGCGGATGCTGCGGAGCCAGACGAGCACGGTGCAGGTGCGCACGCTGGAGGCCGCGGTGAAGCGCGGCGCCGGCAAGCTGACCGGCCCGATCAAGATCGTGGCGCCCGGGCGTGTCTACCGGCCCGACACCGTCGATGCCACGCACAGCTTTATGTTCCACCAGATCGAGGGGCTGTACGTCGACCGTGGCGTGACCATGACAGACCTCAAGACCACGCTCTTCCAGTTCGCCCGGGCGTACTTCGGCCCCGAGGCTCAGGTGCGGCTGCGGCCCAGCTTCTTCCCCTTCACCGAGCCCAGCGCCGAGTTCGACATGCGGATCCGCCTGCGCCCCGAGCAGGAGCCGCGATGGATGGAGCTGGGCGGGTGCGGCATGGTCGACCCCGCCGTGTTCACGGCGTGCGGCGTCGACCCCGAGGAGTGGACCGGCTTCGCGTTCGGCTTCGGCATCGAGCGGCTGGCCATGGGCAAGTACGCCATCCCCGACATCCGCCTGCTGTTCGAGAACGACGTGCGGTTCCTGCGGCAGGTGTAAGGGTGCCACGACCGTGCTCTAACGGCCGTGCTCTCCCTGTGAGGGCATCGAAAACTTGGCCTTTGGCCTTCGGCCCGCAGCCGGGTATGATCTGGGCGTGCGGGCGTAGTTCAGCGGTAGAACGACGCGTTCCCAACGCGTAGGTCGAGGGTTCGATCCCCTTCGCCCGCTTTCGAAAGAGACAACCCCGGCTTCGAGGCCGGGGTTGTTCGTTTTGGACGGCGGTGATCGGCGGTGCAACCCGCCCGCCCCAGCCCGGTACCACTAGGCGGAATGCAGGAGCGTGCCGATCCGTTCGCCTCGGGCGACGCGGGCGATGTTGCCCTTCCGCTTGAAGTCGAACACCATGACCGGGACCTTGTGCTCGCCGCACATCGCAAGTGCGGTCATGTCCATGACGCGGAGGTTCTTCGTCATGGCCTCCTTGAAGGTCAGCGTGTCGTACTTGGTCGCCGTGGGGTCCTTCTTGGGGTCGGCGGTGTAGACGCCGTCCACCTTGGTCGCCTTCATCAGCACGTCGCACTCGAGCTCGGTGGCGCGGAGGGCGGCGCAGGTGTCGGTCGTGAAGTAGGGGTTGCCGGTGCCGGCCGCGAGGATCACCACGCGACCCTTCTCCAGGTGCCGCACGGCCCGGTTTCGAATGAACGGCTCGGCCACCGCCCTGATTTCGATAGCCGACATCACGCGGCAGGGCACGTCCATCGAGAGCATCTTCTCGCGGAGGGCCAAGGCGTTGATCACGGTTCCCAGCATGCCCATGTGGTCGGCGGTCGCCTGGTGGATATGGCCTTGGGCGGCGAGCTCGGCACCGCGGATGATGTTGCCCCCGCCGACGACGATGGCGAGCTGCGCCCCCGCGGCCGCGGCGTCCTTGAGCTCCGCGGCGATAAAGTCGAGCTCGTCAGGGTCGATGCCGAAGGTCCCGGGCTTGGTGAATGCCTCGCCCGAGAGCTTGAGGAGGATGCGGCGGTACTTGCTGGAAGGGGAGGCGGCGCCCGCCTTGGGCTGGGTAGACGGGGCGGGGGTCGTCGGAGGGATCGTCGTGGCCAAAGAGGGCTCCTTCGGGCGAGTGGCTCGGGGAGGGTATTCAGATGGGGGAGGGTTGTCGGCGCGTGTCGGGGGAGGGGGCGGCCGGCGCGTCGGAGGCCGACGGAACGGCATCCTTCTGGGCCACTTGTCCGGCAGGGTGCGACCGGGGGCCGGGTCTACGCGTATCAGGGTGAGCGGCCCGTGGGGATGTGCCGCCGGCGAACCGACCCCGCCTGGACAAGGTGAGGGATGCGTGTGAGCCTGCTCAGTCCACCGGTCCGCCGGTTGGCCCGACGCGCAGGCGGCTGCCGATACACTGGCGGAAGAGCCGGTGGGATCCACAGAATATGGACAGGTGCGGACAGCCCCCCGGCTGGCGTGCATCTGAATGAGGGCCTCCGGTGTCAAGAGTGAGACGAGTGGGGTGATGTGAGCCGCACGATGCCGAACCTTCAGCCCAGCATGGACCCGGTGCAGCGACTGCGCGAGGAGCCTGGCGTGCTCCGCGTGATCGGGAGCGATTACAAGCGGGCCTCGCTGAGCGGGCTGCTGGTGTCGATCGTGGTGCACGCGTGTTTCCTGATCATCGCCGCGATGGTGGTGGTCGGGGGGCGGGGCGGGGACGGCACCGACGGCAGTGGGGGCGGTGACCCGGGGCCGATTGAAATGGCGGTGGTCAGCGAGGGCGAGCTCAGCGAGATCCAGGACGCGGCCATGGGCGCGGACACACCCTCGGTGCCCGATGCCGCGGTTCGGGACGTCGAGGTCACGACGAACATCCCCGATGTAGGCCCTGCGACCGGCGGCGGCGCGGAGGGATTGGGCGAGATTGGGACGCTCAGCGGCGGTGGTGACATCTCGCTGGGCGGGGGCGAGGGCAGCGGGCTGGGCGGCTCGGGCGGGGGCGGCGCCAACTTCTTTGGCGTCGAAGCACAGGGCAGCCGCTTTGCCTACCTCGTGGACGTCTCAGGGTCGATGGGCGAGCCGCTGGCGAACGGTGAGGGCACCCGCATCGAGACGCTGCGGAAGGAGTTGGCGCGGTCTGTGAATGGGCTACTGGAGAACTCGCAGGTATTCGTGATCGCGTTCTCGACGGGGGCGGAGCCGATCAACGGCCGGAGCGAGTGGATCGACGCATCGCCCGCGGGCAAGAAGAAGCTGGCCCCGCTGATTGTCGGGCTGCAGCCGCTGGGCGGGACGAACCCGATGCCCGGGTTTGAGATCATCTACAACATGAAGCCGCGGCCTGACGCGATCTACTTCATGACCGACGGTGACTTCAACGAGACGGTCGTTGACGAGGTCGCAAGCCTCAACCAGAAGCTGAAGATCCCGATCCACTGCATCTGCCTGGGCACGCAGGCGGGGCAGGAGAACATGAAGGCGATCGCCAAGCAGAGCAAGGGCAAGTTCACCGTCATCGGTGGGGCCGGGGGTGGCAAGAAGCCATGATCCTGCGGTACGCACCAGCGCTGGTGGCGGGGACGGTGGCGCTCGTGTGCGCGCGGGCATCGCTCGCGCAGTCCACGCTGGTCATGCGGGCGGGGGCCGCGGCGCCACAAGGGCAGGTCGCGGGGGTCGGGCTTGAGGGAGTCAGGATCGCGCTCGCGGCACCAACAGGGATGGCGCCGGGCTCGGCGGAGCGCCTGGTGAGCTGGGATGTGGTGGCGCGGATCGAGGGGCCCTTGAGCGCGGAGGCGGCGCCGTTCATGCCGCTGGCTGAGTCGATGTGGCGGGCCCGCACGCGCTTGGAGCGCGGGGACTCGCTCGGGGCCGAGCCGCTGTTCGAGGAGCTCTTCGCCAAGTATGCGGGGCAGCGTGGGCCCTCGGCCGCGGTGGTGTGCGGCGGGCTGCTGCGGTGCCGGTTGATGGAAGGCGCGCAGACGGGCGCGGTCGCGCCGTTCCTGGCGTACGTGCACGCATTGCCCGAGGAGCACGCGGCGGGGCTGGCGATGCCGAGCTTTGAGCCCGCGGCCGCCGCGGCGGTGGATGCTTCGACGCAGGTGGCGCCCCTGCTCCCGCCCGTGTGGGTCAATGTGACGTCCGTGCAGGCGCTCGCGAACGCCTCGTGGCCGCTGAGCAACCAGGAGGGCGTCCGTGCGCGGGCGCTGGTGCTCCAGTCGCTGTACCAGCAGGCCGCGCGGTTCGAGGCGGGGCTGCCGGCCGAGACGCCGGTGCTGAGCGCTGAGAAGGACGACGGCGTGGCGCTGGTGGGCGAGGTTGTGGCGGCGCGGATCGGCAATGAAAACCAGCGGGCGGCGGCCCGTCAGGCGCTCGCGGCACGCCTGAAGAAGCGGCCGGTGGCGTGGATCGAGGTCTGGTGCCGCGTCGGCATCGGACGCTCGCTGCTGCGGGAGGGTTCGAGGGATGCGCAGCTGCTGGGTGTCAGCGAACTGCTCGAAGTGCCAGCACGTCTGGAGCGAGTGAACGCGTACCTCACGGGCATCGCGCTCGCAGAGGCCGCCGTCGCGCTGCACACGCTCGGCGACCACCCCGGCGCGACGCGACTCCGCACGGAGCTCAACGACCACTTCGCCGGGCACCCCGCGCTGGAATGGGAGCAGCTGCGGTCCTGGCCCAACTACGCCCCGCCCAAGGCGGCGCCCGTGCTGCCGCTACCAAAGACAACGAGTGACGACCTGGAGTCCCCCAGCATCAACGGAGGCCCTTCTTGAGTTCGATCATGTTCCACATCATGTCCGCGGTGGTGGCCCAGGCGGGCGACGCCGCGTCGGGTCAGGCGTCCACGCCCGCGGCGGAGTCCAGCCGCACGCTCTTCCAGTACATCAAGGAAGGCGGGGTCATCGGCGCGATCCTGATCTTCCTTTCCGTGGTGGCGCTGACGCTGCTGATCATGCACCTGATCCAGGTGCGGCGGGCGCAGCTTATTCCGGTGGAGGACGCCACGGAGCTGCAGCGGCTGTTCCGTGAGAACGACATTCAAGGCGCAATCCGCTACTGCGAGCAGCGGGAGTCATTCCTGACCCGTGTCTTCGGCTCGGCGCTGGTGCGGTGCTCGCGGTCCCCCTTCGGCTTCATGGAGATCCGCACCGCCCTCGAGGAGGCTGGCCAGCGTGAGGCCGACCGCCTGAACAAGTCGATCGACTGGATCGGCCTCATCGCCGCGGTGGCTCCCATGCTCGGCCTGCTGGGGACGACCATCGGCATGATCGGCGCGTTCAACAGCATCGGGCAGCTTGAGGGCGCCGCCCGTTCGCGCGAGCTGGCCGGGTTCATGTCCCTCGCCCTTGTGAACACGGCCGAGGGTCTCGCAGTGGCCATTCCCTGCACCGCCGCGTTCTCGATGCTGCGGCGTCGGCTTGACCGCCTGGTGGCCGACGCCGGCGAGGTGGTTGAGAACCTCGCGGTGTACATAGAGAACCCCGCGGCCGGCGCGCCGAAAGCCCCCGCGGTTGTGCGTCCAACGCCGCGCCCCGCCACGCCCGCGCCGACCTCCGCGATGCCCGTGCCCGGCATGACCCCCGGGGTGCGGCCCACATGAAGTTCCGTCCCCGCGGCGAACTCCCCGAAGCGCACTTCGACCTCACACCGATGGTTGATGTGGTGCTGCTGCTCATCATCTTCTTCACGCTGACCGCCCAGTTCGCCAACGTGCTGAAGACGCCGCTGGAGCTGCCGGCGGAAAAGGGCGCGGGGAAGCCGGACACGAGCGAGAAGGCAGTGGTCGTCGATCTGCTGGCGGACGGCGAGCTGCGGCTGGACGCCCGGCCCATCGCGCTCATGGAGTTCCTGCAGCGGATGAACCACGACATCAAGTCGGGCGAGGTGGAGCTGACCGTACGGGCTGACCGCGCGTGCCCCGCACAGCACCTCAACGCCCTCGCGTCGGGCCTGACGCAAATCGGGCTGCGGAACTGGAAGCTCGCCACCGCGTCGGAGGGGACGTAATCAATGCTCATCCGACGCAGCCAGCGCAAGGAGTTCCAGTTGCCGCGACTGCCGCTCGCGGCGTTCATCGACGTGACCCTGTTCCTGCTGCTGTACTTCATCCTCGCGAGCAACTTCGCGAAGGAGGAGTCGTGGCTGGATTCAACCATCAGCACCGACCGGCGCGGCGCGGCCGCGGGCAACCTTCAGCCGCAGATCGTGACGGTAGGCGTGAACGGCGACAGCCCGTTGTTCCGCCTGGGCGATCGGTTCTTCAATGACCGCGGCAGCCTGGAGGCGGTGCTGCGGCAGTTGCCTAAGGACGACGGGGTCTTCATCAAAGTGCCGGGCGACGTGCCGGTATGGGCGGCCACCATGGCCCTCCAGGCCGCGCGTGACGCCGGGTTCCACAAGGTCAGCTACGTGCCGGCGAAGTAGCGGGGGAGTATCGTGAGGGATCGGGCAGGAGCATGGTGGCTCGCGGCGGCGCTCGGAGTGATCCCAGCGGCGCATGTGTGCGCGCAGGACCTTCCCACGCTGCCGCCCCCGCCCACGCAGCCGGCGCAGGCCGTCACGACCAGCGACGAGGAGGTCGAGAACTACCTCGCAGAACACAACCTGCTGGAGGTGCTCGCGGCCCGCCTTCGGAAGCAGCACAAGGACGGCTCACAGGAGGAGCAGGTCCGCGCGGCCGAGCTGCTGGGCAAGCTCTACGTGCGCATGCTGACGGAGGCCACGGCGCCCGAGCAGCGGCAGCACATCGAGGCGATGTGCCGCGAGCTGATGAAGGACGAGCGGGCCAACACCTTCGAACTGCGCCTGGCGATGGCCAAGGCGACGTACCTCAAGGTGGAGGAGATCCTCGAGCGAGACCGGCTGCGGCTGGCGAGCAGCGAGGAAAAAGCCGAGGCCGACCGCGTGCTGCGGACCGTGCGGCCCATCTTCGACGAGATCGCCCGGCGGCTGGAGACCAAGGTGCGCGGCCTGGAGAGCAAGGAGCGCACGCAGACCGGTGACATGGATGCGCTGCGGGCGGAGCTCGCGGATGCCCGCCGCCTGCGCTCCCTCGCGTGGTATTACGCGGGCTGGGCGCACTACTACACGGCGTACCTAACGAACTCGCAGAGCGAGGCCCTGGAGGCGATGAAGCGGTTCGGCGGGCTGCTGAACTCGGTCTCGCCCGAGCGGGCTCCGACCGTCGACAGGATGCCCAAGAACCTGCTGAAGTACGAGCACGTCGCACGCGCGGCCATGGGGTGTGCGTTGTGCGCGTCAATCATGAAGGACGAGGTGCAGGCCAGCCGCTGGCTCGACGAGATTGAACTGGCGGAGGACGTGCCCCCAATCGTGTTCGACCAGCTGTTCTCACGCCGCATCATCGTGCACGGCGCGGCCCGCCAATGGGCGGATATCGAGCGGGCGGTGCGGTTGCGGCGGCAGCCCGACCGCGACCAGGAGGTCAAGCCGTTGTCGGTGGGCGATGCTCGCCTGCTCGCAGTGGTGGCGCTGGAGGCCTCGAGGTCGGCGGGGAACAACAACCTGCAGAGCGAGGCGGAGAAGCAAGCGCAGGTAGCCCTCGGCGACCTGATCCAGCGGGGCGAGGCGGGGCACGTGCTGGACCTTGTGTCTCTTTACGGCACGACGCCCATCGGCCAGCAGGGGTTCATCGTCAACTACGTCCGCAGCCTGCAGGCCTTTGACAAGGCCCGCCAGGCGCACAAGAACGCGGGCAAGGAGGAGGAGCCCACGGCGGACCCCACGGTGGTGAACCTGTACCGCGAGGCGGCCGAGCTGATCAGCACGGCCACGGCCAGCGACGACGCGGCGAGTTTCCCGCGTGAGCGTGAGAAGGCGGAGATCCGGCGCGGGCTGGCGCTGTTCTACGCCGGTGACATGGAGGCCGCGTCGCGCCAGTTCCAGGCCGCCGCGGCGGTGGCGGTCTCGCCCGAGACCAGGCGCGATGCGCTGTGGTACGCGATCGTCTCGCTGGACCGCGCTGTCGAAGCCGGGAATCGCGGGCTGGTCGGCGAGCGTGACCGGGTCGCCACGCTCTACCTCGAGCAGTTCCCGGCGTCGGAGAACGCGGCGCGGCTGCTGCTGCGGCAGACTCGGGCCGACCGGTTGACCGATGCGCAGGCGCTGGAGATCCTGCTGAAGGTGCCGCGGGATTCCGGTGTGTACGAGGCGGCGCAGAAGCAGGCCGCGCGCCTGCTCTACCAGCTGTACCGCAAGGCCCCGCAGGAGGAGAAGGACTTCGCTGCGGTGCGCTTTGCCGACGTCGCCGAGGGCGTGCTCAAGCTCGAGCACACGCGGGCGATGGCCGACCGCGGTCAGGTGGCGAAGGACGCGGCCGCGGACCTGGTGATCCGGGTGCGCCAGCTTGCCGATGCGCTGCTGGCGATGACAGCGCCGGATATCGGTCGCGTGGAGGCGGCGCTGGCCTCACTGGACGCGGTAGCGGCGTTCCACTCGCTGGACCTGTCAAGTCTGGAAGGGGAGCTCACGTTCCGGCGCGTGCAGATCGCGGTGGCGCAGGGCGACGAGGCGGCAATCGTGCGGCACACCGATAGGCTCCGAGCTATGGGCGGAGCATTCGCGGATGCGAGCGACCGCGTGCTGTTCCGGCGGGCGCTGCGGCTGTTCAAGCAGAGCGGGGAGAACCCGGGGCAGGCGAGACAGGTGCTCCGCTATGGCCGGCGCGTGCTGGAGGGCAGCGGCGGCTCGCGCGACGCGTCGATCGTGGCGGTCCGCGACTCGGTCGCGCACGCGGCCGCGGTGATCTGGCGGGCTGAGCAGGACGCGGACATGCGCGACCTGGCCATCACGCTCGACCGCGAGCAGCTGGAGGCGGGGCAACGCACCGCGTCGAGCCTGCGGCGGCTAGGCGAGCTGCTGGAGGCCGCAGGCGATAAGCCCAAGGCGCTGGCGGCGTGGCGGGAGCTGCTCAATGGCATCCAGAATGGCACGCCCGAGTGGTACGAGGCCCGGTACGAGTCACTGCGGCTGCTGCTGGACGTGAGCCCTTCGGAGGCGGTCGATGCGATGAAGCAGCACAAGGTGCTGCACCCGGAGTTCGGGCCCGAGCCATGGGGGAGCAAGCTGCGCGATCTC
The DNA here is from genome assembly GCA_035627955.1 of Phycisphaerales bacterium. NCBI lineage: Bacteria > Pseudomonadati > Planctomycetota > Phycisphaerae > Phycisphaerales > Phycisphaerales bacterium. The sequence goes on from DASPKU010000016.1 coordinate 28,945, forward strand.
GATGGGAGGATGCGGAGTGTGGCGCCTCAGGCACCCGCGACGCCTCCAACCGCGCCGACACCCGGGGGCGGCAGCGCGAAGGGCGGTGGGCGTTGAGCGCCGACCTGTTCGCGAAGTTTCTTGGCGTCAACGAAGGCTCGAACGATCCGGGTGTGCTGCTTGGCGTCGGGCCAGCGCCCGTGAACGAGGGTGTCGTCGTCACGGCGCTCCAGAACCGGCTCACGCAGATCGCGGCGCACCCGGAGGGGCTGTCACCAGAGGCGGATGAGGTGCGGCTGGCTTTGCACGCGGCCGCGGCGCGCTTGCTGAGCCCGGCGGTGCGTCGGCCCGCGAGCGAGGCGGCAGCGCCAGTGGATGCACAGCCGACACCGCTCGAGGCGGCGCTCCTGCTCACGCTCGCGACCATGGGCGGGTGGAACCCTCGGTCGCGCGAGCGGATCGGTGTGCTCGCGCAGACGTACGGCGTGCCCGTCGAGCAGGTGGTCGCGCTGGCGGAGGGGTTGATGGGGCGGCCGGTGCAGCACCCGACCGCACCCGTGCAGCCGTCGAAAGTTGACGTGACGAGAGCGGCGACCGCCGACGCGTGGAGCGCGGCGCGGTCCGGCGCGGCGCGGTTCAGGCCACCGCCAGTGGGGGGGGTGGTGGTTGCGCGGCCGTCGCGGCCTGATTTCGACGACGACCCGCCGGTAGTTACGCGGTCGGATCCCGGCAACCGTGTGGTTCGTAATCTCGTGATCTTCGGCGCGGTCGCACTCTTCGGCTCGGCCGCGCTCATCGTGCTCTCGGTGACGATGACGGGGCCCGGCTCGGATCCCGCGGCCGCGACCCCCGAGCAGATCGCGACGACCGACACCAAGTCAGCCCCCCAGGAGCTCTTCCCAAGCCGGCCGCGCGAGCAGAAGCCCAAGCCCGCGCCACCAGCCGCGCCGCCTAAACGGATCGGCGACTGGGACGACCTGCTCCGCGCGGCGTCGGCGAGTGTCAATACGCTCAACACCGACACCGACCAGGGGCTCGCCGCACTCGAGAAGGTCTATGCGGAAATGTCGATGCGGTGGGTGGAGACCAGCGGCGACGGGATGCTCGCGGGCGTGGACCGCCTGGTGGAGTTCCTCTACCGCGCGAACACCAAGGGCGACGCGGCTGAGCGCGCCATCGTGATGATGATCGCCGCCGGCCAGTCACTTCAAGGCCCGGAACGGCTCACGCCCCAGGCGGTGCTGAGGAGCGCGTGGACCTCCGGCGTGCTCGCACGGGTGAGCCGCGAGAAGGACCTGCCCGCGGGCGTGCGCAACCGCGTGCACGACGCGCTCATTGCGATGTTCCCGGGCGCGAGCGGGCCCGGTGAGACGACCTTCCACTCCGGGTGCATTGCCGCGCTGTCGACGGCCTCCGTGCGGCTGACCAACCAGAGCGCCGGGGGCACGGACGACGAGACCAAGGCCGCGCAGGAGGCTTGGAAGGCGTGGCTCACGGGTCTGGCTGCGATTGCCGGAGCCGAAACGCCGCTGTACACACGCCACGCGCTGCTGGCGCTCGACACCGTGCTCACCCGCGGACCCGACCCGCTGAAGAGCCGCGCGGCGTTCCAGGCGATCGGGGTGCTGACGACGGCCGTGCAGTGGCGGAAGGACGATGAATCGCGACTGTGGCTGCTGCGGTGGTTTGATGACGACGCGGTGACCTCGGGCGACCTGTACGCGGTGACCGCGGCCCTGGCAGGCGCGAGCGGGGCCGAGGGCGTGGACGGCTCAATGGTGGTCTCCGGCGGCGCAGGGGCGGGTGATCGCACGGAAATGCGCGACCGCTACGCCGCGATGTGGGGGCTCGGCGCGGGTGAGACGCGCGATGCACTGGTGCAGCGCTGGATAGAGGCCGTCAACGCCCAGCAGGGAGCGGAGGCCTCCAACTCGAGCGACCCGCTCGTCATGGGGGAGGAACTCCTCCAGCTCGCCCGTTACAACCGGGCGGCGATGCTGCTGTGGGCCGGCGAGGTCGACGGGGTGGCGGACTTGCTCGAGCCAATCCAGCGCGCGAGCGAGTCGTCGCAGGACTTGACAGTGCGGACCAAGGCCGAGGCCCTGTACCCGGGCCAGGCCGTAAGTGTCGAGTGGCTGCGCGAGTACCTTGCGGCCGGGCAGAACATCCCGCTGCGCCGCGAACTGCTGGCGAAGATCACTGGGCCGTTCGACCCGATCGTCGCCGAGGTGCTGGTGGAGGAGGCGTGCCGCGGCTCGCCGATGCAGGTGCGGCAGGATGCGAAGGACAAGATCATGCCCTTCCTGAACACGCCGCCCATGTTGAACGCCCTGCTGGAGTTCGCACCGCTGATGCCCATCACGCGTGAGAACGCGGCGCTGGTCGAGGCGGCAACGCTGACCCAGCTGCCAGGGCTGCGCGACCCGACATGGCGCGTGGCGGTCCGGCGGGCGCTGGTGGAGACCCTGCTCCACGTGTTGGCGGGCCAGAGCTCGCTGTCGCGCATCGATGGACTCGCCGAGCAGATTGCGGAGCTGTACACACCGCCCGCAAAGGCGACCGAGCAATCGGCCCCGGAGGGGCAGCAGGAGCCGCCGCCGGTCCGGGCCGCGGCAACGCAGTCGATCGATGTCGCGGCGGTGCAGCTGCGGCTGAGCCTCCAGCGCGAGGCGGAGATGCTGGTGCCCACGGCCCGGGAGCCATACAACCTCACGCAGATGGAGCAGCGGCGGCGGGCACGCGCTGAGCTGGCGAACGGGCGGGTGCAGGAGTTCCAGGCCGAGCAGATCGCGATGTGCGAGCTGATGGCGTACATCTGCGTCGCCGAGCAGCCTAGCCGAGCGGCTCAGGCCGGGACGATCCTGAGCGAGATGGATCAGGAGCGACGCCGATGCAAGACGGCGTTCGAGCAGCTGGCGGTCACCGAGCGGGCACGCCTGCGGCTATGGATCTTGCGGTTCTCGGAGCGCAAGGCATGAGGGCTGCCATCGCAATCCTTGTGCTGCTGGCGGGCGCGTCATGGTCCAGCGCGCAGGGACCGGCCCCGGCCGCGCCCGGCACACCGCCCACACCCGCTCCATCCGCACCTCAGCCGCCCGCGCCGGAGCCGGCGCAGCGCCCCGATCAGGCTCCGCAGCCAACGCAGCCGCGTCAGCCACTCGCCGAGAAGTACGCGCAGCGGCTCGCCGCTCTCGACCCCTCCCGGCCGGAGGAGTACTACCGCCTTGGAGAGGAGATTGCCGACGAGGTCGAGCTGGTGGAAGACCGCCGCCTGGCGACGTCGCTCTACGTGCTCGCGGCCACGCTTGACATCAAGCGAGGCGGCCGCCCCGTTACCGCTTCGGCGGCGTGCGTCGCCCTTGCCGATCTCATCCGCAACGAGCGGGAGCGGCGCTGGCTGGTGTACCTCTCGCGCACACTCGACCCACGCCGCGTGCCGCCCGAGTGGCTGGCACGCGCGGCGCCGACCACGGCCGACTCGCCTGTGTACCAGATGGCCGCGGCGTTGGGGCTGGTTCGCTCGGGGCACGGCATCCAGGCGAGGCAACTACTCGAGAAGCCGGAGGTCAAAGCGGGTTTGGCGCGGCTGGAATCCATGCTGCAGCGGATGGGCGGCGGCAGTCTGTTCCAGGTGACGCGCGAGGCTCAGCGCTGGCCGTGCCCGGAGTGCAGCGGCGGGCGGATCACCAAGCGCGGCAACCCGCCCGACGCCAAGATCTGCCCAATCTGCAAGGCGGACCCCGGGCCCGTCATCTCCGAGAATGTGTTCCTGGGCCAGCTGCGGTTCGAGGCAGTGCTGCTGCAGGGCAACCAGCGGTCCTGGGCAGCACAGCTCGCGGCTGATGAGGGCGCACCGCTGCGAGACACCGATCCATCCACGCTGCCGGTGGTGTTCGAGGTTGACCCCGACAAGCCCTTCTGGCGCGACGGCCAGTGGGTACCCGATCCGTCCGCGCCGAGACCTCCGCCCAAGCCCGCGAAGCCGGCTGATCCGCCCGCGTCCGGAGCCCCCGCCGAAACCGCTGATCCGGTCCCCCCGAGTAGCAGCGGCAGCTGAGCGGGCCCGACCTACACTCGGTCCTTCTGAAAGGACCGCGTATGGCCGACCCCACCCCTGCTCCCACTCCCACCCCCGCGCCCGCGGCTGGCCCCGAGGCGAAGCCCACCATTACCTTCGACGAGTTCGCCAAGGTCGACCTGCGTGTAGCGAAGATCCTCAAGTGCGAGCCGCACCCCAACGCGGACAAGCTGTTCAAGCTGCAGCTGGATGACGGCAGCGGCACGCCGCGCCAGATCTGCGCGGGCATCCGACAGGCCTACACGCCCGAGCAGCTCGTCGGCAAGACGATCATCATCGTCGCGAACCTCGCGCCCCGCATGCTCCGCGGCGAGGAATCGCGCGGCATGCTGCTGGCCGCGAGCGACGCGCCGAAGGACGGCGGCGTTGAGCGGCGCGTGGTCGTTCTGACCACACTGTCGGACATGCCCCCGGGATCCATCGTCTCCTGACGTTCAGCGCTTCGGCGCGGTGGTCGCATCGGGCGCGGGCTTGTCGCCGTCCTTGGGGCGAGACTCGCTCCGCTCTCGGGCGCGGCGTTCACCGAACTCCCGGACGCGCTTCGCCATCTCGTCGATGGCCCCGTTTCGCGTTGAGCGCTTCTTCTGCACGTCGTTCTTCAACTCTTCCAGACGACGCGTCAGGCTCTCGATCTCGTGCTCCTGGAGTTCGAGGCGGGTGTCGAACTGGGTTGAAAGCGCGGCGCGGAGCTCGGCCGTGGCTTGCTCGATCCGGGCCGGGTCCTTGGATTCACGGGCCTCGCGGTCGACGCGGATGGCCTCCACGACCTTCGCCTGCCCGTCGATCTCTCGGACGCGGAGCATAAACAGCTTGGGATCGGACTTGCGGACGCCTTCGGCTTCGAGCACTCGTGGGATGATCCGCATCAGCGCCCGCTCTGCCCGCTCCGGCTCGGTTTTCTCGTACTCTTGCATCCGGGTGGCGATATCCGGCAGGTGCTCGCGCATGAACGCCATGGCGTGGGCCTTCTGCTCGGGCGTGGGCGGGTGCTCGAGACGACGTCCTGTGCTGCGGTCGCCCAGCGCCTCGGCCAAGCCACCGGGGTCGCCGCCCATGCGGATGCGAGGCTCACCGTTCGGGCCGCCTGGACCGCCGGGCCCATGCTCGGGGCGCGGCCCACGCTCGGGCCGCAAGTCCACCCCGCGGAGGGCCTCACGCACAGGGGTGCCCTGCTGGATCTTCTGGATTGCCTCGCGCACGCGCTCGCGCCGCTCGTCCAGGTCCTGGAGAGTGCGGTTGAGCAGGCGCGTGGCCTCGGCGGGGTCCTCGGGCACCTCGCGCCTCGGCTCGGGCCGCTGTGTCCCAGGCTGCTGGGGCTGCTGTGGCGGCCACTCGCGACTCTCCACAGGCCGACCCTGCGCCAACACGTTGGCTGAGAGCGCCGCGACCGACAGCAGGATCAGCGGAATCCGTCTCACATTGCCTCCTCGTAGCTCTCGCCGGTGCCGATGGTCTCAAACTCGCTCCGCAGGTCCGACGCCTTGTTCGAGAGCAGGTCGAGCTCATCGCCGAAGTCATCATCGAACACCACCGACGCAATGGTCCAATCGTCGACGGAGGGCGCGCTGGGCGCAGCCGCCATGAGCTCGGTCCCGGCGGGAGCGGTGGGGGACGCCCGATGCGTGCCAAGCCACGTCAGCGCCGCCGTTGCGGCGATGGCAAATCCCGCGGCGATCCGCAGGGCCGTGCGGCGGCTGCGGGTGTACGTCACCGTGGTCGTGACCGTCTCTGTGCCGACCAGCCGCAGCGGGGGGCGCGAGGCGTTCTGGAGCACCGGCAGCGAGGCCGCGAAGACGCGGCTCTCCAGGCCGGCGTCGCCGCGGTCCTCGAAGGCGAGACGGTCGATCTCCGAGGCCAGGGCCAGGAGTTCGCGGTCGTTCAGGTGCGGGTTGTCATTCATCATCCACCTCCGCTGCCGACTTCTGCTCGCTCGCCTCCAGGGCGTCGCGGAGCTTCTTGAGCGCCCGGTGGTGCCGGGCCAGCAATGTTCCAACAGGTTCTTCGAGCACTTCCGACATCTGCTTGAAGCTGAGCCCGCCGTGGTGCCTCAGCTCGATGATCTCGCGGTCCGCCTCCGACAGGTCCTCCATCGCCAGCCGCAGCCTCGAGACTGCGCCCGCATCGAACGCCGGCGCCTCCTCGCGTCGCCCCGGCTGGTTGGCCAGCACCTCGGGGTCGTGCGACTCGGGCCGCCGCCTCGCCTTCCTCACCGTGTCCCGCACGCGGTTCATCGCGACGCGGAACAGCCAGGACTCGAACCTTCCAACCTCCGTGTACTCGCCCCCTCCGACCTTCGCGGCCACTGTCGCGAACACCGACTGGGCGATCTCCTCCGCCACGTCGTCATTCCTGCACCGGCTCTTGGCGAGGGCGTACACCCTGCGGCTGTACCGGGCCACCAGCTCACGCCACGCCGCGGGGTCGCCGCGGGAGGCCGCCTGAAGCAGGTCTGCGAGTTCCTGCGTTGGGTCCTGACTCACACCCAGCGCTCCATCAGAGGGTGAAACGCACCAAACCGACACCTATTGCCCGCCGCAGAACGCAAAGTGCCCCCCGATGTGTCCCCTCGCTGGGTATTCTCTGCCCCCATGGCCCGGGTAGCGTACACAGTCACCGCGACTTTACCGGACGAGCCCACCCGGGATCGGTATGAACGGTGGTTGACCGGCGGGCATGTCCAGCAGGTGGTGGAGGGCGGGGCCAGCTCTGCCCTGGTGGTCCGGCTCAGCGATCCCCCGATGTCGGTGCAGAGCCGGTACGAGTTCCCCTCCGACGCGGCTTACCAAGGGTACCTTCGGGACCATGCTCCACGATTGAGGGCGGAGGGGCTGGCGCTTTTCGGCCCCGGTTCTGGGGTGGTTTTCAGGCGGGAAGTCGGAACGATCCTTGAGTTCGATCCTTGAATAGGTGGTCGGCGTACGTCCGAGCCGGTCAGCTGGCGTGCCCTAGGACGAGGTAGGAAGACCCGGTTTGGATCAGGTGACAGACGAGGTCCTATTCGAGCAGTACCGGGGGGGCGACCGCGCGGCCTTCCGAACGCTTATCGAACGCCACCAACCGGAGCTGCTGCGGTTCCTGATTCGACTGGTCGGCGATCAGGCGGGCGCGGAGGACGTGTTCCAGGAAGCGTTCCTTCAGGTGCACCTTGCGGCCGATACGTTCGACGCGACCCGCCGCTTCCGCCCATGGCTTTTCACGATTGCCGCGAACAAGGCCCGGGACTACCTGCGTAGGAAGGGTCGTCGCCGCACGCTTGAGCTTTCCGCCCCTGTTGACAGGGGGGGAGATTCAGGGGAGGCGGGATCGTTCGTGGACCTCATGGAGGTGCGTGTTCCGGCGCCCAGCGACGCGCTGGACAAGGACGAGACCAACCGGCAGGTGCAGAAGGCTCTGGACGAACTCCCGCTGATTCTCCGGGAAATCTTGCTTCTGGCGTACTTCCAGCGCATCAGTTACGCACAGATCTCCGACGAGTTGGGCATCCCGCTGGGGACGGTCAAGTCCCGTCTGCACGCCGCGGTCGCGGCCTTCGCCAAGAAGTGGAAGATGATCGACGAGCAGCGCCGCCCCAAACCGTGAGCAACGCACCATCGTACCAGCCCTTGAAGCACCTACACCTTTCCAGTGACGCATGACCGATCTCCCGAACCACACTCACCACCATCAGCTTGTCGGCGCGGATGCCGATGCGGTTGACGCCCTGATCGACGCGGGCTTCGACCTTTCTCGTGTGCCGCAGGCGATGCACGTGCGGGCGGGCCAGGCCGCGGCCCTGATGGGCCTTATCGGCGGCGCTGAGAGCGGCGACGGGAAGACCCTGATCGACGTGACGATGGCGCGCCTGGCGCGGATCGCGAACCCCATTGCGGATGTCGATGCCGTGCTCTCCGCCGACGACGCGGAGGCGCTGGATGCGTATGTGAGCGAGGGCTTCCGCGCGGGGAAGGTGCCGTCGTCGCTGCGGGCGCGGGCTGAGCGGCTCGAGGGCCTGGGTCAGCTGCTGACCGACGGCCCGGCGATCAACAACACGCTGCTCATCGAGCGCACGATGCGCGCGGTCTCGGCCGCGGGCCGCCCGGCGCAGGAGCTGTCGCCGGCCCGCACGGGCGGGTTCCGCTTCGCGGACCTGATCTCGGTGGCCGCGGTGCTGCTGATGGGTGTGGCGGTGGTGTGGCCGGTGATGTCGACCGCCAAGTCGTACTCCACGCGCTCGGATTGCATGGCCAATCTCGCGGGTATTGCGTCGGCGTTCGGACGCTACACCAACGACTTCCGCGATCAGCTGCCGATGGCGGCTGCGTCCTTCGGCGGCTCATGGCTCAACGTCGGCACCACGCCCGAGCAGAGCAACTCGGCCAACCTGTACACGCTCGCCCGCACGGGCTACACGCCGTTGGAGACCCTCGCGTGCGAGGGCAACCCGATGGCCTGCCGCACCCCGGCCGCGGCGGGGAGCCACGACTGGAAGTCGCTCCCGGAGGTCTCGTACAGCTACTACATCATGTTCGGCAAGGATCGGCCCAGCCCGGTCTCCAACCCCGGGACGGTGATCTTGACCGACAAGTCGCCGGTGCCGGTACGGCTGGCCAATGGCGAGGTCTTCCCCTTCCCCAACGAGAACTCCCCCAACCACGCCGGGCAAGGCCAGTTTGCTCTGCGGGCGGACGGCTCGGCGCTGTGGGCGACCACCCCCCAGGTCGGGTCGGACAACATCTGGATGAACCGCCAGCAGGAGAAGGTCTGGAACGCCATCCAGCCGCAGCTTGCGGAGGTGAAGCGGAACCTTCCCAAGCACGTCAAGGGGACGCTCCTGATTCGGGTGGAGGGGGTGCCGATGGAGTGGCTGATGGACGGGGCGCAGCTTCCGGCGGACGGCAATGACGTGTTCGTGGGCCCGTGAGCCGGCACATCGAGCGCCGGTAGGGTTCGAATCGGGCTCCGCCCCTGTGGAACGCTGAAAACCGAAGGTCTATAGTCCGGGCCCGGCGTTGACCGGGCTTATCGATTTGGAGTTTCCCGGCCATGCCGAAGAACAAGAACCACAAGGGCCTCGCGAAGCGGATGCGGATCACCAAGACCGGCAAGATCCGCCACCGCTCCGCTAACCACAAGCACTTGCGCTCGGGCAAGGGCGGCAAGCGCCTGCGTCAGCTCCGCAAGGACCCCTACATGTCCTCCGCGGACGCCAAGCGGCTCGAGAAGCTCCTGTTCCGCCGCCTCCGCGGGCGCAACGCCCCCAAGGCCGCGCTCCGCCGCAGCCCCTCGCCCGCGGAGCGTCGCGCCGCCCGCGCTGAGAAGGCCGGCGCCGCGAAGGCGACGGCCAAGAAGGACTGAGTTCGTTCCATCCACCCGTCTGCCGGGACCAAAGCCGGCGGGAGACTCCCGCCGCCCCGTTCAGGCCCAGTTTCGGAGTTTGACCTATGCCTCGCGTTCGTAAGGGTGCGGCCCGCGCCCAGGCTCGTAAGCGGATTCTTCGCAAGGCCCGCGGCTACTTCGGCACGAAGCACCGCCACAAGTACCAGGCCGAGAACGCGGTCATCCGCGCCGGCGTGTACGCCTACCGCGACCGTCGCCGCATCAAGCGCGACTACCGCCGCCTCTGGATCATCCGCATTACCGCCGCGTGCAAGATGCGTGCGACGCGCTACAGCCTGTTCATGAACGGGCTGCGCATGGCCGGCATCACGCTCAACCGCAAGATGCTCAGCCAGATCGCCATCGAGGATCCCAAGCTGTTCGACGGGCTGGTCAAGACCGCCCTGAAGGCCAGCCGGGCCACGCCCGCGAAGGTCGCCTGAGTTCTTCAACAGTGATCGATCGAAGGCCCCGCAAACCGCGGGGCCTTTTTCGTTCCTGAAGCCGGGGTGGTAGGCTTCCGGCTGAGCGAGGAGGCAAACTGATGATGGGCTCTGGCTGGTGGTTCGCGGAGTACTGGAACGTGCTGCCGATGCTGGCCGTCGGCTGGGCGTTCTGGGTCATCACGTCGGTGTGCCTGCACGAGCTTGCGCACGGCGTTGCGGCGATCCGTCTGGGCGACGACACGCCCATTTACACCGGCCACATGACGTGGAACCCGGTGGTGCACATGGGCAAGATGTCGCTGATCATGTTCGCGCTGGTGGGCATCACATGGGGCGCAATGCCGGTGAACCCGTCGAACTTCAGGCACCGCTATGGCGACGCGATCGTGGCGTTCGCAGGTCCGCTCTCGAACCTGCTGATCTTCCTGGTACTGATGCCGATCCTGATCGGCTGGACGCGGTACGCCGCGGGCAATGTTGATCCGGTGCTGTTCAAGAACATGCACGTGTTCCTGAACGCGGGGTGCGCGATCAACCTGATCCTCTTCATGTTCAACCTGCTGCCGGTGCCGCCGCTGGACGGGTCACGGATCGTGGGCGACTTTTTCCCACGGTTCAACGAGTTGTGGCGCGGGCCCAACCGAGAAATTGTGGCGATCGGCGCGTTCGTACTGGTGTTCTTCGTGGTGGGCCGGCACGTGGCCAGCTTCGCATTCCGCGTGAATATGGCGGTGCTTGATCAAGGCGTGACGCTGCTGGGCGGGTGAGCGGGTCAAGCCTTGCTGCAGCTGTTTAGCGCGGCATGGCCGCGCCGCAGAGCTTGTAGAGGACGCGGGCGCCCACGTTCGCGTCCCACTCCGGGGCCTCCTCCGCGCCGGGCGCGACCTCCACAAGGTCGAAGCCGACCACGGTCTTGCCGCTCTCGCGGAGCATCTGCAGGATCAGCGAGGCCTGATTGAACGACAGGCCGCCGGGCACGGGGGTGCCGGTGTTCGGGCAGAGCGAGGGGTCAAGCGCGTCGATGTCGAAGGAGACGTAGACCTTGTCGGGCAGAGCGGCGATCACCGACGCCGCGAGGTCGTTGAAGCGGGTGCCGTTGCCGAGCTGCTCCGCCCAGACGTCGTCGTAGCGGACTTCGACGCGGCCGCCCTGGGCGCGGGCGAACTCGAGCTCCCGCTCGCCGACGTCGCGGATGCCGACCTGCACGAGCTTGGTCACCTGCGGGATACGCGAGAGCACGTTGTGCATGATCGACGCGTGCGACCACGCGAAGCCCTCGAAGGCCTCGCGGAAGTCCATGTGGGCGTCCAGGTGCAGGATGCCGATCGCGCCGTAGTGCTCGGCGACGGCGCGGATGGCCCCGAAGGGCACCGAGTGCTCGCCGCCGAGCAGGCCGGGGATCTTGCCCGCGTTGAGCACGAGCTTGGTCTGGTGGTAGGTGAAGGCGTTGACCTGCTCGCACGCGGCGTTCACCTGGTGCAGGATGCGCTGGTCCTCCTTCGCATCGCCAGTCGTGCCGCCGCCCTCGATGAGCGGCGCCGCCAGTTCCCCCGCGCGGTCCGACAGGTGGCGGATCTCAGCCGGGCTCTCGTGCATGAAGATGCCCTGCTCGTACACGCGCCCGAAGCGGCGGTCGTAGAGGTCGACCTGCATGGTGGCGGTGCGGATGGCCTCGGGCCCGTCGGCGGTGCCGCGCCGGTAGGAGGTGGTTGCATCGAAGGGCACGGGCAGCAGCATGATGCGGCTCTCCTGCAGCGTGTGCGGGAGGCCGAAGATGCCGGTGCCGGGTGCGGCCGCTGCGTCGGGGTCAAAGGGCATGGGAGGCTCCGAGTGAGGGCGGAAGCGTAGCGGGGCCGGGTTATGCTTGGGCCGTGAAGTATGTGGCCATCATCCTGGCGGGCGCGGCCGGCGAGCCAGCGGAGGCTCTCGGCGGCAAGACGCCGCTGGAGGCGGCGACGCTGCCGAACCTGACGCGACTGGCCGCGGCGGGCCGGGTGGGGTGCGCATACACACTGCCCGAGGACCTGCCGCCCGCGCCCGAAGTCGCGGCGATGTCGATCCTGGGCTACAGCCCGCTCGAGTTCCCGGTGGGGCGGGCGGCGCTGGAGGCGCTGGGTGCGGGCGTGCAGCTGCGGGCTGGTGAGTGGGTGCTGCGGGTGTCGTTCGTCACGATGGGAGAGGTCGAGGAAGAAGCGGGGCTGCTGGTCGATGCTTCGCCCGAGGGGCTGACCGAGCGCGAGGCCCGCGTGCTGCTGACGGACCTGCTGGGACACTGGCGGGCGACGCAGCCGCAGCTGGTTGGGGGCCTCTCGATCGCGCCGGGCACGGGCAAGCGGCTGATGCTGGTGGATGGGTCGGGCGCGTCGTACCAGAAGGTGATGACCTCGCCGCCGATCGCTGCATGGCAGGAGGCGGTGAAGGATCACTGGCCCAGCGGCGGCGCGGAGGGCACGCGGCTGCGGCGGTTGATGGAGTCCTCGCAGGCGTTCCTCAGCAGGCACGAGGTGAACCTGGCGCGGGCCGAGCAGGGGCTTCGGCCGGCGAACATGGCGTGGCTGTGGGGGCAGGGCACCGCGGTGACGCTGCCGCCACTGAAGGAGCGGCTAGGTGTGCGTGGGCTGATGTTCTCGGGCGACGAGGCGGTGGGCGGGCTCGCGGTCGCGGCGGGGCTGGACCGGCAGCCGGTGTTCTGTGGACTGGATGGCGACGAACTGGGGCTGGATGCGCTTGCAGAAGCTGTGAGCGACGGCCTGCGGCGCGCCGACCTCGTCTGCTGCTATCTCGAAGAGCCGCTCCACGCGTCATTGCGCGGCGATCCGCACGAGAAGGTGGCCGTGCTCGAGCAAGTCGACGCCCGTCTCATTGGCCCGCTCATCCGCGACCTCGATGAGTCGTACGGCGACCCCGCTGCCGACGCGGGTGCGGAGGGCTGGCGGGCGCTGGTGATCAGTGATGTCACGGCGAGCAGTGAGCGGCGGCAGGTCCTGGGCGGGCCGGTGCCGTTTGTGATGGCCGGGGCGTGGGTGCGGTCGGTCTTGGAGCGGCCGTTTACCGAAGAAAGTGCCGCGGCGAGCGACCTGCAGATCAACCCGGGGCACGAACTCATGGAATACTTCCTGAGGGGCGGGCTGGCATCGGTGAGGGCACGGGCGCGATGAGCGAGGAACGCAAGCACGACGACCGCTTCCCGCCGCCCAACCGCGTCGAGCCCGCGGAGAACGCGACGCCGTATGAACTGGCCCCCGAGCCGGAGCCGGTGCCTGTGCCGGAAGCGCCTCCAACACAGGCGACGCCTCCGCCTCCTGCGCCAGCGGAGCCCAAGGCAGGCAAGCTCTCCGACAGCGGCCTCATCGACGACTTCGACGACGACGCCGACTTCGACAAGGACCCGGAGGTGGAGCGGGTCATGAAAGGTGAGCCGGACGAGGCGGCGGAAGCCGCGGGCCCGGCGATCGACCCTGAGCGCCGCAAGCACCGGCTCGTGAAGCCGGCGGGCGACCCGCAGGTGTACGCGATGATCGGCGGCGGCATCGCGATCGCGGCCGCGATCATTTCGGGGTACAACAACCAGGAGCACTGGTTCCTCTCGGGTGTGCTGGCGCTGTACATGTGCCTGTTCAACACGATTACGGGTGTTGGGGCGATTGGGGCCGTGGCGTACTTCGAGCAGGCGCGGCTCGGCAAGGTGAAGCACGCCGCGCCGCGCATGCTAATCACGGTGGCGGCGGGGTCGCTGGTTCTCAGCATCGGCGTGGGCGGGTACAACGTCATTACCGCGCCGCTAGGGATCGCCACGTACCTGGGGCTGCTCGCGGTGCTGTACCGCTGGCCGCCGGTGCGGGTGCTGCGGGTCGCGGCCCTGCACGCGGCCATCATGGGGGCGCAGTACTTCGCGATGCTGCTCTATGCGTGGGCGGTGGGGGCGTAGTGGAGCGACAGCCGCCCTCATCTGAGCGTGCACACGCCGCGCTCGTGCACGCGTTCGGGCGCGAGCCTGTCGCGGTGACGCAGGCGCCCGGGCGTGTCAACCTGATCGGCGAGCACACCGACTACAACGACGGGTACGTCATGCCCACGCCGATCCCGCTGATGTGCAGCGTGGCGGTGGGGCTTGGCGGGCGCGAGCACGAGGTGGTCGCGGCGGCTCTGGGCGAGCGCTGGCCGTGCGGCGTGGAGGCGGTGGTAGCCGGTGATGCGGCAAACGCGGGTGTGCGGGCGGGCTCGTGGGCGAGTTATGTGTTCGGTGTGATGCACGAGGTGCAGGCGGTGCTCGCCGCGCGCGGCGCGGGAGCATTGCCGGCGGTGCAACTCGCGATTGCGAGCGACGTGCCCATCGGTTCGGGGCTGTCGAGCTCGGCGGCACTTGAGGTGGCGGTCGCGCGGGCGCTGCTGGAGGAGGAAGTCTGGGGCGGGGCCGCGCCGGCGCTCGACCCTCTCGAGGTAGCGCAGCTCTGCCAACGGGCCGAGCACCGCTTCGCGGGTGTGCCGTGCGGGATCATGGACCAGCTCGCCAGCGCCGCCGGTGTGCCAGGCGTCGCCAGCGTGATCGACTGCCGCACGCTCCAGACACGGCACGTGCCACTGCCCGACCACCGGATCGCGCGGTTCCTGGTCATCGACTCGGGCGTGCGGCACGCGAACGCCTCAGGCGAGTACGCGGCCCGCCGACGTTCCTGCGAGGCCGCGGCCCGCGAGTTGGGCGTGAACGAGTTGCGAGACGCCGACGCCTACATGCTCGAGCACGCCCGCGCGGCCCTGCCGCCGGAGGTCTACCGCTGCGCCCTGCACGTGGTGAACGAGAACCCGCGGGTGCTCATGGCCGCAGAGGCGATGCGCGGCGGGGACATGGAGCGGCTCGGCGGGCTAATGAACCTCTCACACGCGTCGCTCCGTGACCTCTACCGCGTGTCGTGCCCGGAGGTGGATCGATTGGTCGAAGCACTCCAGAGCACTGAGGGGGTGAAGGGAGCCCGGATGACCGGCGCCGGGTTCGGCGGGTGCGTGGTAGCCCTCGTTCCCGCAGGCCACGAGAACGCCGCGCTGCAAGCCGCGGCGCGCATCATCGGTCTTCAGGTCAGCGCGCTCTGGCTCGGCAGTCAGTGACCGCCGGCGCTCGGCCCACCCTCGTCCGCCTCGCGGTGCATCCACTTCGTGAGCAGCGGCGACAGCACCAGCACGATGGCGGCCGAGATGCACGCGGCGATGCCGATCTTGCCGAACACCTCGCCGTACACGCCCACCGTCTCCTGGGGCGGCGGCAGCACCTTGGGGCCTTCCTCGCCGTGGCCGACGCCCGTGAGGGCGGCGATCAGGCCGGCGAGGAAGTTGGAGAACGCGGTGGCGAGGAACCAGCCGCCCATGACGGTGCTGACCATGCGGGCCGGCGAGAGGCGGGTCACCATCGACAGCCCGACGGGAGAGAGGCACAGCTCTCCGGTGGTGTGCAGCATGTAGCCGATCACCAGGAAGGCCATCGCGGTCATGCCGCGGTCGGTCCCGTTCTTGGCCGCGTACCAGAAGACAAGGAAGCCAAGCCCCAGCTGCGCCAGTCCAAGCGCGAACTTGATGGGTGTGCTCGGCTCCCACCCGCGCTTGCCCAGGAAGCTCCACAGGGACGAGAACACCAGGCCGAACACCATGATGCACACCGGGTTCACGGCCTGGAAGACCGTGGTCTTCACCTCGGTGCCCGCGTACTCACGCCCGACGTGCTCGGGGAGCACGGTCCAGGGGATGTTGGGGCGGGCGGGGGTGCCCTTCAGGTCGTTCTTCGCGCGGTACTCCTCTACCGCCTTCTCAATTTCGGTGAGGCTGACGGAGGTGCCGTCCGCCCGCCTGAGACCAACCAGGGCCTGGTTCGCGGGGACCTCGATCGTCGTGCCCACCTGCTCCTGCGTGAACGTCGAGGACTGGACCACGCGGTCCACGTTGCGGTCGGTGAAGTTGTTGACCGAACTGCCCGCCTGCTCGAAGAAGGCCCAGAACAGCATTGAGAAGAACATCATGATGAGCACGACGATCAGCCGCTCACGCTCGATCTTGGGCGAGCGGATCGCCGACACCAGGATTGTGCCCAGGGCCAGGATGCCGAAAGCGGTCAGGCACCAGCCGGCGATCTCGCTCCGCTGCACGAGGAATGCGAGGACCGGCACCGCCAGGATGGTCCCGCCGTAGACCATGAACTCATGGGCGCGGCTGGGCTGCTTGGCCGGACGGCCGGCGGCGTCGGGGATGCCGCCCTTGCCCATGGCGGCGGCCGCCACGAACGCGGCGACCAGCAGGGCGATCCCAACGGGAGCGTTCACCGCCAGCATCAGCTTGTCGTTCTGTCCGATGTAGACCATGCTGGCGGCCACCGCGAGGGCCCCGAGCACGACCAGCGCCTGCGTGATCAGACGCGGGGCGACGAAGATCGCCACGCCGATCAGCATGCCGATGGTCGCCAGGCCAAAGCCGTAGTGCCAGCCGTAGGTCTCGCCAACGTACCCGCACAGCAGGGGAGCCAGCGCGGCCCCCAGGTTGATGCCGATGTAGAAGATGGTGAAGCCGGCGTCGCGCTTGCCGCTGCCCTTGGGGTAGAGCGAGCCCACGATCGTCGAGATGTTCGGTTTGAAGAAGCCGTTGCCCGCGATGAGAAGGGCGAGGGCACCGAAGAACGCCGTCTGGTTCTCCAGCGTCATCAGCAGGTGACCGGCCGCCATGAGCAGGCCGCCGAACACCACGGCCTTTCGCGCCCCCAGCAGCTTGTCGGCGAGCATGCCGCCAATGAAGGGTGTGGCGTAGACAAGGGCCGTGTAGGCCCCGTACACCGCGTACGCCTCTTTGTCCCCGTACTGGAGGAAGCCCTTGAGCATGTAGAGCACGAGCAGGGCCCGCATCCCGTAGTACGAGAAGCGCTCCCACATCTCGGCGAAGAAGAGCGTGAAGAGCCCGACGGGGTGGCCCAGCAGCTGCGGCTGGTTGCTCGGGTCAAAGGACGACGACGTAGCCTGGCTCATGCAGTGGAACCTCGTGGCCGCGGGGCGGCGTGGGGGCCAGCATAACCGAACCCTTCACGGACGGAAACCGGGGTGGCTCGTTTCGGGTCGTTCGGTTCAGGCCTGCCACCGCACCTCACCGCCCGTGATCGTCGCCCTCAGCCACCGGTCGTCCCAGGCGTAGAGCAGGTGCGAAAGCGGGTCGTGGGAGCTGAGCCACTGGGTGGTGGGGCGGATGACGAGCAGGTCGGCGGTATTGCCGGGCTTGAGTTCGCCGGTGTCGGACAGGCCGAGGAGGGCCGCGTTCCAGCGGGTGATCTGGCTCCACGCGGCCGGGCCGGCCTTGGCGTGGTAGCCGAGCTGCCGCTGGGTCTCGAGCATGGCCCGTGCGACGCGGACCATGGAGCGGTCGGGGCCGCCGGCGACGTCGGAGCCCAGCGCCATGAGTGCACCGGACCGCAAGGTCCGTTCGCGGTCCATCTCGCCGGCCATCAGGAAGCGGTTGGCGGTGGGGCAGTGGGCGACGATGGCGCCGGTCTTCGCGACGGTGGCGAGGTCGTCGGAGTCGAGCCACACGCCGTGGGCGAGGAGGGTGCGTGGGGTGAGGAGACCGGCGTCCTTGTAGACCTCGAGGTACGACCTGCCGGGGAAGAGCTGGCCGACGAGGTCAATCTCGGGCTGGGTCTCGCTCAGGTGCGTCTGGATGTGCCAGTTCGTGGCCTTGGCGAGCTTGCCGGCCTCGTTCAGCAGCTCGCGGGTACAGGCGACCGCGAAGCGCGGCGTAACCGCGGGGGCGATCCGGCCGATGGCCCGGAGCCGCGAAGCAGACGCGACGGATTCGCGTGCGGGACGGCAGAGGTCCTTGGGCGCATTGCGGTCCATCAGCACCTGGCCGATATAGCCGGAAAGGCCGGCCTTCGCGCACACCTCGATGGCCGCCTGGGCGCTCTCGTGGTGCACGGTCGCGTACGCGGCGATATTGGCGGTGCCGAAGCTCAGGAGCTCGCGGGCGACCCGCTCGCACATGGCCGCGGCGTAACCCACATCGGCCCACTTGAGCTCCGCGGGGAACACGGCCCGATCCAGCCACGTCAGCAGCTCCAGGCCGTCGACACCGATGGAGTCGAACTGCGGCAGGTGCACGTGAGCGTCGACGAAACCGGGGGTGATGAGGAAGTCGGGACCGCCGAAGTCCGGGCTCGCGTGGATGCGGGGGGCGATGGACTCGATGCGGCCGCGCCGGACGATGAGGCTGCCCTCGGCGAGCTCGAGCGTGCCGTTAGCGTCGGGGAGCAGGAGATGGCCGGTGATCAGCAGGTCCATGGGGTCTGCTGAGAGTACGGGGCGTGCAGGGGCGCGGGGCCGAACTCCGCACGCACCGCCCCGGTATAGTGCGGGCGTATGGGCTCTGACCTTGCAAGCGCGATGATCCAGCGTTTCAGCTCCCGCCAGGCGACGGTGGGGGTGGTGGGGCTGGGGTACGTCGGCCTGCCGCTGGTGCGCGCGATGCACGAGGCGGGGTTCCGCGTCGTCGGGTTCGACATCGACGACCGCAAGATCGAGATGCTCAAGGCGGGCGAGCCGTACCTCAAGCATCTGGGGGCGGAGCTGGTGCGGTCGCTCGCGGCGAGCGAGCGGTTCACGCCGACGGACAACCCCGACGACCTGCGGGCCTGCGACGCCATCGCGGTTTGCGTGCCGACGCCGCTGGGCAAGCACCAGGAGCCCGACCTCTCGTATGTGCAGCGCTCGATGGAGATGGTGGCGCGGGTGCTCAAGCCCGCGGCCCTCGTTTCGCTTGAATCGACGACCTACCCCGGCACCACGCGCGAGCTGTGCCTGCCGATCCTGGAAGGGAACCAGCGCACCTGCGGGCAGGACTTCTTCCTCGTGTTCTCGCCCGAGCGCGAGGACCCGGGGCGGCAGGGCGTGGAGACGCGGACGATCCCGCGCCTGGTGGGGGGGATCGACGAGGCCAGCACGCGTGTGGGCGCGGCGTTCTACTCCGCGGCCATCGAGAAGGTGATCGCGGTGGAGTCGGCGGAGGTGGCGGAGGCCGCGAAGCTGCTGGAGAACATCTACCGGTCGGTCAACATCGCGCTGGTGAACGAGCTCAAGCCCGTGCTGGCGGACATGGGCATTGACATCTGGAAGGTGATCCGGGCCGCGGCGACCAAGCCTTTCGGGTTCCAGCCGTTCTACCCGGGGCCGGGGCTGGGCGGGCACTGCATCCCGATCGACCCGTTCTACCTCACGTGGAAGGCCCGCGAGGTGGGCATGCCCACG
>DASPKU010000017.1 GCA_035627955.1 Phycisphaerales bacterium
CAGCCCGACTCGGGCGAGCAGGCCCTGGAAATCGCCGAGGTGCTGGTGCGCTCCGGGGCGATCGACGTGATCGTCATCGACTCGGTGGCGGCGCTGGTGCCGCGGGCCGAGCTCGAGGGCGAGATGGGTGATTCTCATGTAGGTTTACAGGCACGATTGATGTCACAGGCGCTGCGCAAATTAACAGCGATCGTGGCGAAATCAAAAACATGCATGGTTTTCATCAATCAAATTCGTGAAAAAATCGGGGTCATGTTCGGTAACCCCGAGACCACCACCGGCGGGCGGGCCCTCAAGTTCTACTCCTCGGTCCGCATCGACGTGCGCCGCACGGGGGCGATCAAGGAGGGCGACGTCACCATCGGCAGCCGCACCCGCGCACGCGTGGTCAAGAACAAGATTGCCCCGCCCTTCCGCGACGCCGAGTTCGACATCATGTACACCGAGGGCATCTCCGCCTCCGGCGACCTGCTGGACCTGGCGGTGGACGCCAAGGTGGTGCAGAAGTCCGGCGCGTGGTTCAGCTACGGCGACATCCGCATCGGCCAGGGGCGCGAGGCCAGCAAGCAGTTCCTCAAGGACAACCCCGACCTGTTCAAGGAAATCCGGATGAACGTGCTGGCGGTCAAGATGGCCCAGCCCCTGACCCCCGGCACCCCCGCCGAGGGCGAGGGCGACGACGAGACCGCGCCGGAGGAGTAGACGCGCACTTTCTACGCACCTCTGATCGATCGGCAACGATACTTGTGTAAGGGCCCCAACAGGGGCCCCTTTTTACGTGCGCGCGAGACCTCCCGTGCAACGCGGGCGAGGACTTTGCGAATACGTTGCGGCACTTCCCCTCGGAACGATGATCACTCCTGGAGAGCACCCTGATGTCGAGCGTCAAGCTGTGGGTTGGGTGGGTGGCTGTCGTTTGGGTGCTGCTGGTGGCCGGGTGCGGCTCCTCGGTGATCCGACTTGAGCAGGCCGGCCCCGGCGCGCGTGCACAGGTCCCGTCGGGGCTCTACGAGCTCACGATCGACACCAACGATGCGGGGCCCGTGACAGTGGTGATGGCCATCGGCGCCGGCAAAGACGGGCCGACCAGCTTTGGAGGCAACTCGCGCCCCGACGCGGCGGGCGAGCTCATCGGCGGCTTCAAGGGCTTCGTTGCCGAGTCGATGGGCGGCTTCGACGACGGCGTGCTGGTGCGATGGGAGGGCTCGGTCCAGCAGGACCAATCGATCACTGGAGTTCTGCGGACCCCGATGGGGAACTTCCGCACGGAGGGCTCCTCGGCCATGCAGCCGATGGTCCTGAAGCGGCGCGGTCAGACGCTGGGCACTGCCAGCCTCCGGCCGATCGCGCCCGAGGAGATCGGGCGACCTCCACTGCCCGAGTTCAAGGCCGTCGCAAACGACATTGCCGGGGTTCTCAAGGACCGCCTCTTTGATCCGGAGCTGCTCAGCACGCCGGAATGCCGCGACTTCCTCGCCCGGATCGAGCGGCTTCCAACACAAGCGCGGGACCAGGGCGAGTTCCTGTTCGGCTTCTATGTGAGTGCGCGATCGCTCCCGTTCTCGCACGTGGGGCTGGTCCGGTTGGCGGGCGAGGAGAGCGCCTTGGCCCAGACTGGTGTGGGGCCCGAGCAAGCGCCGACGCTCACGATGGACGGCCGCGTGGCGACCCTCCGGATTCCATCGTTCGCGGTCCCCTCGGAAGTAATCGAGCGCGCGATGCGGGAAGTCGTGGAACGCTCCCCGGAGGCGCTGATCATCGACCTGCGTGACAACCAGGGTGGAACGTTCTCGAGCGCGGTGGTCGCGTCGTATCTCCTGGAAACCCCCAAGGAGATGGGGGCGCTGGTCTCCAGCAAGGGGCGCGAGCTGGCCCGCTCGGGGAGATGGTCGGAGCTCCCCACCTGCAGCCCTTCGGACCCGCCCGAGGAGGTCCTTGGCACCGCGTTCAGCAAGGGCGGGGTGCGGGGGATCACAAGGCCGGCTCAGACCGTTTACAAGAACCCGGTTGTCGTGCTCACCAGCCGCAGGACGGCCTCCGCTGCCGAGCCGCTGGTCCATGTGCTGAAAACGTCAAGGCGAGCCACCCTCATCGGCGAGCGCACCGCCGGGGCGATGCTGTCCTCCTCGCAGGTGCCGCTCTCGCACGGGTGGACCATGATGATCCCCACGCTCGACTACTTCACGCCAGAGGGCGGCCGGTTGGAAGGCAAGGGTGTCGCACCCGATGTCTATGCGTCCCCCGAGAACGCCCCGGCCGTCGCGCGAGAGCACCTGCCAGGAGCGATGACGCGGCGGTAGCGTTCGAGGTCTTCATGCAAGCCGCGATGAAGATCGGACATGCGGCGTCGCTCGCACCCCGCTCACCGCGCCAGCTTGGCCTTCCACTCCGATTCTCGCCGGTTGACCTCTTCCCACAGCCGCTTCCACTCGTCCTCGGACAGGGTGGTCTGCACGACCTTCGCGTACGTCGCCATCGTCTGCCAGCGCTCCAGGCGCACCTTGTCCCAATCGGTTGTGTCAATAGCCTCGTCCTCCGGCTGCGCAGGCTTCGATCGCCGCTCCATCGCCGCGATGCGGCGGCTGAACTCATCCCACTTGGGCGCGTGCTCGGCCGCGTTCTTGTGCAGCCGCTCGCGCTTCTCAGGAGCGATGCCGGGAAGGTCGGGCGCGGTGCGGATCATGACGTCCTGGCTCTCGAACCCGTACGCCTCACGGAGGCAGACGCGCTCGTAGGCCTTAGAGAAAGCCGTCGCGTGTTCCGGCGTGAGCACGCCAGAAATGCGGCGGACGTACTGGTAGTTGAACATGCTGATCGCTTTGGAGGCGTCGCCCAACGGCTTGCCCGCCTCGCGGATCCGCTCCATCTGCGCCTCATCGCTCGCGGGACCAATCTTCTTAATAGCCAGGTCCACCTCTGCCGCGGTGACCTCGTATTCGCGCAGCTTGCTATCGAGCTCGCGCTCGTACCGGTCCAGCAACGGCGCGGCCGCGGCGCGCTCGGCCTCGGTGAGCTCGACCATCTGAATGACGCCGAGCAGGTTGGTCCGGTCGAAGGGCTTGAAGCGGAGCAGGCGGTCGCCCATCAGCCGGTCGCGCCGCAGGAAACGCTCGTACGCGGGCCAGCGCTCCTCCTGCGCCGGCGTGAGCGTCGCCCGCGCATCGGCGAAGAAGCGCTCGCGGAGCTTGGCGGTGTCGGGCTCGAGCTCCTGGAGCCGCTCAATGAACTCGCTGCGCCGCTCGGGCGTGCGATCCTCTTCCGGCAGCGAGCGCCACCACTCGCTGACCTTGCGCTGCCGCTCCTCCGCCTGGCTGAGCTGGGCCATGGCGCCGGCGCGGAGCTGGTCGACCGCCTTCTCTTGCTCCTTCGTGCTCTCCATGATGCGGTGCAGGCCCGCGATCTCCGAAGGAGCAATGAGCGGCTCGGGCTCGGCCATTCCAAGCTGTGCCAAAGCGGGAACGGATAGGAGCAGCCCCACGACAAACCCCAGGAGTTTCATCGGCCCACTGTACCGGCCGGTGCGGCCCCCTCACAACGGAAATGAGCGAAGTACCCCTGCCGGAGGCGGCCTCGCGGGCGCGAACAGTTCACCATGCTCGAGGACCTCGACCGCCGCTTCCTGCAGTCTCAGAAGGTGTACTACCGCGCCCGTGAGCAGTTCGAGCTCGGGGAGTTCACGCGGGCCCTCGTGCTGCTCCGCGAGTCGTGGGAACTCCACGAGCACGCGCCCACGGCGTTCTGGATGGGCGAGTGCCACCGGTACCTCAAGGACACGCTCAGCGCGGGGCTGTGGCTGGAGAAGGCGCACCGGATGAAGCCATCGCAGGCGACCTACGCCGTGGGGTTCGGGCGATTCCTGATGGATGTGGGGCGGTACGGCGAGGCCGAGGCGATGGCGTCGCGCGCGATCGCGAGCGCGCCGGAGTTTGCGCCGGGGCACAAGCTGTTCGAGTTGGTGCGGAAGCGGCGAACACCGCGCAACTGAAGTGGCTCAGTTGGGCAGGAACACAACCCGCGCTTTCTCGTGAAGTGCCCGATCGCTCAATTGGAGAAGCGCCACCGCGATCCCAGCGAGCTCACGGTCCGGCGCTGCTGCCATTGTGGAAGTGTCGAGTCTCAGCGCCTCGAGCTCGGAGTCTGCGTACTCGACCTCGTCTCCATAGATGTCAGATGCGCGGATGAGCGCGTTCGCCTTGTGTGACTCCGCCCATTTGACCAGCTTGCCATGCGTGCGGGCATCGAGCTCGACCCGCTCGGGGATGGAACCATCCGACATCAGCAGTGCAAAGTCGCAGAACGCCATTGCTAGTTCCCGCTCAGCTCGCGCACCAGCCGTTCCGCCGTGTCGTCATCGACATGGACCATCGCGCACCAGCCGCCCTCGTGGTTCGGGTCGGTGAGGGCGAGCACGACCCGCGGGTCGGTGATGCTCTCGCCGTTCTCGCCGCGTCCCGAGTAGCCGGGCATCACCATCCACGCGGCGTTCTCGATTGTCAGTGTCCCCGCCTTCACGTCGTCGGCGTACTGGTACAGGTACAGCCCGCCCTTCACCCCGCCGTCCTTCGCGGCCTTGTGCTGGCCCGAGTCGAGCGTGGCGCGGATTGTGCGGGCGAGCTTCTTCGTCGCGCCCGCATCCATCGTGAAGGTCGCGAGGGTGCGTTCGGGCTCGGCGCGTCCAAAACGAAGCGTCGCGCCGCCACCCGCGTCGCGCTCCACCTTCAGCACCGCGCCGGACTCCACTTCGACAGCCTTGTACTTGCTGAGCGTCTCGCCCTCGAAGCTCATCACTGCCGTCATGTTCGCCGGCTCGGGCGGCATCACCACCTTCGCGAGCAGGTCGGCCATCTCGGTCGGCCCCATGCCGCTCTCGCCCATCATGACCGCGATGAACACCTGCTCCTGTGGGTAGTGCACGAGGTCGCAGCGGTAGCCGCGCGTCGCGCCGCCGTGCCGGTGTACGGTGCGCCCCTCCTCGTCCGTGCTCACCATCCACCCGAGCGCGTAGCGGTCGAGCACGGGCGTGGTCCACTTGGTGTGCGACGATTCCCCGAGGATTGTCCGCGAGCGCAGCGCCCGCTCGAAGGCGACGAGGTCGTTGACGCTGGTGACCAGCCCGCCCGCGCCCTTGAGGCCCCAGGCCCACGGCTCCACCGTCTTGTCGAGCATCAGTCCGCGCCGGTCGCCCATACGGCCGCTGGTGATGCGCACCGTCTGCTTCGACGCGTCCAGCCCCGCGCCGTCGAGGAACCCCGAGGACTTCATGCCCGCAGGCTCCAACACCAGAGCGCGCACCGCCTGCTCGTACGTCTTCCCCGCGGCCTTTTCCAGCACGGCGCCGAGCACCACATACCCGCCGTTGCAGTACTCAAACTGCTCGCCAGGGGCTCCCGCGCTGCGGGACTTCACGAACCGCCGCACCGCCTCGTCCCGGTCATTGAACCCAAGGTGCTGGATTGCTCGAGCGCGGTCGCTCTTGCCCGAGGTGTGCGCCATCAGGTGCTTGAGCGTGATGGTCTCGGCGCCCTCGCCCGCGTCCGGGAAGAACTTCGACAGCGGGTCCTCGGTCGAGAGCCTGCCATCCTGCTCCAGCCGCAGGATGGCGGCGGCGGTGAACATCTTCGTGACCGAGCCCATGTCGAAGAGGTGGTCGGGGCCGATGGGGTCGAGCTGCTCGTTCGCGAGGCCGAAGCCCTCGGCCAGCAGCACCTCGCCGCGGCGGACTACCAGGACCGCCCCCCAGAAGCGGCCGAGCTCAGCCCGCAGCACAGCCTCCTTGAGCTCGCGTCCCACGCTTCGCGCGGCCCCGGTATCCGCGCCCCGAGGTGCCGGTTGGGCAAGGGCAGCGGGGGCCAGGAGCAACAGGCCGATGCACGCCAGGAGGGCTCGCTTCATGGCCGACAGCCTACTCGGGGAGGGGGCGAGGCCCCTATCCGGACGGGTCCCGACCGGGTTGTGGGGATTTCGGGCCGTACAAGCGGGCGGCTGGGTCAAACAACCCCGTGGCATGGCCTGAACCAGACGTGGCCGCGCGCCGATAATCAGGACCCCAACCCCGGCGAACAGCCGCGGCGAACGAGGACGAACGACCCATGAAGCACCGTACCGCGATTGTGAGCACCGCCCTCCTGCTGAGCGCAACCAGCGCGATGGCGCAGATGGTGACCCCGCCGCCGGCGGAAGCGCCGGCGCCGGAAAAGGGGATCCCCGTCACGCCGGGGCCGCAACAGCCGATCCCCACGGTGCCGCCGGGCCAGATCACGATCAACCCCACGCGCCCCGCGCAGAAGGCACAGCCCGCGCCGCTCCCCAACGTGCCATACAAGAGCATCGTGCAGAAGGGCACCGACGGCAAGGTGGTGCGTCTGAGCGAGCCGGCGGAGTACGCGGCCCTCAAGAACAACCCGCTGGTGATGGACAAGGAGCGCGAGCGGCTGGGCGATTACTTCGCGCAGCGCAAGGCCGCGTTCGAGAACATTGTCGCCGACAACGTCGACCTCGTCGAGAAGGTGGAGGGTGGCATCTTCGAGACCATCCCGCTGTCGACCACCGAGGAGAAGCGGGCCAACCTCAAGAAGCTGCTGGACGTGTCGCAGCCGCTGAAGGCGCCCGCGGCCCCCAAGCCCCTGGCCGAGGACCTCAAGGAGAAGCAGGTCCTCACCGACGAGCAGGCCCGCTTCAACCAGAAGATCAGCAAGGAGTACACCGACGCGATCATCATGGAGCAGAAGCTGGACGCCACCCGCGGCCTGGCGATGCTCTACAAGGCCAGCCTCGATGAGCCCATGTACTACCACCGCCAGATGAAGATCGAGGCGGCGGGCAAGCTCGACGCCCTGATGCCGGCGCTCAAGCTCGAGGGCGACGCCGCCACGCGGGCCCAGGCCGCGGCCTCCAAGGCCAAGGGCGCGAAGACCGACGCCGACAAGGAGGCCGCGATGAACGAGCTGTACCAGGCGCTCAGCGTGGACCAGCGGAAGGCGCTGCTGAAGGCGGTGATCGAGTCGCGTCAGCCGAAGAAGGGCTGAGGCTCGACCTGAGTTGATCCATCGAGAACGCCGTCCCGAATGGGGCGGCGTTTTTCTTTGGGTGGTGTCTTTGGGTACCCCTCCGCTCCGCGGCGGTCTTAAGGCGGTGTAGAGCGCGTGCAACGTGGCAACTCGCGCATTCTGGTGCAACACGAAGAGCCGCCGCGGAGCGGCGGGGTACCCAGGACGCAGCGATCAGCTCTTGGCCGCGAACTTGGCCCGCAGCATCTCGCGCGTCTCGGGCATCATGACGACCTTGGCGGAGAGGTCGGCCCCGCGCCGGACCACCTCCGCGTCGAACGAGCCGTCGAGCTCGTTGAGCAGCTGCTTGGTGGCGCGGAGCGCCTGCGGTGCGGCGCTGGACAGACGGGCGACGAGGGCGTCGGTCTCCGCGTCGAGCTCCGCGGGCGTGGGCGCAAGGACATCCACCATGCGCAGTTCGTGGGCACGCTGACCAGACATCGTGCCGCCCATCAGCAGGATCGTGCGGGCGCGCCCCGCGCCCACCTTCCGCACCAGCCACGGAGCGACGACCGCAGGGCAGACGCCCAGGTCCACCTCGGGGTAGCCCATCTTGCTGTCCGCGTGGGTGATCGCGAAGTCGCACACGCAGGAGAGCCCGCAGCCGCCCCCGATGGCCGCGCCGTTGACCTTCGCGATGGTGGCCATGGGCAGAGCCCGCAGCTTGAGCGTGAGCTCGGCGAGCGAGTGGAGCAACTTCGCCGGCGCACCCGGCACGTCCAGGACCATCTTGAGGTCCATGCCGGCGCAGAAGGACTTGCCCGCGCCGGTGAGCACGAGCACTGAGGGGCGACTGCCCTCGGGCATGGCCGCGAGCTCGTCGAGGCGGGCGTGCAGGGCCTCGAGCAGCTCGACCGAGAGGGCGTTGCGGGCGTCCGGGCGGTTGAGGGTGAGCGTGGCCGTGGTGCCGGTGGTGGTGAGCAGGGCGAGGTCGGGCATGGTTACTTCTTCTCCGTTGCCTTCCACAGTTCGGCGAGGCGCTGCCGCTGCTCCTCGGTACCCACCAGCGCGGTTGAAACACGGAGCGAACGCTCCAGCACCGCATCGTCGCTGGTGCGGTCGAGCTCGTTCAGCCACCTCTTGGTGTAGCCCAGCGCGTGGCGGGGCTTGGCCGCGAGCTCCTGGGCGAGGGCGATCGCCCGCGGCTCGCAGTTGCTCAGCAGCGGCACGCACTCGTGGGCGAGGCCGATGCGGTGGGCCTGAAGGCCGTCGATGAGGCGCGGCTCCAGCAGGCGGGTGCGGGCGGGGCCGTCGCCGATGCTGGCCCGGACCACCGGCGCGTTCACCGCGGGCGAGATGCCCAGCCGCAGCACGGGGTAGCCGAGCTTCGCGTCGGCGTTGGTGATGACGAGGTCGCCGGCCGCGGCGAGGGCGCAGCCGCCGGCGATGGCGCCGCCGTGGGCAGAGACGACCACTGGGCACGGGGCCGTGCGCACGGCCTTCACCGCGCGGGACAGCCCGGTGAGCAGCTGCTCGAGCACGGTGTTGTCGTCGCGGCAGAGGGTGAGGTCGAACCCGGCGCAGAAGACCTCGCCCACGCCCGAGAGCACGATGGCCTTGGCGCTGTTGGCACGCTCGATCGCACCGACGAGGCTGGCGAGCATCTTCGGGGTCTGGGCGTTGCGCTTCTCGGGGCGGTCGAGGCGGATGACGGCGACCTCGCCCAGGGGCTGCACGTCGATCATGGCTTTGTCCCTGCGCCGCCGGTGCGCGACTTCCCCACGATCTCGCGGGCGAACGCCGCGGCTTCGGCGAGCCTGGCGAGATCAACGCCAGTCTCGTACCCCGCGTCCTGAATGGTGCGCACGAGCGTCTCGGTGGCGATATTGCCCGGGGCGCGCTGCCCGGGCTTGCTGGCGTACGGGCAACCGCCCAGACCGGCGACGGAGCCATCGAAGGAGCGGACGCCGAGGTCGAGCGCGGTGCGCACGCACTCGGTGGCGCGCCCGTGGGTGTCGTGGAGGTGGAGGGTGAGGGTGGCAGGAATCCGCCAGCCGGACAACTCGGCCCAGTACCCCCCGAGCCTGTCACCGAGGTCATTGGGGTCGAGCTCGTGGTGCACGGCCTGGATCTTCCTCGGCGTCGCTATACCGATGGTGTCCGACACAGCAATGTCGACGCCCGCAAACCCACCCTCCTCTCCAGGCGTGAATCGGGAGTGCGTCACGCTGGAGATGCAGCCCGCAACAACCCCCCGGACCGCGCGAGGATCGACCTCTCCTTCGAAAGGGCAGCCGTACGCGCACGAGATATAGAACCGAACGCGCAACCGGTGCTTCCACGCCCAGTCCAGCACAGGCTGGAAGCGGTCGAGGCTCTCGCTGATCGTCGCGTTGATGTTCTTCTTCGTGAACGTCTCGCTCGCGGCGGTGAAGAGGGCAACCGTATCGATCAACCTCCGCCCGGTTTCTTCCATCGCCCGATCGTTGATCTCCAGCACACCCTCCATGCCGACCTGGTTGGGAACGAGCACGGAGCAGGACGGGCGGCTCTCACGCGGCCATCGGCCGATCAGTTCCCCCAGCACCTCGCGGGCATCGGCCAGCTGCGGCACCCACTTCGCGCTCACGAAGCTGGTGACCTCCACCTCGTCCACGCCGGTGCCGCACAGCAGCTCCACCAGCCGGACCTTGTCGGGCGTGGGGATCACGCCCGGCTCGTTCTGGAGGCCGTCGCGGGGGGAGACGTCGGTGATGCGCACGCGCTCGGGCACGGGCAATGCTACACCGGCTTCATGGGCGTATCACCGCGTGAACGCACGGTCTGGCATGGGCGGCGCGGTGCGGATCGGCATCTCGGGCTGGCGATACGCGGGGTGGCGGGGGAACTTCTACCCGGAGGGGCTCGCCCAGCGGCGTGAGCTCGAGTACGCGGCCTCCAGGTTCCCAACGGTCGAGATCAACGGCACGTTCTACTCGCTGCAGCGGCCCGAGAGCTTCGCCCAGTGGTACGACCACACGCCCGATGGCTTCCAGTTCAGCGTGAAGGGCGGGCGGTACATCACGCACTACCTGAAGCTCAAGAATGCCGAGACGGCGCTGGCCAACTTCTTCGCCAGCGGCATGCTGCTTCTGCGGGAGAAGCTGGGGCCGATCCTGTGGCAGTTCCCCGCGCAGATGCCGCTGGACATGGAGAAGTTTGAAGCGTTCCTGTCGGTGCTGCCGCGCACGACGGGCGAGGTGGCCCGCTGGGCCAGGCGTCACGACGAGCGGCTGGAGGGCCGGGCGTGGGTGAAGCCCGGGCCCCTGCGCGAGGTGCGGCACGCCGTGGAAGTGCGGCACGACAGCTTTTTCGTGCCGGCGTTCATCAAGCTCCTGCGGCGCGAGCAGGTGGCGCTGGTGGTGTCCGACGGGGCGGAGAACTGGAGCACCTTCGAGGACGTGACCGCGCCCTTCGTGTACGTGCGGCTGCACGGGTCGGAGCAGCTCTACGTCAGCGGCTACTCGGACAGCGAGCTCGACGGGTGGGGCCGAAAGGTGACGGCGTGGGCCGAGGGGCGGGACCCGCGCGGGGCCCGGCGCGTGATGCCGGCGTGTGCAGCGGGCAAGGCGCGCGACGTGTACGTGTACTTCGACAATGACGCGAAAGTGCGGGCGCCCGTGGATGCGCAGGGGCTCATCCGACGGGTGGAGCGGCCGCGCCTGCGGCGCGCGGGATGAGCGCGCACGGGAGAAGCAGGAGAACGAAAAAGGCCCGCGTCCGTAGACGCGGGCCCTTGCGATTCACTTCAGGAGGTAGGGCGGCTCAGCAGGTCCCGCCGCCCAGGACGCGGAAGAACGCCTCGATGTCCTGGTCGGTGCCGATGTCGCCGTCGCCGTTGAAGTCGGCGCCGCCCTGCCAGCACGTCGGGCAGCAGCTGCCGCCCAGGCACGCGAAGAACGCTTCGATGTCTTGATCGGTGCCGAAGTCGCCGTCGCCGTTGAAGTCCTGGTTGCCGCACCCGCCGGTCTGGGTGCACATGCGGACCACGACTTCGACATCGTCCACCGCCGCTTCCACCAGCGAGCCCGAGCCGGTGTCGCCGGCGCTGAAGCGCAGCTTCATCTGGTTGGTGAGGGCGATGGCGGGGAAGTTGCTCAGGTCGATGGTCCCCTGCAGCCAGCCGCCGTTGTTGTTCGAAGCTGGACCGATGGTCTGGACAGTGGTCCAGTTGCCGCCGTTGTCGCTGGACACACTCACGAGGAACGTGTCCGCGGCGGGGGCGGAACCCTGGGTATTGCTGTACCAGCGCCAGTAGTTGATGACCATCTCCAGCGCGCCCGCGGCGTTGATGGTCGGGCTGATGAGGTGCGTCGTGCCGCCGTCGACGTCGGCCGCGCCGATCTGCCCGCCGACGGCACCCTGGCCCGTCACCCAGCAGAGTGTGCCGTTGGCGGTGTGGTCATCTTCTGGCTGCGCCGTGGTGCCGACCGGGTCGACCCTCACCCACGCGCCGCTGGTGAGCGCGGCGTCGTTCTGCACCGTCCACCCCGTGTTGGACTCGAAGTTGTCGCTGAACAGCACGCTCGGGGCCTGAGCCACCAGCGCTGAGTACACGGCGGTGGGGGCGTTAGCGGGCGAGCGCACCACCGCCCCGCCGCTGCCAGTCGCCTGGAGGTAGAACTGGGGGTTGTTGCCGCAGCTGAACGCCGGCAGCGTGGCGGTGTAGCTGTTGCCGCCGTTGAAGGTGAGCGGCACGCTGGTGTACGCGCCGCTGGTGCTGGAGCGGTAGAACAGCGCGGTTGAAGCGACGTTCTGATTCCCCGCCGTGACCTGCACCGGGAAGCTGACCGGAGCGCCCGGCTCGACCACAGAAGGGGCCCCGTTGGGCAGCACGATGTCGACCGTGGTGTCCGCGACCTGCAGCGACAGGCTGTACAGCTGCACCTCGTTGACGCCCGACGTGCTGAACACGCGCACGTAGTAGTCGCCCGCGGCGGGCAGGACCACGCTCTGCAGAGCCTCCGCCACACCGGCCTGCGACGCCACGCCCGTGGCCAGCACGGTCGTGCCGTTGGCCGAGAGCACCTGGAGGTCCAGATCGCCCGAGGCGAGGCTGTCGGTCACGTCGGTGTTGCAGCATGAGCCGCTCTGACCGGCGCAGTTCTGCACGTCGTCGGCGTACGTGGTGCCGATGGGGCTGGCCGTGACGTTCAGCAGACGCCGGCCGGTCACGCTGATCTTGTACCAGTCCGCGTCGTTGTTGATGTTCAGGCTGGCGAGGGAGGACAGCGGGATGGCCGGCGCGGGCACCGCGCCGATCGTCGTTGTCGTGCCCGCGACGAGCGTGCCCAGCTGCGTCGCTGTCGCGGCGCTGTTGTTTGGCTCGAACTTGTCGCCGTAGTGCTGCTGGGCGTTGCGGATGTCGTCGTGGCGCGGCCCGTCGTAGGCCACACTGATGAACGGCTCCATGAGCTTGGTCTGGGCGATGGGGCACACGTGGGCCTGACCCATCCCGTGCCCGTGCTCGTGGGCGAGAACGTTGCGCAGGCGCAGCGAGTTGCTGGAGGTGGTGTTGAAGAAGGAATCGCCCGTGTCGACGACCATGTCGCCGTTCTGCGGAAAGAAGTTGTACGCCAGGACACCGGAGGCGCCGTCGATGAAGTGCCCGCCCATCCGCAGGTCGCCGCGGACGCCCACCTGCCCCGCCGAGGTTCCCAGGCCGACGCCGTCGTCGTTGGGCTCGTGCACGTACGTCACGCCGCACAGCTGGCCCCACCGCGCGAAGATCGCGTGGTAGTGCGCCTGCCAGGTGGCGTCGTTCGCGCCGTAAATCCCGCGCATGAACGCGAAGAGGTCGCTGGGCGCGGCGGGCTCGCCGTTGAACCCCTGGATGGGCGTGCCGTCGGGCACAAAGCTGTAGGTGAGGGTGATCGGTGAACCGACCGCGGTCGCCCCGGTCATTGCGGTGGCGCCCCAGCGGGCGGACTGGTTGAACCGCGGCTCCAGGCCGAACATCACCTGGTTGAACACCATCATCGTGTTGTGGTCGGTGGCGTCGTCGAAGCAGGTGGAGAGCCCGGCCAGCAACTCGGGGCGCGCGGCGATGTTGATCAGCATCCGCTGGTGCACGGGGGCGAGCTTCGCCCACGACTCGGCCTGAACGAAGCGGCCGATAAGGGCCGGCATTGCCAGCCCGCGATCAGCGTTCTCGGACGATCCGCACGAGCCGCAGGGGCCGCACAACGCCGCGGCCAGACCCGCGACACCCACCAGACCCGGGATCGCCAGGTCACGAATCCACCGATGCACCATGAAAGCCTCCGTTCCAGGCCCCGACGAAACGACGGAATGAGATGAAGCCCACGGGCGCAGAAACCCCTGCCCGCGGCGACGGAAGACTAACACATCGGCCAAGGGATGGAAGGGGATTTTACCGCCCGGTTCTTGGGCTCCACCCGGACATTCCCCGGCCACTGCGCGCGGGGTCGGGTAACGGAGCGTGGCCGGGGAGCGCGGCCAACCCCTTCTTGACCGTCGGTGTTCTTAGCAGGCCCCGCCGCCGATCACCCGGAAGAACGACTCAATGTCCTGGTCCGTCGCGGTGTCGCCGTCGGCGTTGAAGTCGGCGCTGCCGCACGTTGGGCAGCAGTTGCCACCGATGCAGGCGAAAAACGCCTCGATGTCCTGATCGGTCGCGGTGTCGCCGTCGTTGTTGAAGTCGGCCGAGCAGGTTGCGGTGATGGGCATCACCCTCGGCTGCTGCGCCGAGAGGTCGATGCCGTTGATGGCCGCGTCGCCGAACACGATCGGCACGTACCCCATGGCCGCGAAGTAGCGGGCCCGCTCGACAATCTCC
Source organism: Phycisphaerales bacterium (assembly GCA_035627955.1). Taxonomy (NCBI): domain Bacteria; kingdom Pseudomonadati; phylum Planctomycetota; class Phycisphaerae; order Phycisphaerales; species Phycisphaerales bacterium. Next base: position 13,825 of record DASPKU010000017.1, read on the forward strand.
AGCGGCTCGGGCCAGCGGCCCAGCTCGTCGTGCAGGTGGTGCTTCTGGATGGAACCCCACAGCTCGTGCCCGGGGACCAGCAGCTGCGCGAGGTAGTGCGGCGTGACGATCCGGTACGTCGACGCCCAGTTCGGGCGCGTGGCGTAGGTGAACCCCGGCGCGAGCGTCGCGAGGATGTCGCACGGCATCGGCTCGATCAGGAACCGCACGCCCGGGTACCACTGCTGCAGCTGCCGCAGCCAGTGGTAGCTCTGCCACACCGGCAGGTGCGCGAACGCGTCGAGCCCGACGACGCGCGTGTTGGCGATCTGCACCGCCCCATCCACCTCCTGACGCGCGAGCGCGACGTGCGTGGGGTTCGCAGGGTCGATCACCAGGGGCGGGTTCGCGGCGGTGGGCGGCCAGCTTGTCATCACCTGCGTGGAGTTGCCCCACCATAGGCCCAGCTCACGCCCGCTGCTGTTGGTGATGTCCGCGAGCACCGCCGGTCCCGCGCCCGCCGATTGCTGTGCACTCCACCGAGAAGTGAACTGGAAGGGGAAGTTGTAATCGCTGGGAGTCGTCGGGAAGAGGCCCGTGGGGGTCCACATCATGAAGCGCGCCCAGCCGCGCGCGTGCTGGAACAGCAGCTCCTGGTGCCAGCGGTCCCACCCCTCGGGGTATGGCCGCCCGCCCCCGCCGGAGAACTCAACGAACCCGTAGGGGTTGCTCGCGGAGATCAGGTCAGCCTGAGTGGTCGTGCAGCCGAGCACCGGGCGCGGGTCGGCGGTGTAGCGCACGCCGCCGTACCGCGCCGTGAAGTACTCGCGGTAGGGCTGGAAGAGCCTGAGCCACTGCTGCGGCGCGTTGGCCGTGTCGTAGGCGTTCTCGGGGATGGTCTGCGTGCCCCCCGGGCTCCAGGCCCCGCCCGTGGGCGTGCTCGTGCGCATCGCGCGGACGCTAACCACGTAGGTGCGCGATTCGCCCGCGGGCACCAGCCCCTCGGTCAGCGCCGGGTCAGCGTTGGTGAAGTCGCGGGCCGCGAGGATCATCTGGACTTCCCACGTGCGCGGCTCGCCCTCCGCGGGCGGGAACACGTGGATGCCCAGCGCAACTCGGTGGGCGTACTGGTTCGGACCCGCTGCGCCGCCGGGCGCAGCTGGGTCGACGAGCGGGTACTGCAGCGACACCCCCAGCGCGTACTCGCCCGCGTGCAGGAACGCGACGGGGGCAAAGAGCGACCCGGGGTACTTCGCCTCCTGGTCCATGTTCCAGCCGCTGTCGAGCGGGTTCGTCGTGATGTCCTGCGCCTGCCCGGTCAGGAAGAAGTCGCGCGTGCGCACCCGCCCGCGCTGATCCACCGGCAGGCCGAAGGTGATGCCGGGAACGTAGAGCGGGCCGGGACGGCGGGCGGTTGTGCCCTGCGTGTTGTCGAACGTGAACGCGAGATCGATGCCGTCGGCGTGCGCGGCATCTCCGCCCGAGGGCAGCCACGCGACTGTCGGCTCGATGGTGCCCGCGTCGCCGTTGGCGGGCGTGTACACGCGGTGACGGATGATGGGGTCGCCCGAAATCACCGTGCGTCCCGTGTCGTTGTCGACGACGCTGATCTTGCCGGAGGTGTAGCTCACAGTAAAGTCCGCCGAGGCATGCGCGGCGGCGAGCAGGAGGGCGAGCGCTGCGGCGCCCGCGGTGCGAAGGACCATGCTGTTCTCCCTCTGGTCACGGATGTGGCCGCGCGTCCCTGCGCGGGCTGTGCGTATATACACGGAGTTACGCGTCGATCCAAGCCGGGAGTTGCTTTGGGCCCCCGTGCTCTCGCGCGGTACGCTGACGGTGCAGAATGGGTCGTGTGACCCTGACCGCCAGTGCCCGTGCGTCGCCGCGCCTGCAAGGGAGCAAGCCGATGGAGTTCTCACTGCCGCACACGATCGCGGTGCTGGAGCGCACGCCGCGGGTGCTCGACACCATGCTCCGCGGCCTGCCGCCGGAGCTGACGCACGCCAACTACGGCCCCGGCACGTGGAGCGCGTACAACGTCGTCGGCCACCTGATCGTGGGCGAAAAGGACGACTGGATCCCGCGGGCGCGACGGATCCTGGAGCACGGCGTCTCGCGCGCGTTCGACCCATTCCCGCATGATGCCACCGTGCACGCGGCGAGTGGCCGCTCACTTGAATCGCTGCTCGACGAGTTCACCCGGCTGCGCGCCGAGAGCCTGTCGGCGCTGCGGGCCATGAACCTCGGGGAGCGCGAGCTGGCCTTGCGCGGCCGGCACCCCGCCTTTGGTGACGTGACCCTCGCCCAGCTGCTCGCCACCTGGAGCGTGCACGATGTCCACCACGTGCGGCAGGCGTGTATGGCCATCGCGTACCAGTCGCGCGAGCTGGTGGGGCCGTGGCGGGCGTACCTCAACACCCTGCCACAGGAAGCCTGAGCGTCAGCGAGGGCATCGCCGCGCTTCGCGCGATCCGTGCGGCCCGCGACCTGGGCCGCATGCTCCCTAACGGTGGCGGTTCCTATGCGGGCCGGAGTGGAGCGCGCCGCCCTCACGAAACTCCACCCAGCTCGCCCCATCCGTGGCCGTGGTGTACCACGTGCGGTTCACGCGCACGCCGTCCCAGCGGGGGTCGTCGGCCCGCAGGGCGCCCGTCGATTGCAGCACCACCTCGGGGTTGAGGTGCCACGCGAAGTCGATCGCGGCCGGCCGGGCCGAGCCGTGGTGGGGGAGCTCCAGCACGCGCGGCATCAGCCCAGGGTGAGTGCTGCGGAGCGCGGCGATCGCCTCATCCTGCACATCGCCGGTGAGCAGCGCGGCATGCGGGTCCGCCGGTGTCGAGACGAGCGCAACCAGCGAGTGGTTGTTATCCAGCGGCCAGTCGGCCGCAGGCGGCGGGGACAGAAAGGTCAGTGTGGTCTGGCCGATGCTCGTTGTGTCGCCCTGCTGCAACGCACGGAGTGGCACGCCGCGGGCCTTGAGTTCGCGCGTTAGTTCAGCAACCGCTCCCGCCGGCTGCTCCGCCGCCTGCGCGATGAACCGCGCCGGCACCAGCACCTCGCGCACGCCCAGAGGGTGCAGCACCTCCGCCAGCCCGGCAAAGTGGTCCAGGTCCGGGTGCGTGACGATGACCCTCGGCGTCCTCCACGCGCCCAAGGCCCGCACCGCGCCCACCAGCGGCGGGGTCGTCCCGTTCCCCGGCATCGGCCCGCAGTCCCACAGCACCGCATCATCACCGCTGCGCAGCAGGTAGCACGAGCCATTACCGACATCGAGGATGTCGATGCGCAGGGCGACATCGCGCCGGAGGCCTCCCGGGTTGGCCCACTGGAGCGCCAACCACGCGCCGACGAGCGCGCCCGCGCCCCACGCCCGCCACTCGCGCCAGCGCCAGTACTTCAGCCACGCCACGATGACCAGCGTCGCGCCCGCGCACCACAGGCCCGACACCACCGGCACGCAGAGCGCGCTGAACGGCACGGCGTCGAAGAGGTTCACACCCGCCACGGACCACTGGCACAGGTGCGCCAGCACGTGCCCCGCCCAGTCCGCCGCGGGCAGGATGAACACGCCCGCGAGCAGCGCCAAGTACCCCGCCCACAGCACCAGCACGATGAGCGGCGTGATCAGGATGGTCGCGCCGATCGCTAGCGGGCTGATGAGCCCGAACCGGTGCATGATGAGCGGCAGCGACACGGCCCAGCACATCACGGCGGCGGAGAAGCTCTGCGTCAGCTTGTCACGCGTCCACGTGAAGAACGGGATCTCCTTCCGCACGATGCCCTGGATCGGCACGCCGAACATGCGGGCGTGCACGGTGGGGCCCAGCCAGAAGAGACAAGCCGTGAGGCCGAAGCTGAGCTGGAAGCCGGGGTTCCATAGGTCCAGCGGGCGCCACAGCAGCAGGCCCACGGCGATCCACGTCAGCAGCGTGAGGCGGTCGTAGCGGCGCCCGCTGGCTTCCGCCGCCATCACGCCCAGCACCATGGCCGCGGATCGCAGGATCGGCGAGCTCGCGGGCACGATCAGCACGTACAGCAGCACGATGACCGCCACGAGTGCGGGCTCGAGCCACCCACGATCGCCGCTCAGCCGCAGCACGAAGAGCGCGAGCAGGGCCATGACAGACAGGTGGAAGCCGGAAATGGACAGCACGTGCGCGAGCCCCTGGCGGGCGAACGCGTCGCGCACCTCGCGCTGCGAGGGGTCGTAGTCGCCCAGCACAAGCCCGAGCAGCAGGGCCCGCGAGCGCTCACCCTCCTCGCCCTCGAGGTTGCCGGCGGCGCGAGTGAGGAGGTGTCTGGCGCGGTCCTCGAGCGCCGCGCGGGCGGCGAGCCAGCGGGCACTGACGCTGCCGAGAGCGCTGCCGTCACGTTCGATGGGCTGCAGCAGGGTCGCGCTGCTCAGCGTCAGCGAGCCCGCGAAGCCCACCTGCGCGGCGTACTCGCGCAGGTCGTCCTGCCCAGGGTTGCTCGGCGGACCGATGGGCTCGAACCAGCCGGTGAGGCGGATGCGGTCGCCGGCGCGCGGGAGAGCGATCGCACCGGCGCCGGGCGGCGGAGTGCGCGCCCACAGCTTGCCGTGCACCGGCAGGCCGCCCTTCTCCGTGACGATGGTGTCGACATCCACGTCAAGCCGCACCCGCGGCTGCGATTGGAACGGCAGCGTGCCGCGCTGCGGCTTCACCTCCCGCGGCGTGCGGAGGACGGTGCCCTCGAGCGTAACCAGCGTCCGCGTATCCGCCAGGAGCACGCCCAGGTCACGGACCGTGTGCTCGAAGATACGGGCGTGCATCCAGCCCGCGCTGCCGCAGATGATGGCGAGCGCCAGGGCAGCGCGGCAGGCCCAGGCTTTGGTCGCAATGGCCGCGGCGCACGCGCCCAGCGCCAGCGCGAACCACGCCGACGACATCCACGGCAACGCCCGCCCCAGCGCCAGCCCGACCGCCACCAGCACGAACGCGGTCAGCACCCGCCGGCGCGTCCGCGCGAGCTGCTGGGCCAGCCCGTCCCCCGCGGTCGACGCTCCAGGCACGGCGACCGGCGCGGAATGGGGCGTGGATGGAGAAACACCCTGCACGCCACCAAGCTATCGGCGGGGGCAGGGTGTTGTCACTTCGAGTAGGTTGGAACCGGCGAGAACACGACCTTCAGAGCACGGTCGTGGTACCCCCGATCAGCTGCCCGCGACGATCAGGTCGTCGAAGTCCTTGATGATGTCGGTGGAGGTCGGGCGGTCCTGGTCGTCGCGCAGTTCGGTGTTGGGGTAGGTTTTGAAGTTCATGCCGTAGAACAAGTTGTTGCCCGGCACGGCGGTGGCGCCAGCCGCGCCCCGCTCCTCGTTGCCGAGGAAGACGCCGTTGCGGCCCGCAGCATGGAGGACGAACGACCCGCGAGGGGCCGAGGGGTAGATCTGAGCGCAGGGCTGGGTGACGTCCTTCGGGCTGCCGGGGGCACCGAGGATGGCCGCGAGCGACGTCGCCCGGTTCGCGTTCGCGAAACCGATGAGGCTCTGGTCCTGTTGGTTGACGCCCTTCTTGCCCAGACGCGTGGAGTTCAGGAAAGCCGCGTTGGAGTTCCAGTAGAAGCGTGAGCCAGCGGTGTTCGTGGGTGCGACCCGGGCCATGTCGTTGTGATCGACGATCGGGCCCACGGTCGACGAATCCGACATCCAGAGAATGATGGGCATGCCCTCGGCGTCAACAAGGTCCTTCATCCGCATGTTCTCGGCCGGAGCGGAGTCCGAGGCGATCTTCTGGCTGACCTCGCTGCCGTTATGGATCGTGAAGTGCTGCGCGGGCGGCGTGAAGTACTTGCCCTTTCCTACCAGGTCGGGGTGGTAGTCGATGTTCTGAGCAGCCGTGTTGTGCGGCCCGACCTTGAAGCTGCCGGCGGGCAGCGGCGTCGTACCCGCAGGCACCTCGCCACCCGCGAGGTCAAGCATCACGTTTTCCATGGACGTCAGGCCCATGCCGGCTGGGTTGGCGCCGTTGGCCGCGAGGCCGAGGTCCCTCTCGGCGAACCTGCCCGGCAGCCGCTTGTTATCCAACTGGAACGCCGAGATCGCCTGCGACACGTTCTGCAGCAGGTTCCGCGTCGCCATCTCGCGCGACTTCGCCCGCACGCCGCTCAGCGCCGGCAGCACGATGGCCACGATCAGCGCGATGATCAGGATGACCACCAGCAGCTCGATCAGGCTGAAGGCCCGCGTCCGCACATTCGTGTCACGCTTCATACAAGTCTCCGTGGCGGGGAACCCCGGCACATCCATGGTCTGTTCGCGGCCCCGGTGGTCCGGGGTTGCTCGAATCGGTCATCCTCAGCCATTCCAGCTTACCGCGAACAATATGGATGCCGAAGCACTTTCCGGAAGATTCCCGTCCGCATCCCGAACCTGACCACCGCCACACGCCCGAATCACCCGGCCTGGCGGCCCCCCGGGAAGGCCCGGTTTGATCCCCGGGCGTTCACTGCCCATACTCCCCTTGTGAGTTCACTGGCCACACCATCGGGCTACAGCGGGCAGGGGTCGGCAGTTGCGGCCGCGGCGGAAGCGATCCGCTCCGGCGGCCTCGCCATCATCCCCACCGAGACCGTCTACGGCTTGGCATGCGACGCCCGCAACGCGGACGCCGTGGCGCGACTGCACGCGCTCGTGGTGCCGCCCATCGACCGCCCGCCGCTGCCGCCCGCGAGCAGCTGGCACGCCCCAAGCACCCAGCGCGTGCTGGAGGTGCTCAACATCACGCACCCCCTGCACCTGCGCCTCATCGAGAAGCTCACCCCCGGCCCGGTTCGCCTGCAGGTGCAGAAGACGCCCGAGGAGATCACCGCGATCCTCGCGCAGCTGGGTGTCAAGCCCGGCGTGATCGACCGCAACAACGAGGTCTGGGTCCGCATCCCCGACCACCCCTTGGGCGTCGCGGTCATCGAGCGGGCGGGCGGCGTGATCATCGCCGACCGCATCAGCGCCTTTGGCCTGGGCGACGGCAAGGAGATCCCGGAGGACATCCAGGGCACGATCGAGCGCATGGGCATCGCGGCCGTGGTCGATGATGGCCCCACGCGCCTGGGCAAGCCCTCGACGGGCATCCACCTCGGGCGCGACGGCACGTACGAGGTCATCCCCGGCGGGCTCTTCGACGAGCGCTACATCCGCAAGAAGGTGGAGCGGCTGGTGCTGTTCGTGTGCACCGGCAATACCTGCCGCAGCCCCATGGCCGAGGCGATCGCCCGGGACGTGCTCGCGAACCTCAAGAGCCCGATCCCCACGCGCGTGACCTCCGCGGGGGTGTCGGCCCTGCCCGGCGAGCCAATGACCGCCGAGGCACGTGAGGCACTGGCCGAGATGAACGTCGATCACGGCCACCACCGCGCCCGCGAGCTCGCCCGTGACCTCCTGAACGAGGCCGAAGTCATCTTCGCGATGACGCGCTCGCACATGCAGGCGGTGCTGGCGGTGGCGCCGCAAGCCGCGGCCAAGGTGCTCGTGCTTGACCCCACCGGCCAGGACGTCAAGGACCCCATCGGCGGCACGCAGGATGAATATCGTTCCACCGCCCGCAAGCTAAGGACGCTCGTCGAGCGCCGCCTGCGGGAGCTCGACGCCGCCATCCAGGCCCCCACGACCCCCACGTCTACTGAAAGGACTTCGCCATGAAGATCGCGCTGAGCGCCGACCACCGTGGGATCGCGGGGATCAAGAGCCTCGCCGACCAGCTCAAGCGCCAGGGCCACGAGCCCGAACTGCTGGGCGACTGCAGCGGCGCTCCCGCCGATTACCCCGAGCGGGCGTACATGGTCGGGCAGGCGGTGGCGAAGGGCCAGGCCGACCTGGGCATCCTCATCTGCGGCACCGGCATCGGCATGTCGATCGCGGCCAACAAGGTCAAGGGCGTGCGGGCCGCGGTGGTGCACGACGAGCTCACCGCCCAGCTATCGCGCTCGCACAACAACGCCAACGTGCTCTGCCTCTCCGCCGACCTGCTGGGCCAGCGGCTGATCGAGAAGATCGCCGAGGTGTGGATCAACACGCAGTTCGAGGGCGGCCGCCACTCGCGCCGCATCCGCAAGATCGCGGCGATGGAGAACGGCGTGGACCCGGCCACCGTGCAGGAGTGAGGTCGGTGCGAAACAAGAAGCCCGACCGTCAGGAAGGGCATGGCCGCGACTGAGCGGCCATACGTTGGGCACCGGAAATCGAAAGGCACCCCAGCGCGGTACGCTCGCCCGGATGTACAACGAGCCGCTCGCCTACTTCATCACGTTCCGCACCTACGGCACGTGGCTGCACGGCGATGAGCGCGGGTCGGTGCACGAGTCGCGCAATAAGTTCGGAACTCCCTTCATCGAGCCGGACGCCGAGTGGCTGAAGTACGATGAGAAACACCTGAAGCACGATCCCGTCGCTCTCTCGGATGCGCAACGCGCATGCGTTGACGCGGCGCTCCGCGGTGTCTGCGAGCACCACCAATGGATACTTCACGCCCTCAATGTTCGTACCAATCACGTCCATTGCGTGGTGAAGGCGAACCGCGAGAAGGACTTCGTCATGAACTCACTGAAGGCCTGGGGAACGCGCCGACTGAACGAAGCCGGGCTGAACCAACGGGGCACAAAGGTGTGGTCGCGCCACGGAAGCACTCAGTACATCTTCACCTACGAGAAGCTCCGAGAGAAGATCGACTACGTGCTCAATCAGCAGTAGAGGAGCCGACAGGAGGCCTGAGCGTCAGCGAGGGCATGGCCGCGACTGAGCGGCCATACGCTCGGCGCTGGTGTGGACAGACACTTGCGGTCAACGGGTGTCGCTCGTATCGCCGCGAAGCGCGGCGATGCCCTCGCTGACGCTCAGGCTTCCTGTACCTGTTCCAGTACCTTCCGGCAGAACTCGCGCACCAACGCATGCCCCGAGCGCGTCGCGGTGACGTCCGCCGCCAGCGGACGCCCGAGCAACGCCAGGTCCCCGATCAGATCGAGCAGCTTGTGCTTCGCGGGCTCATTGCGCATCCGCCATTGGTTGTCGATCGGCTGGCCGTCGTCGCCCACCACCACCATCTCGCGCGCCGAGAACTTCGTGAACAGCCCCGCGCGGGCCGCGGCCTCCGCCTCCGCGCGAAGCGAGAACGTGCGGGCCGGCGCGATGTCACGGGCGTACTCCGCCGGGTCACCGCTCCAAACCGCCGCCTGCGCCTGGATCGGTGAAGACGGCCCGTAATCGAGCGCGTAGGTGAACGACCAGCCGCCGGGCCGCGGCTCAGCTCGCACCACCCCGCCACCTCCATCCTGCACCTCCACCGGCCCACGCAGCACGATCGGGTCCTGCTCCCGCTCGAACTCAACCACCAGCGGCAGGAGCACCTCCACAAACGGCAGCGCCGATCCATCCAGGATCGGCACCTCCGGCCCCTGCACCTCCACCACCGCGTCGGTGATCCCCAGCCCCGCGAGGGCCGACATTACGTGCTCGATCGTGCCGACGGACCAGTCACCCGCGCCGATGGACGTGTTACGGATGGGCAGCCCCGCCGGCAACCCCCGTGGCCTCCAGTCCACGCACCGCGACACATGAGCCTGAACAGGCCCGCGCCCCGGCGAGGTGAACAGAATCCCATTCGCGACCACCGAGGGCCGGATCGTGACCGCGCACTCCTCGCCGCTGAACAACCCCGGCCCTCGCAAGGTGGGTGTTTCACGGCTGATAGTCCGGCGGTGCATGCGTTATCTCGCGAACGCGCGTACGCGTTGACGGGGAGTGGTCAATCGCGCGACGGCTTCTTCCCCAGCCGCCGCAGGGCCGCGTACGTGCGCCGCCACTCGCCCGCGGGGCCCGCCGGCGCGCCCATCCAGATCGACCCCGGCGGCACGTTGTTCACGACGCCCGACAACGCTGCGAGCTTGGAACCTGACCCGATCTCCAGGTTGTCCGCGACCGACACTCCGCCGCCGAGCACAACCCCGTCGCCGACAACCACCGAGCCCGCGAGACCGCACTTGCCGCAGATGATGCACGAGCGGCCGATGCGGCATCCGTGGGCGATCTGCACCAGGTTGTCGATCTTGGTGCCGCTGCCGATCACCGTCGATCCGAACTTGGCGCGGTCGATGCACGTGTTGGCGCCGATCTCCACATGGTCGCCGATATCGACGTTGCCGATGTGCGGGATTTTTACCAGCCCGCGCCCGTCGGGGCTCGGCCGGTAGCCGAAGCCATCCCCGCCGATCACCACGCCCGGATGAATGATGCAGTGAGCGCCCACCACGCACCGGTCCAGCACTGACACGTGCGGGTGGATTGTCGTGCCCGCGCCCACCTTGGCGCCATGCCCAACGTGCACCTGCGCGATCAGGGCCGCGTTCTCGCCGATCACCGCCCCCGCGCTCACGGTGCAGCCCGGCCCGATGAACGCCGAGGGCGAGACCGTTGCGCCTGGGTCCACGGCCGCGGTCGCGTGCACACCCGGCTTCACCGGCGCGGACCGCGCCGCGAACACATCCAGCACGCGCACCATCGCCAGGTCCGCATCCGGCACCACCAGCAGTGCCCGCGCCTCCCGCATCGCGCTCCCATTCCCAAGCGTCTCACGAAGTACCCCGAGCGGCACATCCCGGCTCACCAGCGCCGCCGCCGCCTTGCCGTTCTCCCAGTCCTTCAGGTACGCGCCCGAGCGGATGAACGACAGGGTGCCCGCGCCCGCCCGCTCGAGCGCATCGATGCGCTCAAGACGGATGGTGGGGGGGCCGAGCAGCTCGGCGCCCACGAGGGCCGCGAGCTCGCCGGTGGTGATGGAGATGGCCCGCTCGTGCGCCACGTTCTCAGCGGTTGTTCAGCGGGGCCGGATTGGCGGGCGGGCTGGCCGGCGCAGGGTTCGCGCCGGTATTCGCCGGCGGGTTCGCCGCCCGCGGCCCCGCGAGGTATTGCTCATTCATCAGGCTGATGAGCCGGTCGGTGATGTCCATCCCGTCGCGGACGTACAGCATCCGCTTGTTGTCCATCGCCCCGAACACGTCGCGCTGCACCGCCTGGCCGACCTCCGGCAGCTTCACGCTGCGGTCATCGATCATCACCAGGTCGATGCCCTCCTTCTTCGCCATCGCCTCGATCGCCACCAGCGACTTGTTGTACAGCAGCGTGATGGTGTCGCCCTTGAGCACGTCGAGCTGCCGCTGGTAGATCTTGAAGCGGGTCTCGTACAGCGTCTCCAGCTCGTACTTCTCCGACATGGCCGCGGAGCGAGCGGTGTAGTCCTTCTGCGGGATCTTGTCGTTGAGGTCGCTGGTGAGCTTCTCGATGCGGTCTTTGATCTGCTTGAGGCTGGCGTTGTACTCATCGAGCTTGGGCTTGTTGCCCATGTTGCGGTCTTCGAGCTCCTTCAGGCCGTTGATGAGCTTGGCGATGTCGACCACCGCCACGCTCACCGGCGCCGCGGCGGGGGCGGGCGAGGAGTGGGCCGTGAGGGCCATGCCCCCCACCAGCGAAGCGCCAACCACGAGCGCCGCCACCACGGGCGAAGCAAAGAGACCGGAGCGGAGCGTGTTCATGTCGGGTAATCCCCTGAAGCGGGTCGCTGTTGGCGCCCGTGTTGTGCGTGTTGTCGTGCCTGCAAACGACTGGCAGCACGCATGATACCCCGCCTGGCCGTGTGCCGGTCGGGCGGCGAAAACAGTCAGCGGAACGGGAAGTCCACGGTGAAGGTGAACACGCGCTTCTCGTCGGTCTCCTGCTTCAGCAGCGGAAAGCCGAAGTCAAACGCCAGCGGCACGGGGCTGAGCGCCGGCACGTAGATCCGCAGCCCCACGCCCACCGACACGCGGTAGTCGTCGAAGGCGAGCTCGGTGTCCACCGTGCCCGAATCGATGAAGCCGACGATCGAGACCACGTCCTCCCATACCGGCTGCCGCACCTCCGCGCCCGCGAAGAAGCTGAAAATGCCGCCAACGGGGTCGTCGGTGATGCTGCCGTCAGCGCGACGACCCGCCGGCGACGCCCCGCGGTACTTGAAGCCGCGGAAGTTGCTGCCGCCCAGGTAGAAGCGCTCGTAGAACGGCACGTCCTCCTGCCCCTGTGGGATGTACCGGGCGGAGGTCGACAGCCGCAGCACCGTCGCCCGTCCCAGCACGTCCTCGCTCAGCGGGATGTACGTGTCGTACTCGGCCGTGATGCGGTTGAAGGTCCAGTCGCCCAGGTACTGGTCCACGCCCATCGCGATCCGCGTGCCGCGCGTGGGCAGGTAGGGGTCGTCGAGCGTGCGCCGCTGGAGGTTCACGCCGATGGCCGTGAGCAGCTGCGGGTCCTCCACCTCGAAGTAGTCCACCGGGGCGTTGTCCTCGAAAGACGTCAGCTGCACCTGCTCGGCCCGCAGCGGCACCGAGAACGTCCACCGCGAGCCGAACCGCCGCCCCAGCGAGAGGAACGCGCCCACGCGCTGCTCGTCATAGGACCGGAAGTCGCGCGTGCGGTAGTAGGCGCTCACGCTGCCGGTGTAGTCCGTGCCGAACAGGTAGGGATCAGTCAGCGAGGCGGAAAGCTCGCCCGTCTCGGTTCCCGGCATCGCGGCGATCGTGAACTGCTGCCCGCCGCCGCGGAACGCGTTGCCCTTCACCAGCTCGCCGAAGGTGTCGGGGAAATCGGTGATGTCGAAGTTATTCTGCTGGAGGCTGACCAGGCCGACGACGCCGCCGTCGCTGCCCACCGAGCCGCCCATGGAGAACTTGCCCGTGTTGGTCTCTTCGATCTCCACCAGCACGTCGCGGTAGCCGGGGTTGTCCGGGTCCTCCGGCTGCGGCGTGATGCGGCTGCGCTGGCGGTCAAAGAGCTGCGTCTGCCGGAGCCGCCGCTCGCTCTCGCGGATCTCCGTGTTGTCCAGCGGCCGGTCGGGCAGGATGGTCAGCTGCCGCCGCACCACCTCGTCCTTGGTGATGTCGTTGCCCTGCACCTCGATGAGCCCGGTCTTCCAGCGGCGGCCCTGCGTGATGATCAGCACCACATCAACGAACGGGCGGTTCACGTCGCGGTTCTCGCGCCGATCCACCTTCGCGTCGTAGTACCCCAGCTTGCCGTACGCGTCCTTGATCGCGTCCACCGAGCGCTTGAGCTTGGCCTCGCTGTACACGTCTCCCGGCTGCGACTCCATCAACCCCAGCAGCTGCTCGTTGGTGAAGATCGGGGCGCTCTCGTCGGGCAGGATGCTCTGCACGCTCCGCAGCGTGTACACCCGCCCCTCGTCCACGTCGAACTGGACGATCGCCTCCTTGCCGTTGGGGCTGGGGAACACGCGGTAGCCCACGCGGATATCAAGGTAGCCGCGGTCACGGTAGAACTGGATCAAGGACGTCACGTCCTGCGCCAGCGTGTCCTCGTCCAGCGGCACCTTGTTCAGCAGGAACGCAGCCTTGGTCTTGATCGCCCCCTGCAGCTCGCGGTCCGAGTGCGAGACGTTGCCCTCAAACTGCACGAGCGTGATCCGCGTGCGCTCGCCCTCGCGGATGCGGAACAGCACGATGCCGCTCTCGTCCAGCTCCTTCTGGTCCACCGTGACGAGCGCGTTGGCGTAGCCCTTGGCCTGGTACCTCGCCTCGATGCCGCGGGCGATGCGCTCGATGAACGCGGGGTCGATCGGGGCGCCCACCATCGCGTCGCCGGCCACCAGGTCCTTGTCGCCGAAGGCGCGGTTGCCCACCGTCTGCACGGCCGTGACCACCGGGCGCGGGTCCAGCACGTACACCAGCTCCACCGACCCGTCCGACAGCAGCTGCACGCGGCTCTCCACCCGCTTGAACCGCCCCAGGCGGTCCAACCGAGCGATGTCGTCCGACACCGTGAGCGCTGAGAACGGCGCCCCCTCGCGCAGGCGCAGCTGGTTGCGGGCCAGGCTCTCGGTCTGCTGGTCCAGCGCCTGCCCGGGGGTGGTCTGGCCATCCTGCACACGCTCGGGCGTGCGGAGGGTCACCTGTCGCACGAGGCGACCCTCATAGGGCTCAAGCTCAGGCGGCACACCCTGGCGCGTAGGTGGCGTCGGCTGCGTATCGGGCTGACCTTCCGGCGGCGTTGACGGGGTTGCCGGCGGCTGCGGCTGCGCGTGCACGCGCGGTGCAAAGGCGCCGGCCGCGAAGAGTGCGGCGCTGATCAGCAGGGTTCGTGGACGCATCACCGGCATCGTGGGTCAGGACAATACCCGCCAAAGCTGGTGGGCACAAACCGGGGGCGGCGAGTATCCTTCTGGCATGTCGGCAGCTCCGAAGTACGAAGGTCAACTCCCGGACAGGCTCGGCTACGCCGGGCTGCGGATGACCGCCGACGAGTTTTTCGAAATCGGCGAAACTCAGGCCAGGTACGAGCTCATCGATGGAGTCGTATTGATGTCGCCAGCCCCGACTCCCCGCCACCAGGAACTACTGCAGCTCCTGCAGGAACAAGCGGGTCAGTGGCGACGCTCGCACGCGGGTGCGCGGGTGATCCCGGACGTGGATCTGCAGGTTGGTCCCAAGCTGGTTTACAGACCAGACTTGGCGCTCTACGCACCCGGCGTTCTGAAATCCCTTCCGCAACGGCTGACCACACCGCCCCAGCTCGTGATCGAGATCCTGTCGCCGAGCACCAAGGCGCTCGATCTCATCACCAAACGCGGCGATTACGAGCGGTTCGGTGTTGCCGAGTACTGGGTGATTGACCCCGATACTGCCAACGTTCGCGCGTGGCGTCGGATCGGGAACGAACTGGTCGAACAAACCAGCCAAACCGACTCAATCGAATCGGTTTCACTGGAGGGGTTCACGCTCGACCTCAAGGCGCTGCGCGGCGATTGATCACTGCAGCGTCACCGGCATCACCACATAGATGAAGTCGTTGCCGCTCTTGATCAGCCCCGGCTTGCCCGGCGCCTTGAGCTCCATGATCACCTCGGGCTCCGTCATCACCTTCAGCGCATCCACGATGAACTGCGGGTTGAACCCGATCTCGATGTCGTCGCCGTCGTAACCATTGAGGTCGACCTTTACGTTGGCCTCGCCCATCTCCGGCGCCCGGCTGGAGAGCTCGAGCTGTTTGCCCTTCCCGGTGAAGGAAAGGCGAACGCCCCGCGACTCCTCGTTGGTCAGCAGCGCCGCACGCCGCACCGCCGATGACACGCTCTCGCGGTCGAACGTCACCTTCTTATCCTGGTCCTTCGGGATCACGTCCTCGTAGGGAGGGAAGGCGCCCTCGACCAGGTTGCTCACCAGCACCGCCCGCCCCGGGCTCGCGGCCGTGCCGAAGCTGAACAGAATCTGGTTGTCCGTCACCGCGATCTGCACCGCCTCATCATGCTCCTGGATCAGCTTCTGGAGCATGTTGAGGGCCTTGGTGGGGATGATGCAGGTGACCGGCTTGCTGTCCTTCTCGCCGCCGCTGAGGGCCGCGCGGGCGAGGGCCAGGCGGCGGCCGTCGGTGGCCACCATCTCCAGCCGCTTGCCGTCGCGCTTGAGCAGCACGCCGTTGATCGCGTACCGCGAGTTCTCGCGGGCGGTGGCGAACAGGGTGCGGGCCACCAGCTGGCTGAGCGAGCCGGCCGGGTGCGTAATCATCGCCTTGGCCTTGGGCGTGTTGGCATCGCCGGTGGACAGAATGCCAAAGTCAGGGATCGGCGGGAAGTCTGCCGGCGGGTAGCCGAACACCTTGAAGTGCGCATCCGCCCCGCGGATGTGGCACACCTCGTTCTCGACCTCCAGCGTCAGCGTGGGGTCGCCGTCCTCGGCCGAGACGATCTGGCGGAGCTTGTCCGCAGGGATCAGCGCCTCGCCGGGCTGCTGCACGTCAACTTGGGTGAGCGTGAGCTTGAGCGCGACTTCGGCGTCGGTGGCGGAGAGGGTGAGGTCGCCCGCGCCGTTGGCCTTGCTGGCCGTGAGCTTGACGCAGGTGAGCTGGACGCGGGGCGTGCGGGCGGCGACAGCGCCGGAAACGAGGTTGATGGCGTCCAACAGGGCGCCGCGATCGCAGATGACCTTCATGTGGCTCCGTCCTTCTTCTCTACTACTGCTTGTGGGCGGAGTGTATCGAGATCGGGGGTGACAGTCTCACCACCGGCGGCTCACCCCAGGGCCCGCCGGCGGTTCTCAGCCCCGGCCGGGGGGCACGGGAACTCCCCCAGCAGCGCCTCCAGCGCCGCGATGACCGGCGTCGCCGCGCTCGTCGGCTGGTAGAGCGTGGTGGGGGGGTAGGAGTCCAGGACCAGGCGCGCGACCAGCCCGGCGCTCTGGAGGTCCTTGAGGGCGAGGGTGAGGGCACGGTCGGTGATAGTGGGCAGTTCTGAGCGAAGTGTGGAAAACCGGACGCCTCCGGGCTCCTGCGCCGCCTTCAGCAGCACTGGCAGAGACCACTTCTTGAGGGCGGTGTCCCGCAGGGCGTGGACGGTCAGCAGGTCGTAGAGGGCCAGCAGCGCCGGGCCTGACTGCATGGCCCGCGTCGTGAGCAGGTACTCTGGGCGCAACGGGTGGCCGTAGCCGGGGTTATGCATCACCAGCCCCAGCCTGATGAGGGCCGCCAGCGTGTCGTTGATCGCCTTTCGGGACGCCCCTGTCCGGTGGACGAGCGTCACGAACTTGCACCCGCGCCCGCGGTGCAGTTCGGCCAGGACAGGGAGCATCCAGCGCCGGTGGAAGAGGTCGGGGAGGTTGATTGGTTGCTGCGACAGCGTACACCCCGGAACAGGCTTGACACGCCTTGTACGTTACTATAAAAAGTATCCATCGGGCCCGCAAGGCCTCCCTCCGACGAATCGGAGTGCCCCGCTTGGAGCCTTGCGGGCCTTCTGCTCAACTGTCAGGCACTCAACAGGAGAATCACAATGCCCTCGCCCCTGAACTTCAACGGCGGACTGACCCTCTCCATGCAGGTGAAGGACCGCAAGGCCTCCGCCAAGTGGTACAGCGACACCCTCGGGTTCCAGCTGCTGTACGACGTCGCCGAGATCGGCTGGTGCGAGCTCGCCACCGAGATCAAGGGCGTGAACATCGGCCTCTCCGACAACCAGAAGCCCAAGACCGGCGCCGGCCCCGTCCCCACCTTCGGCGTCAAGGACATCGACCACGCCCGCTCACAGCTCGAGAGCAAGAAGGTCCGCTTCGACGGCCCCACGCACGAGTTCCCCGGCATGGTCAAGCTCGCCACCTTCTTCGACCCAGACGGCAACGCCCTGATGTTGTTCCAGGACCTCCAGGGCGGCGGCCACTGAGTCTCACTCAGCCGCCTCATGCCTTGACGCCGCGTGCCTCGATGCCTCTCTCCCATCCGACCTTGGAGAACCCCATGCAGAAGCTCGTCACCATTGCCGCCGTCACCGCCGTCGCCACGGCCGCGCTCTTCGCCCAGCACTCGCACAACCACTCGCAGCCTGAGACCAAGGCCGACAAGCCCGTTCCCAAGGAGGCCGCGCCCGCGAAGGCTGGCAAGCCGACCAAGGAGCAGGCTCTGGCCGTTTTCGAGAAGATGAAGAAGTTCCAGGGCAAGTGGGAGTGCAAGAGCTCGGGCATCGGCGAGTTCACCGAGAGCTACAAGCTCATCGCCGGCGGCTCGGTGCTCATGGGCAACGAGATGGAGGACAAGCCGGACATGGCCATGGTCACCATGTACCACATGGACGGCGACACCCTCATGCTCACGCACTACTGCATGGCCAAGAACCAGCCGCGCCTGACGCTTACGAAGGTCAGCGAGGACGGCAACACCGCGACCTTCGAGTTCAAGGACGGCACGAACATGAAGTCGCGCGACGTCGGCCACATGGACAGCGTCGTCATTAACTTCATCGACGACGACAACTTCAAGAGCCGCTGGAGCTGGTACGAGAAGGGCCAGGAAGGCTGGATGGAGGCCGTGACGGCCAAACGCGTGAAGTAATCAACGACCTCAGCAATCTGCTCCACAGGCGTGCCCCACGGCACGCCTGTTTTCGTTCGTGGACCTCGACGGCCTCGGCGACCTACCCACGATTTCGCCAAGCCCCTGCAAGATCCCCCACCCAGCGGGGAAGTCATGGTGTCCCCACCACAACCACACGCCGCACCGCGGCCCAGAAAAGGACGAGACCCATGAACTCCCTGCTCTCCAGCGCGATCATTCTGTCCACCCTCGCCGGCACCACCCTTGCCCAGACCGTCGTCAGCGGGCTGGAGCACACCGCCACCGGCGGCGCGGTGCTCGGTACACCCAACGGCCGCCGCCTCCCCGTGCACAACCTCGGCTCCTCCGGGCAGGACGGTGTCGAGCTCCGCCTGCACTCGTCCATGGGCGGCGGCACCGGTGTCGAGATCGCCCCGGTCCTCAGCGTGGCCGGCGGCGGTGTCCGCATCCGCCACAAGGGCTGGGACGGCCTTATCTACGGCAACCACCGCATGATCTCGAGCGGCAACGGCACGGGCACGTTCCACTGGGACTTCTCCAGCCTCGGCGCCTCCTCCATCAACATCAAGGTGCTGTCCGAGGACGGGACTATCACCGAGGACTACGACGTGAGCGGCCCCATCGCGGCGAAGCCGTGGGTCCCCAACTTCACCTGCCCCAACGGCGGCACGCCCGTGCTCATCTACAAGTGGATGAGCGCGTGCAACGGCTGCCCGCCGTTCCTGTGGATGGGCTGGGCCTGCATGACGAGCACCGGCGAGACGGGCACCTACACCTACCAGGGCCGCATGATGATCACGCCCACCAGCGGCCCGGGCTCGCCGCCGATCTCGTCCAACATCGACTCCATGCTGGTCAGCGCCATCGGCGTCCCCAGCCTGACCCTCACCAGCGCCACCATCGAGACCCTCGGCGTCTCGTCGTTCGGCCTGGGCCAGGCGCACATCGGCGAAGTGTGCGACGACAACGACGGCGATGGCTCGTGCGATGAGCGTCGGCTCCCGGTGCACAACCTCGGGAGCAGCGGACAGGACGGCGTGTCGCTCGACCTCGGCCCCGGCGCCGATGGCGTGGAAGCTCGAGCTGGCGCGGGGCAACTGCTGCCGCGGGCACGTCACCCTGATGAAGCTCTACGACGACGAGGGCTCCGCGGCCCGCATCAGCCTCACGCAGCAAGACCCCACCGCCGACGGCTACTTCGCCGACACCTTCAGCGCCGACTTCACCGCCTACGGCTCACCCGGCTACGTGATCACGTGCTTTGATCCCAGCGGCGGCGTCATCGGCGAGCCGCAGGCGATCCTCATCGGCGGCTCCCAGCCCACGTGGCACCACTCCTGCCCGCCCGGCGCCACCGCCAAGTACATCTGGGACGCCGGTCTCCAGCAGTGGGTCTTCTTCGGCTGCAACACCATCTCGACCGAGCGCATCCTCTTCCCCAACGGCCTCATGTTCGACAACGTCGACCACTTCACCGTGCAGCCGCTCGCCCCGGCCGCGCCCACCGCGGGCGGCAAGATCCGCCACGTCGTGATCACCAAGAATGGCACCGAGATGGAGCTCAAGCGCGTCCGCAGGCGCCCCGACATCACCGGACCCGACTGCGGCGACAGCGACTTCAACGGCGACGGCGACATCGGCACCGACGCCGACATCGAGGCCTTCTTCGCCTGCCTGGGCGGCACCTGCTGCTCCAGCTGCTACGAGGGAGGCGCGGACTTCAACGCCGACGGCGACGTGGGCACCGACGCCGACATCGAGAGCTTCTTCCGCGTGCTCGGCGGTGGCCAGTGCTGAGACGGTGAGCGTGTGTGTGGTGGAGAACCCCGGCGCACGCCGGGGTTCTTTGCTTTCTACGCCCTCAACACCATCACCACTTCCGCAATCTCGCACTGCCGCGCGTTCGCATACCCCCGCTCCTCGCGAAGCAACCGGAACCCGCACTTCTCCAGCACACGAATCGACGGCGTGTTGTCCTTCGCCGCCCGCGCGTGGATCGGGCGCGGCTCGCTCTTCAGGAACTCGCGCAGCGCGCCCGTGGCGTGCCCCTTGCCCCAGTGCTCGCGCCCCAGCCAGTAGGTGACCTCGCGCTCGTCGCCGCGCATGAAGCTCGCAACGTACCCGGCCACCTCGCCCGCTACCTCGATCGTGCGGATCGTGATCGTCGGCTTCGAGCGAATCCGCGCCCAGTGCTCGTTGAATGCGGTGCGGTCGGAGGGGTTTTCTCCCACGAAGGCCGCCTGATAGCACGCGTCCCTGTCCTGCTGATGCAGGAAGAAGATGTCAAGGTCGCTGTCGCGGACTTCGCGGAGGGTGAGCACGGGGCGAGTGTAGTGGAGAAGAAAACACCCTCGGGGCGAGGGTGTTGAGTCGAGCATCAGTTGTCGCGCCCCGGGACTTCGGCCGCGGCGGCCTCAGTCCCGGCGTCGTGAGCCTCAGGGCTTGTACTTCGCCGTGAAGTCGTTCATGGAGCTCTCGAAGCTCGCCCACGAGCTCTTGATGTTCGTCCACGCCTTGTCCCACTCTTCACCCGCCTTGCCCTTCAACTGGCTCACATCGCTGGACAGGGTGCTGTAGCTGCTCTTGAGCTTGGTCAGCGCGGCCTCCATCTCGGGCTTCTTCGCGTCGGCCGTGGCGCTCACCTTGGTGGTCCACTCGTCCAGCTTGGTCTTGGCGGAGGCCAGGCCCGACTCCACGCCCGCGACCATCTTGTCCTTGGCATCGCCAGCCATCTGGGTCAGCTTGCTGGTGTCGGTGTTGACGTTCGGCATGGCTGGCGTGTTCGTGCCGGTGGTCGGCAGCGCGGGCGTGGTGGTGGAGCCGGTGGTCTTGGGTGCGGGGTTGACCGGCGCGGGCTCCTTCTTCTCGCAGGCGGTGAGGGCCAGCAGGCCCGCGGCGGCAGTGACAGCAATCAGCTTCTTCATCGATGCAATCTCCAGTTGGTGAGCTGGATCATAGTTCCACACGGTGAACATTCCGCCACCGGGTCGGAAGCTCAAGCCGGTGCATGGGGCTTCAGCCAGCCACCGGCGGAGCGCTCACGCCGCTGACGCTTACTCCTTGTCAGCAAGGAGGTTCCATGCGCGCCATCACCTGGCACGGCAAGGGCGACATGCGCTGCGAGCAGGTCCCCGATCCCAAAATCGAAAACCCCACCGACATGCTCGTGCGGATCACGTCCACCGCCATCTGCGGCAGCGACCTGCACCTGCTGGACTTCTACGTGCCGTTCATGACCCCCGGCTACGTCGTCGGCCACGAGCCGATGGGCATCGTCGAGGAGGTCGGCAGCGAGGTCCGCAAGTTCAAGAAGGGTGACCGCGTGGTCATCCCCTTCACTATCCAGTGCGGCCAGTGCTGGTTCTGCCAGCGGCAGCTCTACAGCTGCTGCGACGTGACCAACGCCCACAACCCCATCCAGGAAAAAATGATGGGGCACGCCACCGCCGGGTTCTACGGCTACTCGCACATGGCGGGCGGCTACCAGGGCGGCCAGGCCGAGCTGCTCCGGGTGCCGTGGGCCGACGTTGGGCCGATCAAGATCGAGAGCGACCTCGAAGACGAGCAGGTGCTGTTCCTGTCCGACGTGTTCCCCACGGGGTACATGGCCGCGGAGAACGCGGAGATCGAGCCGGGCGACACCGTCGCGGTGTGGGGCTGCGGACCCGTCGGCCAGTTCACCATCCAGAGCGCGTGGATGCTGGGGGCCGGGCGCGTGATCGCGATCGACTGGGTGCCCGAGCGGCTGGAAATGGCCCGCACCAAGGGCAAGGCCGAGGTCATCAACTTCAAGGAGCAGGACGTCTACGACACGCTCCAGGAGATGACCAACGAGCGTGGCCCCGACCGCTGCATTGACGCCGTGGGCGCCGAGGCCCACGGCTGGGGCGCGCCCGACGCTGTGATGGACAAGGTGAAGTCGTCGATGATGCTCACCACCGACCGCGCCCACGCGCTGCGGCAGGCGATCTACTGCTGCCGAAAGGCGGGCACGCTCTCCATCCCCGGCGTGTACGCGGGTTTCCCCGACAAGATCCCCATCGGAGCCCTGATGAACAAGGGGCTGACGGTGAAGACCGGCCAGACGCACGTGCCCAAGTACATCGGCATGCTGCTCAAGACCATCGAGGACGGCAAGATCGACCCGAGCTTCATCGTGACGCACCGGCTGCCGCTGGAGAAAGGCCCCGAGGCGTACAAGACCTTCCGCGACAAGAAGGACGGGTGCATCAAGGTGGTGCTCAAGCCGTGAGCGGGGCTGTGAGCGAGTCAATCTCTGACACGAACGCGAGGTGACGCGATGGACGGACGCATGGACAACGACCGGCGCGAGGGCGCGCCTGGTTTCGGCACCGAGATGGAAAGCGGGACCGGCAGCCGCCAAGGCGACTTCGGCCGCTCGAAGACCGACGAGCGCGCCCGCGACGTGGGCGGGCTGAAGGGCGAGTACGTGCGAGACGCGAGAAACTCCCCGCCGCGCTACGACCTGCCCACGGAGATCGGCGAGCGCGAGGCCGTGCAGGCGGGCCTCCCCATGGACGCCCGCCCCGCGCGCCAGCCGCTGCACGACGCACCCGCCCGCTTCGGGGCCGCGGGCTTCTCCGCGGGCGAGGCCCAGTTCGTCAAGACCGAGCTGACCGACACCCCCGACCCCCGCCGCGGCGAGCCGCCCGACGCCATGGCCCAGGGCCTCGGCTGGTTCAGCATCGGCCTGGGCTTGCTCGAAGTGATGAACGCCGAGGGGCTCTCGAAGTGGCTGGGCGCCGAGGACCGGCGCGGCGTCGTCCGCGCCTACGGCTTCCGCGAGATTGCTAACGGCATCGCCATCCTGGCCCAGAAGGACGTGCGGGCCCGCTCGCCGTGGATGTGGACACGGGTCGCGGGCGACTTCCTCGACCTCTACTCGCTCAAGAAGCTGCACCACGAGGACAACCCCAAACGCGGCAACGTGAAGATCGCGATCGCCGCGGTGCTGGGCGTGACGATGCTGGACATCATGACAGCGGGGCTGCTGGCCGAGCGCTGAGGCGCTGACCACACGTGGGTTGTTGAGGTGAGCGGTGCGCTGCGGCGCCGCTCACCTGTCCTTTTGGGCGGTCAGACGCGGGGGCCGCTCTCGCCAAGCTCGGCGATCTTGTCGGCGTACCGCTGCTTCAGCGGCTCCACCACCTCGCGCAGGAACCGCTCCGTCTGCTCCACGCTCCGCCCGATGTACTTCATCGGGTCCATGAGGCCGTCCCAGTCGAGTTCAACGCCGAGCGGCCCGCCGCGCTGCTTGGACCAGAAGTGCCGGTCGGCCTTCAGCCGCTCCAGCAGGTCGTTGTCGAGCCCCTCCTGCTTCACCCGCAGCCCCGCGGCCTGCGCGTGCTGGCGGATCAGCTCGTGGTACTCCTGCCGGTCCCCGCCCGCCTTCACGCACGCCATCAGGATGTTCTCGGTGGCCATGAACGGCAGCTCGGCCATGAGGTTCTTGCGCACCATCGCCTCGTGCACGATGAGGCCGCCGGCGACGTTGTGCATCAGGTCGAGGGCCCCGTCGAGGGCCAGGAACGCCTCGGGCAGCGACAGCCGGCGGTTGCTGCTGTCGTCGAGCGTGCGCTCCAGCCACTGCGTGGCCGCGGTGTCGTAGGCGTTGCCCACGAGGTTCATGACGAACCGCGTGAGCCCGCAGATGCGCTCGCAACGCATGGGGTTGCGCTTGTAGGGCATGGCCGAGGAGCCGATCTGCTTCTCCTCGAATGGCTCGTCGAGCTCCTTCCGGTTGGAGAGGAGGCGGATGTCGGTGGCGATCTTGTGGAGGACGGAGGCGGTGGCGGCGAGGTCGGAGAGGATCAGCGAGTCGATAACGCGCGGGTAGGTCTGTCCGACGATCGGGAACGTGCGCATGCCGGTGAAGTCGATCGATTCCCTCACGCGGTATTCCGCGACCGGCATCGTGGCGAGCTCCTCCGCTTGCCGCAGCCACTTCTGCGCCTGCTCGGAGGCGCCCTCATTGGGGTCATTGGCCCGCGACGCGACGTAGCGAAGCCGCTCGATCCGCGCGGCCTTGTCGGCTTCCCATGCTTCGTCGGCTTTCCAGGGGGCGAGTGCATAGCCCTTCTCATCGAGCTCGTACAGGAAGCCCGCCTCCAGCAGGTCGACGCGGTCATGATCGTCGCCGCACAGGCTGAGGAACGACGCCTGCGTGCCGGTGGCGCCGCGGAGGCCGCGCCGCTTGAAGAGCAGTGACTTCGCGCGGTGGTCCAGGGCCTCAAGACAGAGGTTGAGGTCGCTCGCCCAGTTCGCAATCCGCCGCCCAACCGTCACCGGCTGCGCCGGCTGGTAATGCGTGAAGCCAAGCGTCGGAGCAGCGGCCCACCGCTGCGCAGGCGCTGTGAACGACAGCACCGCCCGCGCCGTCTTCTGCTCAATCAGCCGCAGCGCATCCCAGAGAATGATCAGGTCAGCGTTGCTCCCGATGTCCTCGCTCGTGCACCCCAGGTGGATAATCCCCTTCGCCTTCGGGCACCGGTCCCCCCACGCGTGCACGTGCGCCATCACGTCGTGCCGCAGCTTCCGCTCGTACCCCTCCGCGGCCTGCATGTCCGCGTCCGTCACCTCCAGGTTCGCCCGCAGCTCCTCCACCTGCTCACGCGTGACCGGCAGCCCCATCTCGTGCTGCGCCTCCGCCACCGCCAGCCAGATCCGCCGCCAGGTCTGGAACTTGTGGCGGGGCGACCAGATCCGCAGCATCTCCTTCGAGGCGTTGCGGGCGGCGAGGGGGGAGGTGTAGGTGTCGTACTGGCTCGTCATGTGTCCTTCTCCCGCCTGACGCTCTGTCGCAGTTGCTCGTACAGCTGCTCCGTTGCCCGGAACCGCGTCTGTCGCAGTCGCGAGATCGCCGTTTCGATATCGATGAGGCCACCACGTGCCGCATCCCGCAGCACAGCCAGCGTCCCAAGCGTGGGAAGCCCCAGGCTACGAGCGACGCGCCTTCCCATCCGTTCGTCCATCAGGAGTTGGACGGAGTGCGCAGGTTTCAGCTCCAGAGCGAGCGAAATCGCGGCGGACTCACCAATATGAAGAGCGAGGTCTGGAGCGATCTCCATCGGAGCGCGAACCTGCAACCACGCGGGCGGCTGAGCGGCCCATGCCCGGACCCGATCCGCCGCACCCGTACGCTGCAGCTCGGCCAGCACCTGAGGCGGTGCGACCACATCGGTCATCAGTTTCGGCACGATCTCGATGTGATCGATCAGGATCAGGTAGTTGAGCGGCGACGTGTCGCAGATGACGATCATCCGCCGCGACCTGCGCGGAGCGTCTCGGCCTCCGCCTCGATCTCCTCGATCGTCATCTCAAGCGGGACATTGTGCCGCTTGAGAACCTCATCGACCTGGAGTCGTTCAAGCCCGAGTGCGCGCGCGAGCTGATATTCGCTGAGAACGCCACAACGGTACAACTCAACCATCGCCGCCTCTTTGAGTGCAGCCGATGGATCCTGCCCGTTGGTCCGCAGCATGGACTCGATATCAGGCGGCAGATCGAAAGTGACGGTCATGCCGCCATTTTACGCATGTGCCGACCTGCCTGCATCAACACAGGCACAGTGTGTCCCCTGCAAAAACGGCCCCTCCCGCAGGGAGAGGCCGTCGCTGATCATCTCGGTTGCAGAAAGAGCGGCTCAGTACCCCCGCTTCGCACCCGTCCAGCTCTTCGCCCCGAACACCCGCGGGCCGCGCGTCGCCGCGTCGCCCCGCACGATGTCAGAATTCGCCGGCACCGCGTCCAGCGGCTGGTCGAAGCCGAAGCTCCGGCGCGGCTTGCCGTTCTGGTGGGCCGCCTTCATAGCAGGGGCCTTGGCCGGCTTGCCGCCCTTCTGGTGAAAGGGCTGCGTGGAGATTCGGTCGTTGTGCCGGTGGCCCTGGTTGTGGCGTGCGTCCTCGAACCTGCCCTCGCGACCCTCGCGGGGCTCGGGCTTCCACTCGACCTTCGGCAGGTCGGGGGTCTCGGACACGGGCACCTTCTTGCCCAGCAGCTTCTCGATGTCGCGCAGCAGCCCGCGCTCCTCGTGGTCACAGAAGGAGATCGCCTTGCCGCTGGCGCCCGCGCGGGCCGTGCGGCCGATGCGGTGCACGTAGGCCTCAGGCTCCATGGGCAGGTCGTAGTTGATCACGTGGGTCACGTCGTCGATGTCCAGGCCGCGGGCCGCGACGTCGGTCGCCACCAGCACACGGGCCTTGCCGCTGCGGAAGCAGTCCAGGGCGCGCTTGCGGGCGTTCTGGGCCTTGTTGCCGTGGATGGTCTCGGCGTTGATGCCCGACTGGCCCAGTCGCTTGCCCAGCTTCTCGGCCCCGTGCTTGGTCTTGGAGAAGACCACCACGCGGGACGCCGTGCCGTCCTTGAGCAGCAGCTCCAGCAGGCTGAACTTCTGCATGCGGGGCACGAAGAACAGGCTCTGGTCGATCTTGTCCGCCGTGCGCTGCTGCGGCGCCACCGACACCTTCGTGGGGTTGGTGAGCAGCGAGTCCGCCAGCTCCATGATCGAGCCCGGCATCGTGGCCGAGAACAGCAGCGTCTGCCGCTGCTTGGGGATCTCGCGGGCGATCTGCCGGATGGGGTTGATGAAGCCCATGTCCAGCATGCGGTCGGCCTCGTCGAGCACGAAGAACTTCACCTCGCGCAGGTCGACCAGCCGCTGCTCCATCAGGTCGATGAGGCGGCCGGGGGTCGCGACGATGATGTCAACGCCGCGCCGCAGGGCCTTCTCCTGGTGGTACTGGCTGACGCCGCCGAAGATGACGGTGTGCACCAGGCCGCTCTCGGCGCCGTAGCGGGCGATGCTCTCGCCGATCTGCGAGGCCAGCTCGCGCGTCGGCGACAGGATCAGCGCCCGCGCCTTGGCGGGGCCGGTGCGGGTCTTGTCGGCGGGCGTGGCCATCAGGCGGTGCAGGATCGGCAGCACGAACGCAGCCGTCTTGCCCGTGCCCGTCTGTGCGCAGCCCAGCACGTCCTTGCCGGTGAGGGCCACCGGGATGGACTGGGCTTGGATGGGGGTGGGGGCGGTGTAACCCTCCTGAGCAAGTGCGCGCAGAAGGACCGGTGAAAGCGAAATATCAGCAAACAACATGAGACAGGTGTCCTCGGTAGGGCAGATCAGGCGCTACTGGTGAAAGTGAGCGGCGATGTGCTGGAGTGCACTGATGCTCGCCGCGCCAGCAGGTGCCCAATCGGGAAGCGAGACCGAAGTCAAGCCCTCTGAGAACTACCGGCGATCCGCTCACTATAGGCCAGCGGCGTCCGAACCGCAGCTTCGTGGGATGGAATAGAGAAAACGACTGCACACTGGCTTATCGGCCGCCCCGCACAGCCACTTCAGCCCGACTGATCAGTACAATCCGCACGTTGCCCCCGCAGCACCCCGCCAACAAGCCCCTCGACGAGGACAGCTACGACCAGAAGCTGGTGGACGCCATCCGCGCCGGCAACACCCAGGCCTGGCCCGCCCTCATCTCCCGTTACCAGGACCGCCTGTTTTCCACCTGCCTCCGCATGGTGCACAACCGCGAGCTCGCGGCCGATCTCACGCAGGACGCCTTCGTCAAGATCATCCAGCACATCGCCAGCTTCGACGGGCGGGCCAAGCTCTCCACCTGGATGATCAAGATCACCATGAACGTGTGCCTCTCCAAGCTCCGCTCGGAGAAGGTCCGCAAGGCCGCCAGCCTCGAAGCCCTCCAGGACGGTGCCCGGGGGACCCAGACAGACCCCTCCCGCGGCCTCGATTTCGAGCAGTCACGGGAACCCGGGTCGCTCTCGAGCGTCGAAGCGCATGAGGACCAGGAGCGGGTGCTGGCCGCCCTCCGCCACCTGGACCCCGATCAACGGGCCGTTCTCATCCTCTGTGATTGCCGTGGTCTGAGTTACGAGCAGATTTCCGAAGTGATGGGCGTGGCGGTCGGCACCATCAAGAGCCGCCTGTTCCGCGCCCGCACCGCCCTGAGAGACGCCGTCGAAGCCCTCGAGAAAGCCGACAAGCCCACCCCCGTCCCCACCGTCACCCCCGCCCCCGTCAAGCCCTCCCGATCATGACCACCCGCCCGACCAACCCCGGCGACGCCACGCCCCCCCCGCTCAACGAAGAGCACATGCTCGAGTGGATCGAGGGCAAGCTGTCCCGCATCGAGGAGAGCAACCGCTCAGCCTCCACCCGCGCCGGCGTCTCCGAGCGGGT